>CAZKEX010000236.1:0-3250 GCA_964551895.1 uncultured Caldilineaceae bacterium | reverse complement strand
CAATCTCTTAATCTCCCAATCTCTTAATCTCCCAATCTCTTAATCTCCCAATCTCTTAATCTCCCAATCTCGAAACTATCCAAGCTGTTGCCACACAACTATGGATACGACTTCGAGACCCTGGGCAACAGCACGCAATGAACGTTACTCACCGTCGTGGTCACCTTGGCCGTGGGCAGAGCAGCGCCGGGATCGTAGACATCGCCCAAGGAGATGATGTGCGTAGACGATGGACAACTGCCGACTTTATGCTGACCCGTGACCGTCAGAGTTCGGGTCGCCCCCAGATTGCCCTGGTTCCAGATCAGGGAATTGTTGACATTGACCGCCCCCGGTGTGCGTCCGGTAACGACAAACCCGACTGGGTAGCGATAGGTCACATACCAAGTCCCGATGGTCGATACGGTAAAGGCTGAACTGTAGGTCACAGACTGACCCAGAGCGGCAGTCGCCGGCCCGCTGAGGGTGATGCTGTCTACAGTTGTCTCCACATCCGCCGCCTGGATGGTGGCCGATGCGCCGCCGAAGGATGCGACGACCCAGAACAGGGCGAGCATCAGGGCGGCACCCATGACCACCCGGATGACGCTCATCGGTTTAGATGTTTTCTGCATATCTTCTCCTTTGTGAATACAAACCTCAAATCCGAGGCAGGGAAAGTTCCAAAAGAGATGATACCACAGTTCTGTCATTTTTTCGCAGATGGTGGAACGATTTCAGCCCCTCCCTTGGCGTGGGGCTGGCCTACACTGCTGCCTTAAACCGTGGGCAGGCTGCCCCGTGTCTGCTCGATCAGGGGGTCCATCTCCTTGATCTTGGCGTACTCGCCATCCCAGAAATCCTGGCTGGCCATGCGGCGGATGTAGGCGGCGTCGTAGCCGAACTGGGTCCACACGTCGGACTTCATCTGCTGCAAGCGTTCGTGCTGGCCGGGCTGGTTGAGGTCCACGATCTCGCCCAGGCTGGCCCCCAGGAAGACGGCCTTGGCCCAGGTCTCCAGCAGGTCGTCCGAGGGCTTGCCGCCCACACGGCCATAGAGGGCCTGGCTGACCGAGGGATAGCGGTCATAGCTGTCCGTGGCGATGGTGACCACGTTCTCCCCCTTGCCCAGACCCAGAGTTTTGGCGGTCTTGATGGCCCCGATGATGTTGCAGATGCAGCTCGGCCCAAACTTGCCCACCAGTTGGGCGGCCACTTCCGCGGCCACGCCCAGGCGCTCGGCCAATACGTGAGCGCCGCTCTGCACCACCTCCATGCCCTGGACCGTCTCCTCGTCGTTGATCAGCATGAGCAGATCCGTGTTGAAGACATTGTGGATCAGCGTCACCATCTTGTCGCCGATGCCCTCGATGCGGTGCTGGCCCTGGCCGCCATCGAAGAGGGTGGAGCATTGGCGGGGTTCCAGGGCCACGATCTTGCTCTCCGGCCACAGGGACTTTACATAGTCCCCCGCGGCCAGGGTGCCGGCGCTGCCCGGCGCGCTGACAAAGGCCGCCACTTTGCCATTGCCCACGCCCCGGGCCGCCTCGGTCACCGCGTGGCCGGTCACATGCCGGTGGAAGCGATAGTTGGGCAGCAGTTCAAACTGGGCCAGCACTTCGTAGACATCCGGCTTGCTGACATATTCGCTGTGGGTGCGCTCCAAAGTCAGGATCACATCCGACTCGGTGCCGGGGGTCAGGTCCAGATCGCCGCCATATTTTTGGATGCGGTCATAGCGTTCCTCGCTCATGTTGTCGGGCATGACCACGATGGCCTTGTAGCCCTTGAGCTTGCTGACATAGGCCGTGCCGATGCCAAAGTTGCCTGTGCTGGGGCCGATCACCGTCTTGTCCCCAGGCCGCAGATCCGCGGTGGCTTCCTTTTCGGCCAGGGTGAAGTAGGCCGGACCGACCTTCATGCTGCCCGACGGGAAGTTGCGCCCGCTGAGGACGATGATGTTGGCGTCCACCCCGGTCAACTCCTTGGGCAGCACAATCTTTTCCACCTCGCCCCCGGTGTTCTTCCAGTTGATGTTGAACAGGTTGAGGGGACTCAGCTCATCCTCGTGGAGGGCCTGTTTTGCCGCCGCCCGCAGACTTTCGGGCAGAAGCAGAGGATCTCGCATTTCCGCATAGGTGGGGCCGGTGACGATGGGGTTTGACATGGTGTTTGGTTCTCTCGCTTTCGTTAAACGTAGGTGAATTGGTTACAAATTACGATACATCTGTCCCCTTGGCCCAATATCCACAACGAGGATAAGCAGCCTGCCATGCTCAATCGAATAGAGAACGCGCCAATCTCCGACCCGTATTCGATACAGATTTTCATAGCCGACGAGTTTTATTGAGCCAAACGGAATGGGATCTTCGACGAGTCGATACGTGGCGGCAAGAATACGTCTGCGCAGATTGGCCGGCATCCGTTTAAGTGCCTTTTTGGCTGGGCGGTCGAACTCAATTTGCCAGCTACTCATAGCTTTCGGCCTCTTCAGCGAGGAGATGTTCTGAAATGCCGAATTCGTATAGAACTTCGGACAGAGGGGTGGCCTGCGATGGGTCTTTCCGGTACTCGGCCAGCGCTGCAAGGCCGTCTAATGCATCTTGGAGATCTTCCAATTGCTCTAAAAGCCGATTCCACTGCGTTGGATCCACCAAAACAGCTACGGCTTTATCCTGCTGGGTCAGCAGAATAGGACCGTCACCGAGCCGATCAACTATTTGGGCCTGGTCATGGCACAGGTCAGAGATGGGCAGAACTACAGGCATGGGATACATAGACTTCTCCTGAACTGAACAACATTGCACACTTTCCGCTCAGTTTACTCTTGCTCTTTCGCTTGGTCAAGCACACCGCGCAGCCGCATGAGCATTTTGCCAAACTGATTCTCTCCGTCGTCATCGGGCCCGACGCCCCAAAAGCTGTCGTAAGGGGAGTTCTCAGCGATCTCCTCTTCTCCGGTATCGAGCAACAATTCTTCCAGTTCCGAATACGTGTCGAACTTGACCTGGATCCCCCGCCACATCACATCCAGCCGGGCCTCGTCCCAGTCCGGGCGCAGGGGACGGGAGGGGTCGATGCCCTGTTTGCGGGCGTCGTAGGCGGTGGCGGCCTGGCGGACCTCGGCCATGTGGCGCTCGCCCTCGGGCATCCCGGCGAACTTCTGGGCCTGGTAGTAGTGTTCCACCGTGGGCCAGGTGTGGCCGTCCAACTCGATGGGGTGCGGAGAGAAGTTGGAAAAGGCCCCGTAGGGTAGGTCGCTTTTGCGGTA
>CAZKEX010000235.1:0-7531 GCA_964551895.1 uncultured Caldilineaceae bacterium | reverse complement strand
CAAGGCTGAAGTCAAAGCCGAGGCGCCGGCCAAGGCCAGCCCAGCTGCCACACCCGCAGCGGATCGGATTGCCGCGGCCAAGGCCAGCGCAGCCGCCAAGAAACCCGCCGCCACAGGGAGCGCCCCGCCAGCCCCCATGCCCGCCTCCCGCCCTGCCACGACCGCCGGTCCCGCCGGCACCCAGGCCGCGGTGGAGCCGGCCGGCCAGTCGGGCATCAACCGCCGGGAATTTCTGACCTATTCCTGGGGTGCGGCCCTGGGGCTGATCGCGGCCCAGGGCGGCTATGCCACCTATGAATTTCTGTACCCCAAGTTCAAAGAGGGCGAGTTTGGTGGCAAGTTTATCCTGGGTCCGGCCTCGTCCATGCCCAGCATTGGCACCCCGCCTCAAGCCGAGGTGGCCGGTAAGTTCTGGCTGGTCCAGACCGACGAAGGGATCAAAGCCCTCTACATGGTCTGTACCCATCTGGGCTGTCTGTACAAATGGGAAGCCTCCAACAGCCGCTTCGAGTGCCCGTGCCACGGCTCCAAGTTTACTGCCCAGGGTGTCTATATCGAAGGCCCGGCCCCCCGGTCCTTGGATGAGTTTGCCGTGGAAGTGTTGCAAAATGGCGAAGTCGTGGGCCAAACCACGGATACGCCGGAAGCTATCGTGGCCGCCCCGTTGCCCTCACCCGACGCCCAGGTGGTTGTCAACACCGGCAAGAAAATCCTCGGCAAGGCGCATAGCTAACACAAGATTGCTTTGAAAGCCAGCGCTTTCCGCCAGCCAATGTGGATTCCATCATCAAGGCAAGTTCATCTATTGTCCTTGCACCAACCCTTTAGTGGTCCAGCTCTGCTAACCTGCTAAGGAGATCGTGACCTTATGGCCGTACAACAAGATGCCCCTAAGAAGGGTCTCGTCGCCACAGCTTCGGCGGCGTTTGAAGATGTCTTCACCCGAGTCACTGCCGGCATCAGCCCCAGTGACTTTCGGAGCATGGTCCGTGGCGAACCGCCGGGCCGCCCCAACCCCCGTCTCAAGCCCCATTCCGAGACCTTCCTGCTCCATATCAAACCCACCTACTACCACGAGAGCGTGACCCGCTTCACCCACACCTTCCGGCTGGGGCTGCTGTCCACGTATATCTTCCTTGTAGAGGTGATCACCGGCCTGATCCTGATGGTCTGGTACGCCCCCTCCCCGGAGCGGGCCTACCCGGACATGATCCGGCTGTTGAGCAACGTGCCCTTTGGCCAGTTCATGCGGGATCTGCACCGACTGGGGGCTGAGGTCATGGTGGTGGTGGTCACGGCCCACATGGTGAGAACGTATCTGACCGGGAGCTACAAGGCCCCTCGGCAGTTTACGTGGTTCACCGGGGTGATCCTGCTGGTTGTCACCCTCTTCCTCAGCTTCTCTGGCTATCTGCTGCCCTGGGATCAACTGGCTTTCTGGGCTGTCACCATCGGCACCTCCATGGCCGAAGCCGTGCCCCCGGCCATCGTGGGCGAGACGGTCAACCTGCTGGCCCGTGGCGCGCCGGATATTGGGGCCAACGGTCTGTTGCGCTTCTATCTGCTGCATGTGGTCTTCCTGCCCTTGGTACTCTTCCTCTTCTTCTTTGTACACTACTACAAAGTTGTGCACTTTGGCATCAGCCTGCCGGCCGCCGAAGAGGAAATTGGCCAGGACACGGCCAACCGGGTGCCAGCGGATCGCCGGGTCTATTTCCTGCCCGATGTCTTTATCGACGAGACCGCCGTGCTGATCGGCTTCACGGCTCTGCTGGTCTTTGTGACCGCCTTCTTCTTCCAGGCCCCCTTGGAGAACGTGGCCAATCCCCAGTCAACGCCCTTGCACACGGTGGCGCCCTGGTACTTCTATTGGCTCCAGGGCATGTTGAAGGTGGCGGACAAGCTGTGGGCCGGTGTGATTCTGCCCGGCGTCCTGCTTGTGCTGCTCATGGGCATCCCCTATCTGGATCGCAACCCCAGCCGTCGGGGCAGCGACCGCCGGGTGGCCATCATCAGCGGGATCGTGGCCGGTGTGGTCATGATCATCCTGAGCTGGATGGGTACACCCCAATACGCCGTGGCCGGTGCGCCGGCCGTGGAAGTCGTCCAAGAGCTGATGCCCGAAGAGGGGTCTGGCCTGGTGCGGGAGATCGGCTATGCCCATCTGCCCGTGGGCGTCTATGACACCCGGGAAGAACCGGCGGCCATGGACCACGAATTCGCCGAACTCTACCACGAATATGTCCACAGCATCGCCGCCTATGACGAAGCGGACAAAGAGTTCAACCAGGCCTACGGCATCCTGCGCATCACCCAGGATCAACCGAGCCTGAAGCGGATCGATTGGGAAATCCATTGGCTCAGTTCTCAGGGCGAGGCCGAAGACTTCGAGAAGCACTTCTTCGTCCACGAGGATGCCTATTATTGGGAACAGTATGGCCTGAAGAAGCACAATCCGTGGACCATTCTGCTGTCCACCCTGGGCCGCGCACCCTCTGGGGAGTAACTTACCTTGACTAAATATCTGTACATCCGCTCACCTATTCTCAAGATCCTGATCGGGATCGCCTCCCTCTTGATTGCCTTTGTGGTGATCTTCTTGACCACCATCACAGAAGATCCCCGCATGGCGCTTCAGACCATGAACTGGGAGGCCCGTTCCATCGAAAATGGGGCCGAACTCTATGTCGGCAACTGCGCATCGTGTCATGGCCCAGACGGCAAGGGGCTGCCTGGGGTGGCGCCGGCCCTGCAAAGCCACTACTTCTTCACCGAGCGCATCAAGGATGTGAACTATCTCGGCTCGTTGGAGTCCTATGTGCTGCTGACCGTGGCCGCTGGCCGCCCCAGCAAGACGAACACCCAGTGGGCGCAGATCATGCCCACCTGGGGCAACACCTATGGCGGCCCCATGCGCCCGGACCAGGTGCAGCAGGTCTCGGACTACGTGATGAACTTCCGGGACGCCGCCCTGGCCCAGAGCGCCGAGGAAGATCCCTGGCAGCCCTTCCGTGACGTGTCCAAGGCCCCGGAGGCCCAGACCATCGGCGACTTTGTGCCCGCCGCCCCGGTGGAGGTCTCCACCGGTCCCCGCTCCCCGGCGGAGCTATGGGGCGCTGGGGTCAACGGCATGGCCTGTCTGGGGTGCCACAACCTAGACCAGGACCAGACCGCGGACAACCGGGGTCCCGTCGGCCCCAACATGAAGAACCTCTACGAGCGGGCCGGCAGCGTGGTCCCCGGCATGGATGCCGAGACCTATGTCTACACCAGCATCGTCGATCCCGATTCCCACCTGGCCGAAGGCTACGTGGGTGGCCTCATGACCCCAAACTTCGCCGAGCGCATGAGCGAAGAGGAGATCAACAGCCTGGTGGCCTGGCTGCTGGACCCCAACCGGGAGGAATAGACCCCTCGGTCGGGTGGATAAAGTTGGATCAAAAAGGACGTCGGCTTTCGAGCCGACGTCCTTTTTAATTGGACGCTGATTTTCCTGATGCACGCAGATTTTCGCTGATTTTTCTTGATCTGATTGGCAGATCAGCGCCGATCTGCGTGCATCAGGAAGATCAGCGTTCGATTTTTGAATCCTGATCCCTACTGATATCGCTTGAAACTATACTGCAATGCCAGCTTGGCCTTCTCCTCTTTGGGCAGCGAGGTGAAGTAGCCCTTCCAGCCGGGGCAGAAGTTGATATGCCAGCGCCAGAAGCGACCGGCCAGGGACTTGGGGGCCGCATCATACTTGGCCCGTAAGCTACAATTTGCGCATGATTGGTTAGCCATTTGCATTCTTCCTTTGTTTGGTAGATTGGGCGATGGTTTCGGATTGTTCCGGTCAGGGATCAAAAACCCCAGGACCGGATAGACCTATTTTACTCCTGAAAATCGTCCGTCGCAAGAGGGAGATTGCGGTCAAAACCAATTCTTTCTTCGTCACCCACCAGAGGAGAGCAGGGGATACGCCTGCCATCAACGACGGCCACGATCTCAAGCTGATCACCCAGATCGGTGACGTAGCGGCACAGAGAGTGCAGGTCCATCACCAGGTTAGCGCCCAAGATCTCTATCACGTGGGAATCATGCCATTGAATTCAGTAAGAGGGGTGATGGGAGGAGGGTTTGGAGATTGAAAAACTGTGGATTGAGGGAAATATGATAGAGACATGATAGATGTTTGAGAGATCAGGAAGCGATATTTGGGTGTATAATAAAGGGGGAACCAGAAGTGGTGCGAAGATAATCAAAGGCTACTGCTTGGATCAGCGAAGATTTTCTTGTAGCAAACCATATAAAGGAGGCCTAAAATGAAAACCAAGTCATTCTTGTCTCTCTTACTCGTTCTTAGTTTTCTTTTGATAATTCCGCCTGCTAATTCAAGGGCAGATCAAGAGAGTCCCGTCTTTAGTTGGACTACCTGTGGATCTTGTCCAGGAAGCCCAGAGGTCAGCATACTAGGTGATACGATTAGGATGGGCATTGCAAACCGTTCAGAAACGGCTGAACAAGATCAAGGTTATCATGGAGCGGCAGCACTGTTGACACCGGCGAGCCAATATGTGATCAGCTTTGATTACGATCTGTATAGTTGGGATTCATATCTGCCTATGACGGAGGCGGGTAAGGGCTATTGGGATTCCTTTTCGATTAGTGTTGCGGCAGAACCGATGTGGCAGTCGACGTTGGCAGACCCGATCACACCGAACAGTGTGGGGGGACTTGCTTTTATTTGGGGTGGGATCAAGTGGGGTGATCACGTCTTGAAGCACGTTAGTGGCAGCAAGACAACGGTGGTCACTGGAAATCCAACGGGCCGCAACTATCTAAGTGTTGTTCTAGATACAAACTCGTCACCCCAAACTGATCGGCGGTATCCGTCCTGGGGCACCATCAAGATCACCGGCGTAAAAACAAATGCCGATGTCGGGAATTTGAGAAGTCAGGCAGCAGCGATTGCCAAAACCGTGGTGGGGGGCGAGTATCTTTGGGGCGGAAAGGGATGGAGTTGGACGAATCCAAAGGAGTATGTCAGCGCCACAAAGATTTTGAACGATGGGTACAATTACTATCGGGCCGCAGATAAGAAAATTGTCCTAGGCAAGGGACTGGACTGTTCTGGCCTGATCCTCTGGGCATATAACAAGGCCGCAGGGTCGGCTAAGTATCCGGGATATCCTATTTCACAGGAGGGGGCGCAGGGACAGCGGGATGGTAACACGACGGTCATCAGCGAGGGGGACCTACAGCCTGGGGATTTGATGTTTTTTGCCGGTTCGCCGACGGGGACAAATATCACCCATGTGGCCATGTATGTGGGGGGAAGCGATCCGAGTCGAAACGTCGTGGAGGCAGCAAATCCATCAAAAGGGATCATCTATTCGAGCAAGGATCAGCGCAAGGCTGCGAAGGAGTTTCGGAGCTATGGACGGGTAACCGTCGAGCAAGCACCCTTGCTTGTGCAGACTCATTCGCCAGTCAGTTTGGTTGTGACAGATCCAGATGGTTTATCTATATCGAGCGACACGATTACGTTTACTGGACAAGAGTATGTGCGAGGGATCCCGGGTGTGTTGTACTATACAACGGACGAAAATGGAGACGATCTCGTCTATGCGCCAGTCTTGAAGGCAGGCACTTACACAATCAAGGTTGTCCCGAAGCCAGGAGCAAGCCCCAGTGACACATATGGGCTAGAAGTATTCGGCGCAGCAAAATTGATCGACCTGGCGACAGATGTTCCAATCAGTCAGATCCCTCAGGAAAATTACAAGATATCAGCAGGTGGCGGGGAAGTTAACCCGACAGCGAACCGGATCTATCTGCCCATAGTGAGTCGCCCGGATCCGATCGTCAATGTAGTACAGAATGGGGACTTTGAGCTGGGAGCAAATATGGGTTGGGCGGAATATTCGGCTCAGGGGTGGTCTTTGATTGTGGATGGCAGCCATCTGCCTATTGATCCGCACAGTGGGGAGTGGGCGGCATGGTTGGGGGGAGATGACAATGAGATATCGGTGTTGTGGCAGGATTTACAGGTACCGACCCAACGCACAATATTACAGTTCTCCTATTGGATTGGTTCCGACGATGCCTGCGGGTATGACTACGGCGGTGTGATTGTCAACGGGACGGTGATGGATGTGTTTGATCTGTGTGATGCCACTAATACGTATGGATGGGCAGTGCGCCGGGTTAATTTGGCACAATATGCCGGGCAGACAGTGACACTGGATATTCGGGCGGAGACGGATAGTTCCATCAACAGCAATCTGTATATTGATGATGTGACGCTGGGGATAGTGTCGGCGGCGCTAGAGGCTTTGCCTACGGACCAAGAACGGGGTATTACAACGCTCCCGGATCATAATCCGAACCAGGGTAAGGTTGGCTCGATGAAGGAGAACCAAGAGATGGGAGAGGCAGACAAGATTCAACGGCTGTTACCACAGCACGTGAAGCCGTAGTGGGAGTAGCAGCAAGCATAATAAAGCGGTTGCATGTGGGGATGAGTTGCGGTATGATGGGGCTACTTCCATCCATCCTGACATAGAGTTCCTGCGACGGTCCCCGATGGCAATGTTCCGAGATGTGAAAGATGCATAGAGTTTATAGCGGCGGCCCGGCAGGATCGGCACTAGTCGGTGCTGTCTTTACAATGGCGTAGGATATGGCTGACAATGAACACATGTGAGGTCTGTGGCAACCAAGAATTTCGGACGCAGAAAGTCTCAGAGGTCTTCTTGATCGAGGGGCGGCGGGTCCTGGTCAATGACATTCCGGCCCGCGTCTGCGTGCGCTGCGAGGAGATCGCCTTTGATCGAGAAACCACAGAAATCGTGCGCCGTCTGGTTCACGGCGAGGCCAAGCCGATGGAGGTGGTCTCCCTGGAAATCTTCAGCTATGCATGAGCAAGGGTAGCGTAAGACCCTATCCGCTATCTTGCGAGTCCGGCGTAGGAAAAGTCAGGTCACAAAAGGAGACAACCCATGATCGACGAAGCACACATGCAAGCGCTATTGGACGAAGCGATCATGGATTGCTATGACGAGGAAGATGCGTTCGTCAGGCTGGTGACCGCCTTGGGCGATCACATCACCTTTCCCCTCATGGCTGAATTGGCCGGGCCAATGATCAGCACAAGGGTGAAGGTTCTCGGCTTGGTCGCAGCGGACAGCAATCTACGCTGGGGCATCCAGGCATGGGTGCGGCGCAATGGCAAGGAGTACCAAGCCAGCCTGGCCGACCTGGACTTTGACGACCTGGACGAGACCAGCGCCGAATGGCTAGCCATGTACCTCTGGGTAGCGGATAGGATGTAAAGAGAAAGGGAGAGGGGGATGGTCAATTGACCATCCCCCTCTCCCTTTCTTACAATTTAGAGCGGGCGAAGAGACTCGAACTCTCGACATTCACCTTGGGAAGGTGACGTTCTACCACTGAACTACGCCCGCATCTAGGCAAAAGTATACGCGGAATGGGGGCGGATGTCAAACTTGGGCGGTGGGTTGACTATCCCGCGCCGGCGACCTGG
>CAZKEX010000234.1:0-7541 GCA_964551895.1 uncultured Caldilineaceae bacterium | reverse complement strand
GTCCCCATAGACCATCACGCCAGGGGTGTCCATCACCTGGGCAATCCAACGCCGGTCGTCTTCCTGCTCAACCTCAATCTGAAATTCCATTGCTCCTCCATCTACAATCATTTATACAGACACCAAACACCACTTCCGGCATTTCGATACGTCGTTGCACCATTATACTCGCCCTATTCAAGCCGGTCAACCAAATCCAGACCAACCCAGCAAATCTCAGTCTGACCGCTGAAAAGAACGCCGATTGTTCCGATACACGCAGATCGAAACCGCGCCCCATTCCGGTCAGGCTGAGAATTGCTGAGATCAAATGCCCATCTTGCCCCAACCCCGGCTCCGTGCTATAGTTTCAGGGACCAAAGACGCCACCCAACCCACCCACCACAGGAGATTCACCATGTCGAGACAGCCTATGTCCAGTGTAGACGCCGCCTGGCTGCACATGGAAAGACCGACCAATTTGATGATGATCAATGGCTTTTTCCTCTTTGATGGCGAAGTGGAGTTCGAGCGCTTCAAGGCGACCATCGAGAACCGACTGGTTGCCCAGTTCAGCCGCTTCCGCAAGCGGGTGGTGGAGACGGGGCTGATCATGAAGTCGCCCAATTGGGAGACCGACGAGCGCTTTGACATCAACGCCCATGTGCATCGGGTGGCCTTGCCCAGCCCCGGAGATGAGGCGGCGCTCTACGATATGATCAGCGATCTGGCCGGCACGCCCTTGGATTTCTCCAAACCGCCCTGGCAATATCATCTGATCGAGGGCTATGGACCGGGGACCGTGGCCTTTTATCGCCTGCACCACTGTATCGCCGACGGCATCGCGCTGATGCAGGTGATGCTCTCCATGTGCGACACAGAGCCGGACGCGGCCCAGCCCGAACCCCGGCCCGCCCGACGCCCATCTGGGCCCCTGGACGGGGTGTTCAACCTGATCAACTTTGCCAGCCACGCCCTGGGAACCACCCGCCGGGTCACGAGCATGGTGATCCAAGAGGGGCTGGAAACCCTGGTCAATCCGCCCCATATCTGGAATCTGACCCGGACTACGGCCAGCTATGGCGCGGCCTTGGCCCGGCTGACTTTGCTGCCCACAGACACCAAAACCCTGTTCAAGGGCAAGTTGGGGGTGAGCAAGCGGGTGGCCTGGTCCGCGCCCTTTGGGTTGGATGAGGTGAAAAGGCTGTGCAAGGCGTCCGGGGCGTCGTTGAACGATGTGATGTTGTCCGTGGTGACCGGGGGGCTGCGGGGCTATATGCTGGAGCGAGAGGTAGACCCGGCGGGCAAGACCATCAAGGCCATGATGCCGGTCAATCTGCGGGACCCGGCCAAGGCGTTGAAGGAGTTGGGCAACTACTTTGGCCTGGTGGTGCCCACCCTGCCCCTGGGCGAAGGGGACCCGGTGGCTCGGTTGGACTTTATCAATCGGGACATGACGGCTATCAAAGAGACGCCGGAGGCCGTGGTGTCCCTGGCGATCCTGCAAGCCATGGGCAACGCGCCCACAGAGGTGGAAAACCTGGGCATTGCCTTCTTCACCTCCAAGACCTCCGCGGTGATCACCAATGTGCCAGGGCCGACCGAGCAGCTCTACTTTGCCGGGCGGGCCATCCGCACGGTGATGGGCTGGGTTCCCCAGGGCGGGGACATCGGCATGGGGATCAGCATTTTCAGCTATAATGGCCAGGTGGTCGTGGGCATCATCACCGACGAGGGGTTGGTGCCAGATCCCCAGACCATTGTGCGCCATTTGAACGCGGAATATGGGCGGCTGCGAGAGGCGTTGTTGCATCCTGCAACCGTTGAAGCTGAGGCTGAGACCGAGACTGAGACTGGGGCTGAGACTGGGGCTGAGACTGAGGCTGAGACTGAGATTGGGGAGCCGCAGACGAGATCGGCGGCGGTCTACTGCCAGGCCACGACAAAGAGCGGCAATCCATGCAAGCTGCGGGCCCAGGCCGGAAGCGAGTTCTGCCATATTCACGGGAAATAGGTGGATGGTGTGAAAACAAAACGGGGCGCACATCCTTGAGATGTGCGCCCCGTTTTGTTTCCACACCACCCAATTATTTAGCTTGATTCGCCCACCGGTCCAGCAAGATCACCAGGACGAAACCGGCCAAACCCAGGCCCAGGGCGATCAGGATCTGGCTGTTGAAGCTGCCGTTGATCGTCAGGGCGGGCAGGATGTTGCGCTCCACCGTGGGGATCAGCTCGCCGTGGCGGTCGGTGATGGTGGCCATGACTTCCTTCCACGGCCAGATCTTGCGCAGGCTGCCCAGCATGAAGCCGATGAGTACGGCCACGGTCATATCGTGGTAGCGTTTGAAGAGCCAGCCCAGCACCTGGGCAAAGCTGACCAGACCGACCACGGCCCCCACCCCCACGATGGCGATGGTGACAAAATCCCGGTCATTGACCGCGCCCAGGATATATTGATATTTGCCCAACAGCACCAAAATGAAGGCCCCGGAGATGCCGGGCAGAATCATGGCACAGATGGCCAGGGCGCCGCTGAGAAAAAGATACCACCAGCTCTCCGGCGTCTGCAAGGGCACAGCCCCCACCAAAATATAGGCCCCCACGGTGCCGGCCACCGTGGCCAGGGCCGTGGCCGCGCCCCAGCGGGAGACCCGTCCGCTGACCGTGAAGACCGAGGCCAGCACCAGCCCAAAGAAGAAGCTCCACAGATAGACGGCCTGGTTGGTCAAGGCCCATTCCAACCCCCTGGCCAGGGTGAGGATGGCAAGCAGGATGCCTGAGACCACGGCCAGCAAAAAGGGCCAGTTGAGGATCTGAAAGACCTCTTTGATCTTGAAGCCGACCACGGCCTTGACAAACCTCGGCTGCCCCACCTCGCGGATGGAGTCGATCAGCTCTTCGTAGATGCCCAAAATAAAGGCCATTGTGCCGCCGGAGACGCCGGGGACCACATCCGCGCTGCCCATTGCGAAGCCGCGGAAGACGAGACCGATGTAGTCTTTTAGGGTGCGTTCTTGGCGGGTCGGCAAAGTTGTTGTTGATTTGGTTGACATGGAGTTCCTTGGAAATTTATATTTGAGAATTGAAAATTGAAAATTGGGAAGTTTTATTGGTGGGTTGCGTACCTTTTGGGATCAACATGAAACTCACCCGTTCAGCCCTTCACGCCCCCCGGCCCCCAATTCTGGGGGAGGCCGTCTACAGTTCCCCCCAAAGTTGGGGGGCTAGGGGGGCGGGAGTCAGCCCTTCACCCGCTGACCAAAACCGGCCCGTCCAAACACAAAACCGTGCCGTCATGCTCACACGCGCCGCAGATGCCTATGGCGCAGCGCATGTAGGCCTCCCAACTGAGTTGGGCGGGGACGTTGTATTGGCTCCCCAACTTCTCCAGCGCCCCCAACATGCCGTGGGGTCCGCAGGCGAAGATGGCGTCGATCTGTCCGGCCCGTAACAGGGGTTCCAGCACACCGGTCACCATGCCCGGCTCTCCGGCGCTGCCGTCTTCGGTGGTGGGGCGGATGGCGGATGGCGAATGGCGGATGGCGGATGGCGAATGGCGAATGGCGGCAAAGTGGGTTTGGAAGCGGTCGATGTAGAGCAGATCATCCGCGGTGCGGGCGCCGACGATGGCGGTGATGGCGTCAGCCGTGTCTGCCTGAGTGCGGGCCAGCCAGAGGAGGGGGGCGACTCCATAGCCGCCGCCGACCAACGCCAACCGCTTCTGGCTTGTCGCCACCTTGAAGCCGTTGCCGAAGGGGCCGCGGATCCAGATCCGATCCCCCGGCTGCTTTTCGTGCATCAACCGGGAGAAAGGGCCGACCGCGGTGATCATCAACGTCACCGGGTCGGCGTTGACCAGGGAGAAGGGCTTTTCGTCAAACCGGGGCTGCCACGCCATGATGAACTGGCCGGGGTAGGCGTCCAGCCGGGCGTCCAAGACAAAGGTCTTGGTGCGGTAGTTATCGGTCTGCACATGGGTGATGGTGGCCGCCGTGGGCAGGGTGAAAGGGGTGGGCATGGGTATCGTTGCTCCGAACATGGAGCAAGGAGTAAGGAGTAATAAAGTAATGAACGTGGTTTACGTCAATGTCGTTCTTCATTGTCGATCCTATCTAAACCACGTTCATTACTCATTACTCCTTACTCCTTGCCTTTTCCGCCACAAAAACGATCACTTGCGGCACCTTCATGGCGACTTCGATATCGTAGTCCGTGGCCCAGGGATCGTCGGCCAGGGTGGGGAGCGGAGACGGCTCCAGCAGGCGGACGAGGCGGAAGCCAGCCCCGGTCAGCAGATCGATCCAGTCGGCGATGGTGCGGTGATAGGTGCGCATGGTGGCCCCGGTGTGGCCCTCAAAACGCCAATCCGTGGGCCGGGTGTCAAAATAGCTGCGCACGGGAAAGAGGACATGCTCGTCGTCCTCGTCGTCCCAAAAACAGTCCCGGAAGGGGTGGTCCAGGCTGAAGACCAGCCGCCCGCCGGGGACCAGGGCCCGGCGACATTCGGCCAGGGTGCGGGCCATATCGGCCACATATTGAAAGACGTAGGCGCTGAAGACCACGTCCCAGCTTGCATCGCCAAAGGCCGAGAGATCCTCGACGCTGCCCTGGGTGAAGTCGATCTGCACCCCTTCGGCCGCGGCCAGCTTGCGGGCGAAGGCCAGTTGCACCTCGCTCAGATCCTGGCCCGCGACCGTGGCCCCCTGTTTGGCAAAGGCGATGGCGCACTGGCCGCCCCCACAGCCGACCTCCAAAATGCGCTTCCCCCCCACATCCCCCAGCAGACGCAGCTCGTTCTCCTTCGGCGCAAAGGGGCCATAGTGGGCGCTGTGGGTGGGGATGCGGTGGCGGTCCTGATAGTCGGCGCTGGTCTCGTCCCAGGCCGTCCGCATGTCCGGGCCAGGTGGATTTGGCGAATCGCTCATGGTTGACTCTGCTGCAAAAGCTGTTTAACCGCCGAGGGCGCGGAGGGTGCGCGGAGATTCGCAGAGGAAAGAAAGTTTTTCTCCGCGCCCTCTGCGCGCCCTCCGCGCCCTCGGCGGTTATTTTCCTGTCTATTTTCGCCGATAGCGCACGTAGAGTTCTCGCTCGTTGTCCTGGCTGCCCAGGATGAAGATGGCCGGGCGGCCCAGGGGCGCTCGGTTGGCGTCCACGGCCTGGACCGTCCACACGCCCTCGGTGGGGCCATCCACAGTCAGGGTGAGGTTGGCGAAGCGGCTGTATGGTCCGATTTCGGCCCGGGTTTGGCCGGGCAGCCCGGCGGCGGATCGGGCGTTGGCCTCCACCGGCTCGACCGGCTGGTCGTTGTGGGTGATGATCAGGCTGTGGTTGCCCAGGGCGAACTCATCCACATCGTAGATGTAGGCAAAGACACGTACCCCGGCCAGCTTGTCGTCCTTGGCCAAGGGGAAGCGGCTGCTCTCCTCCAGATCGAAGGCATAGTCTGGCGTCGGTGTGGCGGTGGGGGTGGCCGTGGGCAGGGGGGTAGGGGTTTGGGTCGGCTGCGGCGTGGCGGTTGGGGCCAGGGTCGGCGCTTCCGTGGGGATTTCCGTGGGGATCTCTGTGGGGATCTCCACGGGCGCGGCGACTTCTTGGGGGATGGGGGTAGCCGCAGGCGCCGCGGCGACCTGGGCGGCGGCGGCGACGGGGGCGGCCTCTTGCACCACGGCGTTGGGGGGCACAAAGCCCTGGGGCGTGGGGGTATAGGTGGCCAAAGGCGGTCGGGTGGGGGTCGGTTCCGGTCCCCGACGCAGACTGCCACAGCCGGTCAAAATCAGCGCGCCGGCCAGCAACAAGAAGATCAGGCTGGTTCTGAGTCGTTTGGCCTTGGGCAGCGATCCGTACATATCAGTCATATCATTATCCCGTGCGTACTATGCATTGCATGTTACGTAAACACCCGATACTCATCACTCATTACCCATTACCCATTACGCCCCATCAATCAAACTTCATATCCCAATCCCCGGAATCCGGGTTATGCTCCCAGCGCACATAGAGAACGTGGGTCTCGTCAGCCAGCGCGGTGAAGTCGGCGTTGCCGTGCAAATTGCGCCAAGCGCTGCTGGCGCTGAAGGCGATCAGACCGGGGAAGGTGTCGATGGTCACCTGCTGGCCGGGCTGCATGTCATGTTCTTGATCCTGGTAGGTAAACCGGATCTCCTGGCCAAAGGCGTTGAAGACCACCAGCCGCACCTGGCCGGCAGCCGGACCGGCCGGCTGGGGCGCAGCCGTCGGTTCCGGCTCCGGCTCTGGCTGGGGTTGCGCGGCCGGTTGAGGCTGGGTCTGGCTGGCCTGGGGGATGGGGGTGGGGGCCAGGGTGCCAACCACCACCTCGGCCACGGGCAGATCCGCCACGGTCCCAGCGCAGGTGACATAGGTACTGCTGGCGGAGATCCAGCCGCCCTTCACCACGGCATCGCCCACGGCCAGCCAACTGCTGGCCGCGTTGCGCCCGATGATGGAGACCAGATCCGCGCCCAGCTCCTCTTGGCGCAGTTTGTCTAAAATCGCAAAGTCTACACCCGGCCCGGCCCGCACATTCAGGGTGGGGACGGCCAGACTGCATCCCACCGTGGGCGGGGCCGCCGCCACCTGGCCACGGCTGCCGATCAGCAGGTCAACGTCCTGGGCCAGCACCGGGGCGAGGTCCGTAGAGACCTGACGGCTCTGGGCCGCCCCCCCTGCCGCCACCACACGGTTGACGCCATAATAGACCCCACCGACCACGTCAACAGGCAGCCATTCACACACAGACGCCCCGGCCAGTTCCAGACAGTGCTGCACATAGACCGCACTTTCATCGGCCAGCAAGACCACCTCCACCGTGGCGCCGGGGGAGAGTCGATAGGTGGCCCCGGCATAGTGGATGGCCGTCTCTCGTCCCGTGCGGTTGTGCAGCCAGATCTGATCCCCCGGCGGCGCGGCCGCGTCCCGCAACAGCAGGCTGACCGGCGCGCCTGTGGCGGCCTGGTCGATCACTTCGTAGAAGCCATCCTGGCGCATCAAATAGGGATCCCAGAAACAGTCCGTGTTGTCCGCGCCGGTCTTGGCCTCGCAATTGTAGAGATTCAGCACCGTGTTGTCCCGGCGCACGGGAATGGAGAGGGAGCGCAAGGGCGCGGCCTCGTAGGTGCGGCCATCCACAAAAAAGGTGACGCTGACCTGGGTGCGGTTGGCGATGATAGTGCCGGTGAGGGGGGCCTCGGGCGTGGCCGTGGGGACAAGGGTGGGCGTACGGGTGGGGGCAAGGGTCGGCGTGACCGTGGCGGTGGCTCGGAGGGTTGACCGAGGCGTTGGGGTGCGGGTGGCCGTTTGGGCCTGGGCAGGCGTGGGCACACAGAGCCCAGCGATCAATAAGCCAAAAACCACTGCCCCAATCGACAATGCCGATCTGGCCAACAAAGCCGAACGGACCCATGTGGTCATGGGTCCAGAATTATCGGATGAAAGAACGATGGATCGGGACATGGACAAATACTCCTCATAAGGTTCATTGGGAGCATCCGTGGCAGACCCGCTGCGGTTTCGATACGACCGGAAACTGCCCCGGTCTACTC
>CAZKEX010000233.1:0-7547 GCA_964551895.1 uncultured Caldilineaceae bacterium | reverse complement strand
ATAAGCCAACGCCGGTTGAGTAGGCCGAGTTAACCGCAGAAATCCGCTAACCCTGAAGAGAGGCCGTATCGAAACCAAGCGGGTCAACCCGCCCCCGCGGGTTTCACTTCGGTACGCTTCGCTACTCAGCACAAGCGATACGGTCGGAAACTGCCCCGACCTACTCAACCGGCGGGGGCTAGCCGACGTGCCTCAACACCTCGTCCGGCGCAGGGTCGTCGCCCAACTGGCCCAACAGGATTTTCCCAGCCTGGCCCGGCGGGATCAAACGGCCGACCCTCGTGTAAAAATCGTTGCGCTCGGCCTGGGCGGGCAGATGACGGGCGGCCCAGTCGCTAGTATAGCCCAGGCCAGCGTGACGCCCCAACATGGTGTGGCCGTAGAGGAAGTGGGCGCCGTCTAGAAAAAGCGCCCGGACCGGGGCCAGTTCCGGGGCGTCAAAGGCATCCACCAAGGGCAGGCCGGGGCTGTTCATCTCCGTGCCCACGAGGATGGGCAGATTGTGGGCATGGGCCAACGCCACAAAGTCGTAGAGATTTTGCAGCTTCACCTGCTTGACCGCCGGGTCGGCGATATTCCAATTGCGGTCCGGGATGATGTTGACCGCCACCACGCCCTTGGCCACGAGGAGATCCATCAGTTCGGGCATATCTTTTTCGCCAGGGGTGGTGCCATCCAGCCAAGCCAGACAGGGCAGCGCGCCACAGGCGTGGAAGAGGGCGTGGGCCGTCTCCGCCGCGGGGAAGGTCTCCGGGCCGGGCTGGACGTAGGCCGCACCCCCCCGTTTCATGAGTTTGCTGCGGATCAGGTTGGCCAGGCCAAAGGGATGGGCCAGGGCCGCGGCGATCTGGGCCGCGTCCACGCCCAGGCTGGTCTGCCAAAAGGCGGCGGCGTCCGGGGTCTGGGCTTCGGCCGCGGCGATGTAGGCGGCGACGATGTGGCGCTCGGTGGCGTTGCCGCTGGGGGTGAGGGGCAAGACGTCCGCGGCGTAGTCGATGGCGACCGGGGCCAGGTGGGCGTTGCAGCGGTCCACCAGATCCAGGTTGCGCTGGCGGGAACGGTCGGCCAGATCTTGGAAGAGGGGAGCTGCCGCGGCGGGGAACTGGCTGCCGACGAAGCCGATGCCCATGTGATAGAGGACCCCCGGCTCCCCCGGCGAGTTGATCTCTCGCGTCGAAAACTCGGGCACAAAGATGCGGGTCTCCATGCTGGCCCCGGCGCGGATGCCCAGCAGATCGCAGGCGTCCAGAAATTCGTCCACGCCGTCGATCACGTCAAAATCCACCAGGCCCATGAGGTCGATGCCCTCTTCCCGGCCCAAAACGGCCAGAGCGCTGGGCGAGATGCCCATTGCGTTGTACGAAAAGAAGGAATGGGCGTGCATGTTGGCGATGCGCTCCTGGGGGGCGCGGGGCGCGGGCGCGGACGACGCGGCGGCGAAGGCGGTCAGCGCGGCCCGGCGGACGGCGGGGTCAAAGGCGTTGAGTTCTGGGGAGAGGTAGGTCGGGTTCATGGTTTTGGCCTTGCTTTTGTTTGAAAATATAGATTAGTCCAACGTCCCCGGCACGTCTTGCCCAAGCGAGCCGAGATCGCCTCGCCCCACCAAGAAGTGCGTGCGTGCCGGGGACGTTGGACGGCGCAGATCCCAGCGCTGGGTTGAGCCGAAACGTCCCCGGCACGCACGAAGAAAATGGTGGGTTGACGACATTTTGCCTCGCTTGGCGACGACGTGCCGGGGGCGTTTCTCCGCGCCGACAGCTTCTCGTTAGGTCAACTCTTCATCAAAACAGACCGCCACCTTGCCGCACTTGCCGTCGGCCATGAGTTCGTAGGCCTTGTCGGCGTCGCTGAGGGCAAAGCGGTGGGTGACCAGATCTGCCGGGTGGATGCCCCAGCGCACCAGGCGTTCGACCAGCTCTTCCATCAGCCAGATGCTGGTGACCCAGGAGCCGTAGATGGTCTTCTGGTCGTGGATGATGTCCGGGCTGGGGTTGAAGGCGACTTCGCCGCCCTCGCCGATCATGACGATCTTGCCCCATTTGCGGGTGGCTTGGATGGCGGTGAGACGGCCCGGCCCGGCGCCGCTGCAATCCACGGCCCGCTCCACGCCGTGGCCGCCGGTGAGGGCGCGCACGTCGGCCACGTTGTTGCGCCCGGCCAGGAGCAGATGGTCCGCCAGCCCCAGTCTCTGGGCCAGGTCCAGCCGCTCTTGGACCATGTCGATGCCGATCAGCTTGGTGGCCCCCAGGGCCCTGCACAACATGAGGGCGGCCAGGCCCACCGGTCCCAAACCGACCACCAACACGGCGTCGTTGCCGCTGATGCCGATCTTCTCCAGCCCTTCGTAGACCGTGCCAAAGCCGCAGGCCACCTGGGCGCCGTCGGTGTAGCTCAGTTCATCGGGCAGGAGGACCAGGTCCTTCTCGTCGGCCACCAGATATTCGGCCATGCCGCCGTCCCGCTGCCAGCCATAGGCGGCCCGATGGGGGCTGGTGCAGGAGATCATATACCCCCGGCGGCAATCGTTGCAAACACCACAGCCGGAGATGTGGTAGACGATCACCCGGTCGCCGCGCTTGAAGCGTTTCAGCCCCGGCCCCTCGGCCACGATCTGGCCGCTGGGTTCGTGACCGGCCACCACGCCCTGATATTTCTCCGGCCCCTCGCCCAAATGTTGATGGTAGATGGCCCGAATGTCACTGCCGCAGATGGTGGAGGACTTCACCTTGATCAACACCTGCCCGTGGCCCGGCGTGGGCACAGGGACTTCCATAAAAACCGCCGTGCTGTCGCCCGGCAGAATAAGGCCCGTCATAGTTTTTTGCATGGCATTCTCCAGAAAAACAAAATGGAACACAGATTGAACGGATCGAACGGATAAAAAAACGGATCTTTCTTTAGATCAGTGAAAATCCGTCTAATCCGTCCCATCCGTGGTCTATTTTTTTATGTGGCTATTTCCCCGTCCAGATCCCACAGATCTTCCCAAGTTTGGTTCTCTTTCCAGAGGAAGACCTGGCCCTTGATCAGGCGATTGTTGCTGTCGATGGTGGCGATGTCGGCCATGTCGGCGGCGGTCAAGGGATCTGTGACCGTGCAGGCCAGGTTGGCCAGGTAGTTGCGCCGGTTGGTCGAAAAGGGGATGGGCACCTGCCCCCGCTGCACGGCCCACTTGATGCAGACCACGGCCGGGTGGACGCCCAACCGCCCGGCGATGCGAACGATCACCGGGTCTTCCATGTCCACCGTGTCCTCCGGCGTGCGGTCCCGCTCCGGGCGGTTGGGGGAGCCGATGGGGGAGAAGCCGATGGGGACCATGCCGTTGGCCCGCACGAAGTCGAAGAGTTCCGGCTGCTGGAAGTGGGGGTGCAGTTCCATCTCGTTGCAGACCGGCTTGATGCGGGCGTCCCGCAAGAGCAGGGTGAGCTTGGGGATGGTCATGTTGGAGGTACCGATGTGGCGCACCAGGCCCATGTCCACCAGCTTCTCCATCTGCCGCCAGGTCTTCATGTAGTTTTCGTGGATGTACGGCTTGGCGTCCGGGCTGCGGGCATCCACATCACAGCCGGGGGGGTGGAAGTTGGGGAAAGGCCAGTGGACCAGATAGAGGTCGAGATAGTCCAGTTGCAGATCCGCCAAGGAGCGCTGGCACGAGGCGATCACGTCGGCCTCGGCGTGCTTGTCGTTCCACAGCTTGGAGGTGATCCACATCTCCTCCCGGGGCAGCCCCTCGGCCATCAGCTCGCTGAACGATTGGCCGATCAGATGTTCGTTGCCATAGACCGAGGCGCAGTCAAAGTGGCGATAGCCCACCTTGGCCGCGCCCTTCACCGCCGCGGCCACGGTCTCGCCGGAGATGGCATCGGAGCCGAAGGTGCCCAGGCCCACCGAGGGCAGTTGCGCGCCGGTGTACAACGTGGTCTTGGGGACAAGATCGGGATCGACCGCGTCGTCGTCCAGGATGAAGTTGTTTTTGGTTGCTGCTTGCATGTGAACCTCTCTCAACTGATTCACCGCAAAGACGCAAAGGACGCTAAGAAAAGAAAGAAAGGCTGTTCTTGTTTTTCTTTGCGTTCTTCGCGCCTTTGCGGTGAAAAAAATTACCCGTACAACGGCCCGTAGTTCTCACATGCCCGGAAGTCGGCCCCCATTGGCTCGTTGGCCCCGAAGGCGGCCCAGGCGCTGGGGCGGAAGATCTGCTCTTCCGGGATGTTGTGCATGTAGACCGGGATGCGCAGGAGCGCACACAGGGCCGCCAGATCCCCGCCGATGTGGCCGTAGGAGATGGCGCCGTGGTTGGCCCCCCAGTTGTTCATGACCGTGTAGACATCCCGGAAGGGGCCGCTGCCTGTGGTGCGGGGCACAAACCAGGTGGTGGGCCAGGTGGGGTTGGTGCGCTGATCCAGCACATCGTGGACCGCGTCGGGCAGCTCGATGGTCCAGCCCTCGGCGATCTGCATGGCCGGTCCCAGCCCCTTGACCAGGTTGACCCGGCACATGGTGACGGGCATACCGCCCCGGGTGCGGAAGCGGGTGGACCAGCCGCCGCCCCGGAAGTACTCGGTCATGCCCGCGTGCCAGGTGGTGGCGGCCAGACAGGCGTCGGCCTCTTCGGACGTGATCTCCCAGAAGGGCTTCATGGCCGGTTCGCCGTTTTTGGACTGCTGGCCCGTGCCGTCCAAGGTGGCCGGGCCGGAGTTGATCAGGTGCAGGAAGCCGTCCGCGGCCACGCCGCTCAGTTTGTGGCCGGTGACCCGCTCCACCGCGTCCGGGCTCCAATAGGTGCGCACGTCGGCGAAGATCTGGGCCGTGTTGGTGAGCAGGTGGTTGAAGAGCATGGAGACACCGTTGAGGGCGTCGTTCTCTGTGGCCACCATGTAGGGCTGGCGGATGCCGTTCCAGTCGAAGGAGGTGTTGAGGATGGCCTCCATGAAATCGCCGTTGGGCAGATGGTCGGTCCACTGGCGCTGGCCTTGGAAGCCCCCGACAATGGCGTTGCGGCCCAAGGCCTCTTCGCCACGTCCGATCTCGGCCAGCTTGGGGTTGCCGATCATCAGATCACGGGCGATCAGGGCCATTTTGACCGAGATGGCCCAGTCCGCGTCCTGTTGGACCCGGGTACGTCTATGCGCGTCATCGTTGTAGTCGTCGCCCTCCCGGCACTTTTCCCTGACCCACCCCATAGCCAACTCAAATTCCTCTACGTCGTAAATTTCTTCTTCAACCCGACGCACAAACTCCACCATGTCGATCACTTCCACCCGCATGCCCAGGTAATCCTGAAAGAAGCCCTGATCCACAATCGAGCCGCCGATGCCCATGGAGGTGCCGCCCATGCTCAGGTAGGATTTGCCCCGCATGTTGGCCACGGCCAGCCCGGCCCGGGCAAAGGTGAGCAGCTTGCCCTGCACATCCGCCGGGATGGCGTTGTCGCCGGACTCCTGCACGTCCCGGCCATAGATGTTGAAGACCGGCAGCCCCTTCTGGTTGTGGGCGGCAGAGACCGCGGCCAGATAGACCGCGCCGGGCCGCTCCGTGCCGTTGAAGCCCCAGATGGCCTTGGGCAAATGGGGGTCCATGTCCATGGTCTCGGAGCCGTAGCACCAACACGGGGTGACGGTGAGGGAGACGCCCACCCCCTCCCGGCGGAACTTGTCGGCGCAGCGGGCGGCCTCGGCCACGCCGCCGATGGTGGTGTCGGCGATCACGCACTCCACGGGCAGGCCGTTGTAGTGGCGCAGGTTGGCGCTGAGGAAGGCGGCGGTGGCCTTGGCCATGTCCATGGTCTGGTCCTCCAAGGACTCCCGCACACCGCCCAGGCGGCCATCGATGGTGGGGCGGATGCCGATCTTGGGCATCTCGCCGATCAGTTTGTTGACGGGTTCATTTTTTTTAAAATCTGACATGATCTGCTCCTTGAGGTAAGGGGGGGCGACGAGGGAATTCTCGCCGTCTCCTGTCAAATGTGGGTTTACAAAGTGTATTGTTCACCGCAAAGACGCGAAGGGCGCAAAGAAAAAAACAAGAACAGCCTTTCTTTTCTTTTTCTCCTTTGCGTCCTTTGCGCCTTTGCGGTGAAATGTTCTACCGTAGATCCGCAATTTTCTGGGCCATCGCCTGTGTTTCCTCATCCGTCAAAAGCCCCAACACCAACTCGGCCACAAAGGTCTCGCCCCCGGCCAGGGTCTTGAGATTGCCCTTGGCCTTCTCGGCGGCGTAGCCCTCCGGCTCGGCCGTGGCGGGGAGGACCATGCCCAGGGCGTCCTGGTCCGGCGTGCGGGAGATCCAGCGCACGCCGTGGCCAAGCTGGGCCGGGCGGTGGGCGATGTAGTCCGCGCTGCCGTCCGGGTGCTGCTGCATCGTGTGGGCCCAGCCGTCACTGTCGGCCACATAGTCGAGATAGAAGACCATCTCCGGGTCAAAGGCCATGCCCGGTTTCAACACTTCGTGTTGGGCCGGGTCGGCCTGCAGGGCATCGAGAAAGGCCAGGTATTCGGGCGTAGGCTTGACATGGGAGGGGATGGCCGTGCGCACCCGCACGTGGGCCGGGTCCGAGGGGGCGGTGCAGATCAGGCGTCCGTTGTCCACCGGGCGGAAGTTGGCGTGGGCCATGTACATATAGTCCATGGGCGTCTGTTTGAGGTTGGTGATGGCCATGTCAACGGTAAAGCGAGATTCCCCGGCATAGAGGGTGACCACGGGTTCAGCCTCATAGTTGGCGGAGAAGGCGACCGTGTGTCGATATCGTCCGCCCAGGCTCAAATACTGTCCCCTATGATCCTCGCCCAGCGCCAGATAGGCGGCGGAGTAGGAGGCGTTGGGCAACTCCCCGTGCAGGGGATGGGTGTCCCCGGCCGCAGGGTTGGGCACGCCCATGCTGAGGAAGCCGCAGTGGATCAGGAACGCGCCATAGGTTTCCAGATAGGGACGATTGGGCCAGGGCTGGTCGAACATGGATTTCATGGTCAGGTTGCGCCCGCCAAAGCTGGCGGACCAAATCTGCTGGCCCTGGAAGGGCAGCATGACCAGCTCGCCCGCCCCATTGCCCATGCGCAGACCGCAGACACCGCTTTCGGATCGAAACGTAGAGGCCGAAAAGGGGCCATGCTCGACCAAGGTGCGCTCTTTTTCGCCAAACATCGCCGGGTGAAGATGAATCGTTGTTTCGCCCATGATCAGATCCTTGCTTGGGAAGGGGGAAAAATAGGCCACGGATTCCACGGATTTGACGGATACCAACGGATTTTTTGTAGAATCAGTGAAAATCCGTTGTATCCGTGGAATCCGTGTTCTATTTTTTGAAAATCGTTGAATCAAAAAGGGTGATCGGGCACACCAGATTATTGAGATGTGGCGCATGTTCGCCTCTCAAGTCACCCAGCCACCCAATCACCCAATCAACTGCGATCCCTGCCGTGTTGATCACTCCTGTGTGAAGCCCTTGGTCGTTCTACTTGCGCCGCCGCAGCATATCCGCAAAGACGGCCAGGACCAGAATGCCGCCGGTGACGACGATCTGCCACTCTTGGGGCACGGAGAGGATGCGC
>CAZKEX010000232.1:0-7565 GCA_964551895.1 uncultured Caldilineaceae bacterium | reverse complement strand
CCCTGCACCCGATGCACGAAAGCCACCATGCGATCCCAGGGCAGCAGGGAGGTGCGCAGGCGGATCAGGGTATAAAATGCCTTGTAGATCTCGGCCTTGCTGATCTTGCTGGCTCCCTCCGTGCGGTTGACGAAGGTGATGGGCACTTCGCCGATCCGAAAGCCGGCCCGCTGGCAGAGGAAGGCCATCTCGATCAGGAAGCTGTAGCCGGAACTGAAGATGCTGTCCAAATCCACGGTCTCCAAAACCGTGCGCCGATAGCAGCGGAAGCCGGCCGTGCAGTCCCGTGACCCCACGCCCAGGAGCAGATAGGCCAGCCAGTTTGCCCCCCGGCTGACGAACTTGCGGAAGGGGGTCGATCCCACCACGCCGCCGCCGGGCACATAGCGGCTGCCGATCACCAGATCGTAGCCCGACTCGGCCTTGTCCAGCATGACGGGCAGACGGTCCGGGTTGTGGCTGAAGTCGGCGTCCATGGTGCAGAGATAGCCGTAGCCCTGGGCCAGCCCATAGGCAAAGCCGGCTCGGTATGCGGTCCCCAGCCCCAGTTTCCCCGCTCGATGCAACACATGCACCCCCGGATCCGCGGCCGCCATGCCGTCGGCGATATCACCCGTGCCGTCGGGCGAATTGTCATCCACCACCAGCACGTGTACATCCCCGGGCAGCCCGCGCAACTGGGTCACCAGCCGAAACAGGTTCTCTTTTTCATTGTACGTGGGCACAATCATCAACGCCCGGCTCTGCCATGCTTTCATGTCAACTTCCTAACGAGTTGCGAAGGGGTGACGAGGTGACAAGGTGACATGGTGATTAAACACCCGATCTCCGATCTCCGATCTCCGATCCCCGATCTCACCAAAATCCCATCTTAACACGCCTGCCGACCAGATCCAAGATTCTGGGATTCCACCAGCGTCGCCCAATCAAAAAAATAGAACACGGATCGAACGGATGAGACGGATTTTATCGGATCTTTTTTTGATCCGTTTTGATCCGTTCGATCCGTCCAATCCGTGTTCTATTTTTTTGGAGAAGTCCCGGAGTTCCACAATCGGTTGGGTTCGGGTACAATTTTGGCTGTGATGACCAAACCGATTGCCCGATCTCATTTTGAGAAATTGGCTCCCCTTTCTCGTTTGGATACAGTCCTGGCCGTTGGCTTGGGACTGTTTGCCCTGGCGCTCTATGTCCGCACCTTGGCTCCAGGTCTGCTGGACGGGGACGCGGGGGAGTTTCAGTTTGCGGCCTGGGGATTTGGGCTGGCCCACCCCACGGGCTATCCTCTCTATCTGCTTTTGGGCGGGGCATGGCAGCATGGGCTGGCCCGCTTTGGGGCGGACCCGGCGTGGGCGTTGAATTTGTTCAGCGCGGTCACGGCTGCGCTGACCGTGGCGCTGCTCTTTATGACTATGCGCAAAATTGTTTCTGGTCCGGCGAGGGTGAGTCGGGGCGTAGCCCTATTTAGTGCCGCGCTCTTTGCCGTCAACCCCACTTTTTGGAGCCAGGCGTTGATGGCTGAGGTCTATGCGTTGCATGGGCTGTTGATGGTGTTGATCCTGTTGGCGGCGCTAGGGTGGGATGGGTCCATGCGGCGCACGGTGATGGTGGCCGGGCTGGTGGGGCTGGGGCTGGCCCATCACCGCACGACGGTATTTGTGATTCCTGGGGTGTTGTTGGCTGTGTGGCTGATTCACACAGGGGCGGGTCAACCCGCCGGGTCACGGACCCGGCTAGCGCGTGGGGGGAGGTTGTGGATCGGCGCGGGGTTGGCGGTGAGTTTGCCTCAGTTGCTCTATTTGTATATCCCCCTGCGAGGGACGGCAGAGGCGTCGCCGTGGTATTTTCCCCGGCTGGGCGAGTCGGTGATCCCCCTGTATGTGAACAGTTGGCGGGGATTTCTTGACTATTTGACCGGCAGTGTCTTTGCGGTCAGCTTTTTTGGGCCGGGCCAGGCCTTGGCCCGGTTGCCCGAAGCCGGGGCGCTGTGGCTGGATCACTTCACTTGGGTCGGGTTGGGGTTGATTGGGGTTGGGTTGATTGGGTTGGTACAGGATCGGCGCTGGACGTTGCTGGCCCTCACCCTGCCCTTGGGGGCGATGTTGCAGCTTTTCAACCTGTTTTATGGCATCGGTGATATTTATGTCTACTATATTCCCCTCTATTTGATCGGGGCCATCTATGCCGGGCTGGGGGTGGAGGGCGTGTGGCGTGTGGCGGTTTCCGTCTTCGGTGGTATGGGCATAAAGGGGAAGGACAACCGCATGGCCCCCCGGGCCTTGCAACACGCGATCCTCTTATTCCTCTTAATTCCGGCCACGCTGAGCCTCCACTTTTTTTCAAAGATCGACCAATCGGCCAACCACGGAGCCGGGCAGATGTGGGCGGAGATCTTGGCCGCGAGACCGCCAGACGGGGCGATCTTGGTGAGCAATGACCGCAACGAGATCGTGCCCCTCTATTATCTGCAAAATGTGGAGGGGGTGCGCCCGGACCTGACCGGCATTTTCCCGCTGCTGACGCCCGAGGAGCGTTTCGGGGATGTGGGGGCCACGGTGGCGACGGCGTTGGCCGAGGGGGCCGGGCGTCCCGTGGCGCTGATCAAGCCCATGCCAGGGTTGGAGAGCCGTTTTGCCCTGGCCCCGCTGACCCCGCCCTTGGCCGCGGTGACCGGTTCGGCGGCGGTCTTGCCGGAAGATCCCATGGATCTGGCCTATGGGCCGCTGACCCTTTTGGGGGTTGAGTGGGCCAAGACAGACGGCGGGGCGACGGTGGCCCTGACCTGGCGGGTGGATGCGC
Source organism: uncultured Caldilineaceae bacterium (assembly GCA_964551895.1). Lineage (GTDB taxonomy): Bacteria > Chloroflexota > Anaerolineae > Caldilineales > Caldilineaceae > JAGNDO01. The sequence continues at coordinate 4,766 of CAZKEX010000232.1, read as the reverse complement.
CGGTGCCAGGGGATTTCACGACCACGGTGCAGCTTTTTGACGCCGCGGGGGAGCGGCTGGCCCAGGATGACCGGCGGCCCGGCGGGGTCTTCTATCCCACGGGGCTGTGGAAGGTGGGGGAGGCGCTGGTGGATGCCCATGCGCTGGCCTGGGACGGGGGAGAAGTTCCGGCCCGACTTTTGGTGGGCATGTACACCGGGGCAGATTTTGCGCCCCTTGCGCCGTTTTTGGAAATTCAGGTCCCCTGATTGCACGACGGGGGGAAAATTTACCACGAAGACACAAAGACACGAAAATCCATGAAAAGAAGAATTTTTGTGTTCCTTTGTGCCTTTGTGTCTTTGTGGTAAGCCTTTTTGGCTCTGGCTCTGCCAGGTTAGGGAACAAAGGAGAGATCACCATGACCTATCAACTGATCCAAAATATCCCGGTGTGGGGCGAGCCGGACCAGGGGGCCGTGGACCAGATCGTCAACTGTGCCCGCATGGGGGAGGCGGCGGCGTTGATGGCGGATCACCACCTGGGCTACGCGGTGCCCATTGGGGGCGTGATTGGGTATAGGGACAAGGTCAGCCCGTCCGGGGTTGGCTTTGACATTGGGTGTGGGAACAAGGCGGTGCGCATCGACGCGCCGGCCCCGGAGGTGCGCAAACATATCAGCCGCATCATGGACGACATTTGGGCCACCCTCTCCTTTGGCATCGGGCTGAAGAACCGGGAGAAGGTGGACCACCCTCTCTTTGACGACGACCCAGCCTGGGACATCCCCATTGCCCGCAAGCAAAAATCATTGGCCGCGGAGCAGTTGGGCACCATCGGCAGCGGCAACCACTATGTGGACATCTTCGAGGACGAGGAGCAGCGCATCTGGATCGGTGTCCACTTCGGCTCCCGGGGACTGGGCCATCGGCTGGCCAGCCACTTTATCGCGGCCGGCGGCGGCAAGGACGGCATGTTTGTAGACCCGGTTCTGCTGGATGTGGAAAGCCAACTGGGCCAGGAGTACATCGCCTGCATGAAGCTGGCCGGTCGTTATGCCTATGCCGGGCGGGATTGGGTGACGGAGCGGGTGGCCAGACTGCTGGGCGCGCAGATTGTGGAGGAGGTCCACAACCACCACAACTTTGCCTGGGAAGAGGAACACAACGGCCAGAAACTTTGGGTGGTGCGCAAGGGGGCCACCCCGGCCTTTCCGGGGCAGAAGGGCTTTGTGGGCGGATCCATGGGGGACATCTCGGTGATTCTGGAAGGGGTGGAGAGCGCGGAGAGCAAGCTGGCCCTCTACTCCACGGTCCACGGGGCCGGGCGGGTGATGTCCCGGACCCGGGCCGCGGGCAAGTTTCGCTATAGACATGGGCGCAGGGTGCGGGTCTCCGAAGGGGAGATCAGCCGCAAGATGATGATGACTTGGATACGGGGCATGGGGGTGGAACTGCGGGGCGCGGGCACGGATGAAGCGCCCCAAGCCTACAAGCGCCTGCCCGAGGTGCTGGCCTATCACGCCCCGTCCATCCGCATCCTGCACACCCTCACCCCCCTTGGCGTGGCCATGGCCGGGGAAGATGAGCGGGATCCGTATAAGGATTGAGCGAAGGGGGCGAGTCACAAAAACCATTTTTAACCGCAGAGGGCGCAGAGGTTTCACAGAGAACGCCGAGGAAGAATCTTGCTTTTCCTCGGCGTTCTCCGCGAAATCTCTGCGCCCTCTGCGGTTAAACGCTTTTCGCCCGGAACCCGGCGCTGGGCTGGGCCAACATGCGGGTGAGGGGGCGCAGCTCCATCCACCACTGTTTTTTGGGGCGCTGGAACTCGTCCTGCATGATGCGGGCCATGTCCCGCAGGTCGGTGAATTTCACCTCGTTGGTCACCAGCCCAATGGCCGCGGCCCGGGGATCGTCTTCGCCGCCCTGCTCCTCTAAAAAGAGGATGCAGCGGTTGGCAAAGAGGGTGGCCTGGATACGGTCGAAGGGAGTGGGGTTGCCGCCCTGCTGGGTGTGGCCCAGGATGGCCGACCGTACCTCAAAAAGGTCGCCGCCCTCTTCCTCGAAGAGGGCGCAGATGAACTGGGTGTCGTAGATCTGGTTGGAACGCTCGTTGCGGATCATCAAGCCCAGGCGTTTGCCGTGGTTGAAGCCGTTCTTGAGCAGGTCCAGATCCTCCACCAGATCTTTCAGGGTCACCCCCTCTTCGTGGAGATAGACCCGCTCGGCGCCAGAGGCCAAGGCGCCCATCAGGGCCAGATAGCCGCAGTAGCTGCCCATGACCTCCACCACAAAACAGCGGCTGGAGGCCACCGCGGACTGTTTGATCTTGTCCACAGATTCGATGATGCTGTTCAGGGCCGTGTCCGAGCCGACGCACAGTTCGGCCCCGGGCAGGTTGTTGTTGATGGTGGCGGGCAGACAGATCATGGGGATGTTGAAGGCCGGGAAGTTCTTGCGTTCTTGATCCAGCAGGATCAAGGCCCGATAACCGGTCCAGCCGCCGACCATGAAGATGGCGTCGATCTTGTGCTCTTCGATGTTGCGGGCGATGGCGTAGAGATCCGACCCGGAGGGGACCCGGCGGTTGGTGCCCAGCTCGGAGCCGCCTGTGGCCGCCCAGCCGTTGACACTCATCCAGTTCATCTCTTCGATTTCACCTTCGACAAAGCCCTGAAAGCCCCGCTTGATGCTCAACATGGTGTGGCCCCGGTCCATGCCCAAGCGCACGGCCGCCCGTACAGCCGTGTTCATGCCCGGCGCCGGGCCGCCGGCGTTGAGTATGCCAATGCGCAGCTGTTTGCGGTCAGGCTTGGGGGGGTGGGGGAAGGCGCGCACCACAGTGCGCAGGGTGCGAAAGGCCTCTTTGAAGCTGCGGCCCCGCAGATCCATGGCCAGATCATAGTCGTGGGCCTTGATGGCCGCGCTCACAGCTTGGGTCTGGGCCACACAGTGCATCAGCGGTGTGCTGGTGATGCGGTTGCCCTGCAAGCCGATCAACATGGAGGGGCTGTCCGGGGTCATCTTGACCAGTTCGGCCACCGCGGCCACGCCCATCATGGTGGCCAGGTTGCGGTCAAAGGCGCTGGGCGAACCGCCCCGCTGTAAATGGCCCAGGATGGTGATCCGGGTATCCTCGCCCAGTTCTTCTTCCAAGACATGCTTCACATGGTCCACGGTGATGGGGTTGCCGTGGCGGTCCTGGGCCCCCTCGGCCACGATCACGATGCTGTCGCGCCGCCCGGCCGCCCGGCCATCTTTCAAGATTTCGCACATCTTGTCTTCCCAGGCATCCAGATCCGGCGGACTCTCTGGGATCAACGCCCAGTCGGCCCCGGTGGCCAGGGCGGCCATCAGGGCCAGATAGCCGCAGCGCCGCCCCATCACTTCGATCACAAAGGCGCGCTGGTGGCTGGCCGCGGTGCTGGCGATGGCATCCACGGCCTCGGTGATGCGGTGCAGGGCCGTGTCCGCGCCGATGGTCATGTCTGTGCCAAACATGTCGTTGTCGATGGAGCCGACCATGCCCACGATATTGAGTACCGGATGGGCGTCTGCCGTGGCCTGATCGATCTGGCCGGTCTTCACCAGCTCGGCCAGCAGTTCGGCCCACTCCGCGCTGAAGAGGTTAGCCCCGGCCAGGCTGCCGTCTCCGCCCACGACGGCCAGTTTGGTGATGCCGTGGATCAACAGATTGCGGGCCGCCTTGAGCCGGCCTTCCCTGGTACGAAATTCTGGGCTGCGGGCCGTGCCGATGGTGGTGCCCCCCCGCTGCAAGATCCCGCCCACAGACCCCCATTTCATGGCCCGGATGCGGTCACCGCCCTCGATCATGCCTTGATAGCCTTCATAGATGCCAAAGACCGGGATACCCTGGTCCAAGGCCGCCCGCACGACACCGCGCACGGCCGCGTTCATGCCCGGGGCGTCTCCGCCGCTGGTCATCACACCGATACTGTTCATACCCATGCCAAACCCTTTCTGCGTTTGGCCCGGCCTTTGTCGGTCGGGTCGGTTGAAAGTGCAGAGATCCTCGCCTCGACCTAGGGTCTCGCTCCCACGCAGAGCGTGGGAGTGGTAGTTCGGCGCTCCTGCGCCTAGGGGCGCAGAGCGTCCACTTGCATTCCCACGCGGAGCGTGGGAACGAGGTTCCCCGGTTTATTGAGAAGATACGATAGGTGGTTCATTCCCTTGCCTCGACCGATGCCACGCTACACTGGGTCTGAAAGGGAGAAAAATCACAGCCCATAGTATATCACGAAAACCGCGGGAGTTCACATGCATTGGGCTGATTTTCACCAATTTGTATACATAAGAGCGGCCACTTTGACGGGACCGGGGGAAGAGGGTACACTCTTGAGGCGGGTGAAGTCGGGGCCGTGGCCACAGAGCCGGGGGATGGGCGCCCCGGTAGGCACGTCAGATCCAACCCGGATCTTCTGGCCCACCCGGTCAATTTTCCAATAGATCCATGACTCTGCTGCAAAAAGCCATTTAACCGCCGAGGACACAGAGATTTCGCAGAGAACGCCGAGGAAAAAATCTTGCTTTTCTTTGCGTTCTTGGCGTCTTTGCGGTGAATTCGACCTTTTTGCAGCAGAGTCATCCATGGGCAGTCAACAGCCACTTTGACCACACTTGGTCCCAAATTCTCAATAACGGTGGACAGAATCAGCATGGATTCCAGCGCAGTGACAAACACAGTGACAAACACAGTCACAAACACAGTCACAAACACAGTGACAAACAGAACAACAAGCACGACAAGTACGATCACAAGCAAGA
>CAZKEX010000231.1:1344-7599 GCA_964551895.1 uncultured Caldilineaceae bacterium | reverse complement strand
AATCAGCACAATCTCCCCCTGCTCAAGCATCGTTCCACTCCTCGTCGTCAAAGGCGTTGTCCCAAAAGCCTAAACTGCTTTGGGCGGCGGCAAGCAGGTCATCGAGCGTATCGGCTGGGTCTTCCATGACAAAAACCATCACCCGCGCCCCTGGCCGCAAAAGGACAGGCAGGATAACCTGCCCGTCCGCCGAAACCGTGGCATCATATCTGAGCGCAGGTTGAGGAGCGGAGACTGCTTGCATAGAAAACCTCCTGAACGGGTTTATCAAATGGGTTGATATGCGGATTGTAGCACAAAGAGGATGATTCCCCAAGGCATTCCGTTCAATCCTAGTCGGGTTGAAACCCGCTGCTGACAAGGAAAAGTCGCCTCAGCGACTCGGAAAACAAGTGCCTGAGGGCACTTTTCCCTGTCAGCAGCCGATTTCAATCGTGCTGAACTGAGCTAAACACACGATTGCCCCGCCGGGGTGGGATTGGGGGGCTTGGCAAGATAGCACGGGGGAATGTATAATCACGGCATGATTCACCGTCACCTCACCCACCAACAATTCACCCTGGCCGCCATTGATGACATCATCGGGCGGGGCAAGCGCAAAGATTGGGCCGAGCTACGCCAAGCGGCGCTGGCGGATCCGGTCTTGATGGAAAAGATCCTGCGGGTCTGCCAGGCCCATGTCACCGATCCCTATGCCCAACGCTACCATTTTTGGAAACATTATGCCGAACGAACCCTTGCCTGATTGGGAACGCGTGTTGGCGGCGGCCACTCACCTACAACGCATCCTGCCCGGCGCAGTCCTGGTTGGCGGCAGCGCATCGGTGGTCTATGCGACCCATCGCTTGTCCACCGATGCCGATCATGTCCTGACCGATCTTCGCCACCGTTTCGACCAAGCCCTGGCCGAACTGGAGGCGGTCGCCGGCTGGAGGACCGCCCGTATCCAGCGTCCCGTGCAGATTCTGGGTAGCCTGGATGGTATCGAAACCGGCATCAGGCAGTTGATTCGGGATGAGCCGTTGGAAACTACCCAGATTGACTTCCTCGGTGAAACCCTCACCCTGCCCACCGAGGCCGAAATGTTACGGATCAAGGGGTTGTTGATCCTGCGCCGGAACGCCACTCGAGACTATCTTGACTTCGTGGCGTTGGCCGATCACATGGGGGCAGACAGCATGGTAGACGCCCTAAAGCCTTTCGACCGCTTTTACCCCCAGCCCAACCAGGAATCCGCCCTACAACAGTTGCAGATTCAACTTGCCAATCCCCTACCCTATGATCTGGAAGAGCAGAGCTTGACCGAATACAAAAATCTGGCGGCCCGTTGGCATAATTGGCAGACCGTCAAAACAGTGTGCATGGATTGTGCAACCCTGATCTTTGACCGTCTTGTCGGCGTGGAGGAGTAAAATGGGCCGACAAAGCGAATCTGTGATTTCCAGTGAGGAAATATTTTTTTCTAGTGAGGAAACGATCGGTTTCCTCACTAGAAAAAAAGTTTCCTCACTGGAAACTGAACGATGTCCTGTCCCCCATAATCTCCGGTTAAATCAAAGTTATTTTTGCGAGCCGTCCACGCGGGATGCACCATACCCGATGTAGAATGTGGTATAATGCAGGCAAGCAGCCTCGCGTTTCCCCCGACCGTTCCCAGGAGTTCGTACCATGAGCATGAACGTCGAGAATCTCACCCGCCGCTTTGCCACGGTCTTCGCGCCGGAGCAGGCCACGGTCTTGGCCGTCGCCATTGACGATGCCTATAACAAGTTGGTCAAAGTCGACGACTTCAACGAGCTGAAGGAGATTGTGCGCGGGCTGGCCCTGTCACAAAAGGAATTGGCCCAGTCGCAACGGGAAATGGCCCAAGCCCAGGTGCGTACAGAAAACGAACTGAGAAATCTGGCCCGCGAGATGGGCGGCCTCTCCCGCAGTGTCAGCTATTCTCTGGAAAACCAAGCCTATCGCCTGTTGCCCGCCTTCCTGGAAGCCGAGTACGGCATTGTGCTGGAAAAGCGCATGGTGCGTACGGTGATCGGCGACGAAGAAATTGACCTCTTCGCCCTGGGCCAGCGCAACGGCACGCCCATCGTGCTGGTGGGGGAGACCAAATTGCAACTGGATCGCAGACGAGGCGGACGCGACGCCGCGGTGCAGGTGCTAGAGCAACTGGCGCGCAAGGCGGAGGCCGTGCAGTCCCTCTACCCAGATCGGGAGATGGTGCGTCTGCTGGTGACCCACTTTGCCCGCCCCGCGGTCCACGCTGAGGCCCAGAAACAGGGCGTCATCATCACTCAAAGCGCTGAATGGTGAAGATGTTGCTGCGCATATAGGCATCACAGCAAACGAGGCGGGACGACCAGTGGGTCGTCCCGCCTCGTTTTGTTTTGGGAAGTAACCGGTCAACCCCGATCGCCATCCTTATTTTGACCGCCAAATTCAAGATTTCTCCCCACGAATTTTGCGACTTTCCATTCTGGCCCCAACGTGGCAAAATAAGCCTGCTCCCATTCTTCTGTACCTAACCCTTCACCCAAACAGCCAAATAGATCAGCGGCCCAAACACCCAAAAGGAGGAGACTCACCCATGAGTGGAAATCTACAGACCGTACACCCAGACAGCGAACGCGAGAGCCAGATGGTGGCTGCCGAAAGCGAAATTTATACCCCAACAGACGAAGTGGTGGCCGGGGCCAACGTGCCCGACTATCTGGCCGTGCGCGAGGCCGCCTGGGATGACCAGATCAGCTTCTGGGACGCCCGGGCCACCGAGTTTTTAGACTGGTACGAACCCTACAACCAGGTGGTGGACGAGAGCAACGCCCCCTTTTACAAATGGTTTGTGGGCGGCAAGACCAACGTCGTCCTCAACGCCCTGGATCGCCATGTCAAAACCTGGCGCAAGAACAAGCTGGCCATCATCTGGGAGAGCGAGAACGGCGAGCAGCGCACCTTCAGCTATTTCCGCCTGTGGCAAGAGGTGAACAAGGCGGCCAACGTACTCAAGAGCATGGGGGTGAAGAAGGGGGACACGGTGACCATCTATATGGGCCGGGTGCCCGAACTGCCCATCGCCATGCTGGCCACCGCCAAGATCGGGGCCATCCACAGCGTGGTCTATGGGGGTTTCAGCGAACAGGCCCTGGCCAGCCGCATCGACGATGCCCAGAGCAAGGTGCTGGTCACCTGCGACGGCGCCTGGCTGCGGGGCAAGACCATCAACCTGAAGGAGATCTCCGACGAGGCGGTCAAACGCTCGCCCGTGGTGCAAAAGGTGATCGTCTTCAAGGCCACGGGGCAAGATGTGCTGATGGAGGCCGGCCGAGACTATTGGTGGCACGACCTGATGGGCTTGCCCGTGGCCAGCCCCTATTGCAAAACCGAGGTCATGGACGCCGAAGATCCCCTCTTCATCCTCTACACCTCTGGCACAACGGGCAAGCCCAAGGGGGTCCTCCACACCCACGGCGGCTATCAGGTCCAGATCGCCACCACCCTCAACTATACCTTTGACCTCAAGGACGATGACCGCTGGTGGTGCGCGGCGGACCCCGGCTGGATCACCGGCCACAGCTACATCGTCTACGCCCCGCTGATTTTGGGGGCCACCAGCCTGATCTACGAAGGCGCGCCCACCCATCCCTACCCGGACCGCTGGTGGCAGTTGGTGGAGAAGTACGCGGTCAGCGTCCTCTACACCGCGCCCACGGCCATCCGCGGGCTGATGCGCTTTGGCGAGGCCTGGCCGGCCCGCCACGATCTGAGCAGTCTGCGCCTGTTGGGGACCGTGGGCGAACCCATCAACCCGGAGGCGTGGCGTTGGTATCACCGGGTGATCGGCAAGGAGAAGTGCCCGATCATCGACACATGGTGGCAGACCGAGACCGGCGGCTTCATGATCACCCCCACGCCCGTGGTGCCCCTGAAGCCAGGCAGCGCCACGTTGCCCTTCGCCGGCATTGTGGCCGATGTGGTGCGCCCAGACGGCGCCACGTGCGACCCCAACGAGGACGGCTATCTGGTGATCAAGCGTCCGTGGCCGGGCATGTTGCGCACGGTGTGGGGCGACCCGGACCGCTATGTGCAGCAGTATTGGAGCGAGTTCGCCGATCAGGGCTGGTACTTCACCGGGGACAGCGCCCGCAAGGACGCCGACGGCTACTTCTGGGTCATCGGGCGCATGGACGATGTGATCAAGGTCAGCGGCTATCGCCTGGGCACAGCAGAGGTGGAGAGCGCCCTGGTCAGCCACAAGGATGTGGCCGAGGCCGCGGTGATCGGCATCCCCGACGAGCTGCGGGGCAACGTGATCCACGCCTTCTGCATCCTCAATTCCGGGCTGACCGGGGACAAGGCGTTGGAAGATGCGCTGAAACTGCACGTGCGCCACGAGGTCGGCCCCATCGCCGTGCCCACCTCCATCGTCTTTGTCAACGACCTGCCCAAGACCCGCTCGGGCAAGATCATGCGCCGTCTCCTCCGGGCCCAGCTTTTGGGCCAGCCGGTGGGGGATACGAGTACGTTGGCGGATTAGGTGGTTGATTGGTTGATTGGTTGATTGGTTGATTAGGTCTAGCGACACCAATCAACCAATCAACCAACCAATCAACCAATTCCCCTTTCACCCTTTCAAGTGTTTCATGGCTTCCCGCACGCTGAGGCCGGAGAGTTGGGCGGTGTGATCGGTGACGAAGGCCCGCACCCAGTCGGGGTCGGTTTTGGCGGTTTCGCGCAGGACCCAGCCGATGGCTTTGCGGATGAAGAACTCTTTTTCGGGGGCCAGGTGCAGGATGGCGGCGGAGAGCATGGGCAGGTTGGTTTCGTGCTTGTGTTTGAGGTGGATGAGCAGGGCTGTGCGGCGCACCCAGAGGTTGTTGTCATCCACCCATGTGCGCACTTCGGCTTCCTTTTCCCGATGGTGGCGCAGCAGATCCCCCAATAGCCCGGCGGCGATCCAGTCCAGGGTGTCCCAGTTGGTGGCTGTGCGCATGAGGTCAACATAGAGGGGCCAGGAGGCCAGATCCCGGTACGCCTTGGCCCCCTCGGCCAGATCCAAGGCTAGATACATCTCCTCACGATAGACCCCACCCCACAGATCTCGTATATTTTCCTCATACTCCTCTCGGCTGCGGATGGGGTATTGCTTGCGCGCGGCCCGGAAGATCTGGCGGCGGGGTCCGGCCTGGACGCCGTAGAAGGGCTGGTCGGTCTTCATGTAGGCCTGCATGGATGAGGCCTTGGTGGGGTCGGCGGCCTCGCTCATGGCCTGGCGCAGGGCGATGACCAGGGGATGGCTCATAGTCGATCCGCCGGTTTCCACTCGACCAATGCGCCGGCCACCCACGTGGGGGACGGGGAGTCGTAGAGGGCGGCGGCGTCGGTGCAGATCAGGTCGAGGATGCGCCCGTCCAGGGGGCCGCAGAGATAGCGGTAGACCGCGCCGGCGTCACGGGCGTCGCTTTTGCCCACCACGCAGTGTTGATTCCAGCCCCAATAGTCGCCTCGACCCAGGGTCTGCAAGCCGTGTTCGATATTGCGGCGGGCCAAGGACTCCCCCCCGTCTTCAAAGGGCCGGGCCACAAAATCTTGGTCGCCATAGCCCACGCCGTGATGGTAGTGGTCTTCGGTGGAGACGATGACAGCCCCTTCGCAGAGGCGGGCCAGCTCGTCTATGCCGGGCAGGCGGTCCGGGCGGCCTCCGGCCAGCCAGGGGTAGCGCTCGAAGACCGCGGGGACCTGGCTGGGGCGCAGACCCCGGCGGGCCACCTCGGCCTCCCACAGAAAGCGCCAACTGGTGAGGGCGTGGTCCTGGCGCCAGCTTTGGGGACCGTCCAGCCCTGGGCCTTGGATGCCCCACTGGGCCTCGTCCGCGGGGTCGCCGCCCCGGGCCACGCGGATGCGGGCCTGATCCATGAGGGGATCGATGGCGTGGAGGACGCTGATCACCACCACCCGGTCGGCCCGGCCGTCCAGGCAGGCGTCCAGCGCGCCGTGGACCGCGGCCGCGGTCTGGTGGCCGCAGTCCGCCACCCCGGCGTGGGCGAAGACGGCCACGCCGCCAGCGGCCAGGGTGTCGGCCAGGGGGAAGGTGCGGCCCTTGTCCAGTAGAGTTTGTACGTCTTGCTCGGTCAGCGCGGCGTGTTCCGCGGCGTACATGGCTTGGATGCGGGGGCGGAGGGTTTTTCGATCCATGATGGGAGCCTTTCTTTGGGGTGGGGTTTGGAGATTGGGCGATTGGGAGATTGGGCGATTGGG
>CAZKEX010000231.1:0-1244 GCA_964551895.1 uncultured Caldilineaceae bacterium | reverse complement strand
GATTGGGCGATTGGGGTGGGCTAATCTCCCAATCGCCTAATCTCCCAATCTCTTCCCCCTATGATACTCGGCGCGGTGAAGCTCGTCAAAAGGCGTTTTCGGGTCAACATTGGTTGGGGCCAAGTTGCCTGGGAACGGTTCACGCTCTACAATAGGATCGGTTCACCATCTCTACCCCTCCAGCGATCAGGAGTCACCATGACAGCACCAGACAAGCCCCAGTCCGATCCGTCCGAATTGGGCATCCACTTTCGCAAAGTACCCCTGGCCAAAGACACTGCCGAGATCAAGGCCCGCCACGAATCCAACCGGGCGGGGTGGAACGAGGGCGCGGTGGCGTATACTCGGGAGATTCAGCAGACCATCGACTTTCTGCGTGGGGGTGGCAGCAATCTGCACCCGGTAGAGCGGCGCAATCTGGCCCGACTAGGCGCGCTGGGTGATTGGTGCGATACGGCCATCCATTTGCAATGTGCATCGGGACGAGACACACTTTCGCTGTGGAATGAAGGGGTGGCCCACGTCGTCGGCGTGGATATTTCGGATGTGCATATCGCCAATGCCCAGCAGATCAGCGCGGCCCTGGACGCCCCAGCCCGCTGGATACGTTGCGACATCCTCGACACGCCCCACGACCTGGACGGCACGGCGGATATGGTCTATACAGGCCGAGGCGCGCTGTGCTGGCTGCATGACCTGGCTGGCTGGGCCGGGGTGATCCACCGGCTGTTGCGGCCCGGCGGGGTGCTGCATCTGCTGGACGGTCATCCACTCGAATGGCTCTTCGACTCGGACGCGGCGACGCTGCGGCCCACGGGCATCCCCTACTTTGGCTATGCGGAGGTCAACCGGGGCTGGCCGTCCACCTATATCGGCGATGAGGCTGGCCCCATCGAGAAACAGGCAGACAAGTATGAGCGGGGCTGGACCATGGCGGAAGTGGTACAGGCGTTGATCGATGCCGGGCTGCGCATTGAGCTTTTTGGCGAACATCCTGAACCCTTTTGGGAGAACTTCCCCAACCTGCCGCCGGAGATGGCGGCTACGTTGCCCAAGACGTTTTCCATTTTGGCGAGGAAAAAATAGACCACGGATGGGACGGATTTGACGGATCAAAACGGATGCTTTAATCGTTTTTGTTCCGTTTTGATCCGTCCGATCCGTCTAATCTGTGTTCCATTTTTGAAAGGAATCTTCCATGCCCAAGCCCAACCATAAGCCACTATCCGATTATGTCGAGTTTT
>CAZKEX010000230.1:0-7603 GCA_964551895.1 uncultured Caldilineaceae bacterium | reverse complement strand
GGCAAAGACCGCATCCTGCGTCCAGTTGTCCTGCCCTACCGGATGGTGCGAAGTAGCCGAGGATACACACTCTATGAGCGACTGGACTAACCGACCATGACTAACTCTCTCCACATCCCCCTCACCGCCCACCACCTGCGCTTCACTGTGCGGGTGACCCGGCCTGTGGTCTTCGGCGAGTTCAAGGGCAGCGCCCTGCGGGGGGCCTTTGCTGGCTATCTGCGCCGTACCTTCTGCCCGGAGTGGCGGGCAGAGGAGACGGACCCCTTGCACAAGGCCCTCTGCCCGGCTTGCCAGATGTTGGCTCTGGACGGGGGTGACGGGGTGGCCGGGGATGTGCGCCGCCCCTATGCCATCGAACCGCCCACAGATGGCATCAGCCGCTATGACCAGGGGGAGACCTTCGACTTTGGTATGGTGCTCTATGGCGACAACCTGGGCTTTTTGCCCTATCTGGTTCTGGCCGTCAAGGGCATGGGCGAACAGGGGGGCGTGGGCCAGAAAGACGCCCAGGGCCGGCGGGGAACCTTTGCCATCCACCAGATCCAGGCGGTCAATCCCATCAGCGGACAGACCCAACTGTTGTTGGAGCCGGGCGGCAAGAGCGTGCAGATGCCCGCCATCCCGGTGACCCAGGAACAGGTGCAGTCTGCGGCCCTGACTTTGGCCGCCCAACTCGACCAGAGCGACAATCGCCTGCGGGTGACCTTTCTCACCCCCACTCGGTTGACCCAGGGCGATCATCGGGTGGAAACCCCGGCCCCTTTCCCCTTGATCAAGCAGACTGTGCTGCGGGTGATGGATCTGGCGGCCCAGCATGGGGGCGGGCGGCCCACGGTGGATGGGGAACCTATTGCCCTGGGCCAACACATCTATGTCCATGCCGATCAGGTGCAGAAAGTGGCGGACCAGACCCGCTGGTGGGATCTGCACGGCTATTCCGGGCGGCTGGGCCGGGCGCAACCCTTGGGCGGGCTGGTGGGCAGCGTCACCTATACAGCGCCGGACTGGACGCCCCTGTTGCCCTGGCTGGTATGGGGCATCAGCGCCCATGTGGGCAAGAATATCGTGAAGGGCTGCGGGTGGTATGACTTGGCTGCGGGTGATCATACACCAACGACCAATGAATTGGCATGCTAAACTCAGATTAGATTGAGATCTACAGTTTGTCGCGCTCTAGTCCGGTCCGTGACCGGGCGGGTTGATCCCATGATCTTCTTCGGCAGACCCGCCCGGTCACGGACCGGGCTAGAGCGCGGGTTTTCCCGGAGCTATTTACACCGGACTATACTAATGCCGAAGTCGGGTCAACCCGTTCGCACCAGGGGGTGCGAACTCCTCAGCAGCACTGGGCGCCATTCACCGGGAGGAGTTCGCACCCCCTGGTGCGAACGGATCTGCGTCAGGATTTGATGTGAGTTCAGCAGCTCGACTGAACCCGCCAAAATCCGAACGGGCGCACCCACCAGGGTATATTATGTCATGCACTAAGCCCAATACCATTCAAATAAGCGGAGTCAACATCCTCCGATGCGGCTTTTGCCGAGAAACCCGGCATCGGAGGATGCCTACTCCGCGTCAAAATTGTGAACTACTGACATTTCAAGATTGGGGACGATAACGATGAATGACGAAAAAACCGCCATGATCCTGCTAGTGGGAGAGCAACCGGCGCCCAACCTCCTGCCAGTGCAACATCTCAAACCAAAGGTGGTGGGGATTGTCAGTACATCTCGCACCTTGGGCATTGCCAAGAATCTGGAAGCGGTATTGAATCCGGGGATCATCTGCCACCATTGCACGGTCGATGCATACCAGCTGACGATGATTCAGAAAGCGCTCAATAGCTTTATTGCTGATACCTTGGGCGGCTACGACCTCTGTTTCAACTTGACCGGGGGCACCAAGCCCATGGCCCTGGCTGCGTTCCAGATCGCTGGCGTCGGCGGCCATCCATTCTTCTATCTGCAATCGGAGGGCGGCGTAAGCAAGTTGTTCCACTATGGCTTCAGTTCGGACGCGGACCGTACGCTGCTGGCCCAGGGAATCGACGTGATCGCTGATACCCTGACCTTGGACCAATATCTGCGCATGTATCTGACCCAATACACCACCGAAAAGCCAAGAGAGGTTTTTGAGGAGCAGGTTCACGAGATCCTGGTTTCGATGCCAGGGGTGGACGAAGTTTTCACAGGGCTGCGCCCGCAAGGGATGGGTGCCCTGGAGGTTGATTTTGTGATTCGGTGTGGCAACCAGATCGGCGTGGGGGAGGTAAAATCCAAAGCCAGCAAGAAGGCGATCGATCAGTTGAACGGTGTGGCGCAACGGCAGTATCTGGGCACATATGTGCGCAAGTTTCTGATTTCGGGCCATGAGGTGGACAGCAACAACAAGGAGTTGGCCAAGGCGTATCGAACCGAGCTGGTTGAGTTACTGAGTTACGGCGAAATGGGCCGTATCAGCCCCCAAGACGCCGAGATCCTTTCCTGCACAATTCAGAAAGCAATGGGCATACAACCATGATCCTTCTCAACTTTTCCCACCCCATCACCCCGGCCCAGCAAGCGCAGATCGAGACCCTGATCCGCCAGCCGGTGGACCGGGTATTGGCCGCCCTGCCCCAGTTTGACGAACAACAGCCCTTTGGCCCCCAGGTGGCGGCGCTGATCGGACAGATCCATCTGACGCCAGCCCAGTGGCAAGGGGAGCCTATTCTTATTGTGCTGCCTTCCCTCAACTTTATCGCCGCGGCCCTGCTGGCCGAACTGCACGGGCGCATGGGCTACTTCCCGCCTGTGGTACGCACCCGCCCGGTGGCTGGCGCGCTGCCCCGCCAGTTCGAGGTGGCAGAGATCGTGGATTTGCAGGGAATGCGGGAACTGGCCCGCACTCAGCGACGATGACAAAAGGAGGTTCGTTGTGCGACCCATCACTTGGACTTATCTACAACTGCGCTACAACACCCTGGTCAGCTTTGTGATCGGCGGGCTGATCATCTGGGGAGTGGAGCAGTTTGCCAACGATTTTCTGCGCAGTCGGGGCTGGGTTGGCTTTGGGATCTTTGTGGGATCCATCGCTCTGGCCCTGTTGGTCTTTGCGGCAGGACGGGATCTGCTCTATCGCCTGGTGCCCCGGGACAAGCCGGTGAGCGGCCCGCCGCCCACACCCCACCGGGGGATGATTCTGCTGCTGGGGCGGGCAGATGTGGCCCTCTTTGCCATCCACCACCACCCCAATCTGGAGTATGTGTGGCTGGTGGTGACGACCCGATCCCAGGGCGAGGTGGAGACCATGCAGCACCGCATGCCGGGGCGATTGGTGGCAAGCCGGGAGTGGGTCCACAACGCCTATGACCAGAACGAATGCACCAATGCCATCGAGCGGGCCATCAGCCATGCCCGCAACCTGGGGCTGGAGATGGATGACCTGATCTGCGACCTGACCGGGGGCACCACCACCATGACCTTGGGGGCGTTCCAGGCCTGTCAACAGACGCACTTGGCCGCCCAGATGGTGACGGCCCGCTATGATCGAGAGCTGAAGCGCCCGGTACCAGAGGCGGTGATCGCCCTGGATACTCGCTGTCTGTCCGAACCGGCCCCGGCCTGACCGCCGGCCATCTAAATCATCCACAAAGCGGTGGGATCTTGGGCGCAAGGCGCACCGCTGCATCCCTATGAATCGAGAATTCCATGCTTGCTTCCCTGCTCTTTGCCCTGACCCCCCAAACTGAAACCCGGCTACCTGCGTATATGGGTCGAGCCACCCACGCCTGGTTCATGGAACAGATCCAGCGTCTGGACCGGGAGTTGGCCGGGGCGATGCATACGCCCAACCAAGATCGCCCCTTCACGGTTTCGGATCTGTGGGGACCCGACCTGACGCGCCAGGGCACAAATGAGTTCAAGTCGGACAATACTTATACCTTGCGGGTGACGGCCTATCGCCCGGATCTGGTCGCCCTGCTCCAAGAGAAGCTGGCCACCGCCCCGCCCGCCATGATCCAGTTGGCCCAAGGCCGCTTTGAGGTGCGGGGGACGACCCTGGACGAGGCGGTCAGCCCGTGGGCCGGGTGCAACACATTGGATGGTCTGGCCCAGGCCCAACAGCGCAGCCCGGAGATCCCGGACCAAGTGACCCTGCTCTTTGCCTCGCCCACGGTCTTCCGCTCTCGGGGCAACTATCTGCCCTTCCCCCTGCCCCGGCTGGTGTTCGAGGGACTGATCCGGCGGTGGAATGGGCTGGCCGCCACGCCCCTGCCAGCGCAGATGCTGGCCTATGTGGAGGAGAATCTGGCTATCAGCCGCTATAGTTTGCAGACCGAGCGGGTGGACGCCGGCAAGCGAGGCGCCGCGCCGGGCTGTGTGGGGTCCTGCACCTATGCCCTGCGGGTGCGGGATCGCTATTGGATGGAAAAGGTCCACCTGCTGGCCAACTTCGCCTTCTATGCCGGGGTAGGCAGACAGACCACTATGGGGTTTGGACAGGTGCGGGCGCTTGAGGACAGACATGATCGATCAGCTTCTTGAATGGGACAACCTATGCAATGCCTGGGAACGGGTGGCGGACAACCGGGGCGCGCCGGGGACGGACAAGGTGAGCGTGCGCCGCTTTGCCCGCCATTGGGAAGAGCATCTGCACCGGATGGCGGCAGAGGTGAGGGCAGATCGCTATGGCCCAGGACGGCTGCGCCGGGTGGCGATTCCCAAGCCGACCGGCGGCCAGCGGCTGTTGAGTATTCCCACCGTGGCGGATCGGGTGCTGCAACGGGCGCTGCTCAACATTCTGGAGAAGTCCTGCGAACGCATCTTCCTCTCTTGCAGCCACGGCTATCGCCCAGGACGCAGCCTGCACACGGCCCTGGCCGAGATCCTGCGCTTTCGCAACTATGGCATGACCTGGGTATTGGATGGGGATATCGATGCCTGCTTTGACAGCCTGGACCATGCGCTGTTGCGGGGCTATTTGGCCGAGCTGATCGAGGATAAACGGGTGTTGGGGTTGGTAGAGAGCTGGCTGGCCGTGGGCCGACGCTTCCGCCAGCCGGATCGGGGGATTGCCCTGGGCATGCCCATCTCGCCCCTGTTGTGCAACCTCTATCTGCACCGCATGGATTGGGATCTGGTGCGGGGGCGATGGGCCCTGGTGCGCTATGCGGACGACTTTCTGATCTGCTGTCGCAGCCAGGCCCAGGCCGAGCAGGCCAGAGAGGTGACGACCCGCATTCTGGCGGATCTAAAGCTGGTGTTGGAGCCGACAAAAACCCAGGTGGTCTCCTTTGACCAGGGGTTTGACTACCTGGGCATCCACTTTGAGCAGGACAGCTACGCCTTTTTGTGGCAACAGAAGCGGTTTGAGGTGCATGGGCCGATGCCGGGCTGGTTGTGGGGCTATGTGCCGGATGGCTATGAGTAGGGAGATGGCGCGATGGCTACCCTCTATGTGATCGAGCAGGGCGCACAGGTGGAGAAGGACTATGGCCGTTTGATGGTGACCGCCCAAGATGTCAACCTGCTCTCCGTGCCCCTGAGCCAGGTGAGCGAGGTGGTGTTGATGGGCCGGGTCAGTATCACCACCCCGGCGCTGCATGCCTTGTTGGATGGGGGGGTGGGGCTGACCTTGCTCAACCAATGGGGCAAGGTGCGGGGTCGATTGGAACCGGCCACGGGCAAGAACATCCATCTGCGTCACCAGCAATATGCCAGATCCCAGGAAGCGGCCTTTTGTCTGGCCGTGGCCAGGGCCATTGTGCAGGGCAAGCTGACCAACTATCGGACTTTGGCCCGACGCATGGCCCGCACCCGCCCAGAGATGGACCCTGAGTTGATCCGGCGTATTGCCCAGGCCCAGCAGGATGCGGCAGATGCCCCGGATCTGGCGAGCCTACGGGGGATCGAGGGATCTGGCACCCGATCCTATTTTCAAGTTCTGCGCCGTGCGGTGGATCCGGCCTTCAGTTTTGAGCGGCGCAGCCGACGTCCGCCCAAGGATGCGTTCAATGCTCTGATCAGTCTGGGCTATTCCTTGTTGACCCAGAACATGGTGACAGCGTGCGAGGTGGTGGGGCTGGACCCAGGAGACGGCTTCTTTCACAGCGACAAATATGGCCGACCCGCCCTGGCCCTGGATCTGGTGGAGGAGTTCCGGGGCATCATCGCGGATTCCGTGGCCCTGACCTTGGTCAATCGGCAGATGCTGACCCCGGCCGATTTTCGGCCCGGACCGGAGGGTGGGATCTATTTGACCCAGGCAGGGCTGCGCATCTTTTTCCGACAATATGCCAAACGCATCCAGACCGAAGTGTTGCATCCCCAGGTCCACCGCCGTCTCAGCTATCAGAAAGTTTTCGAGGTCCAGGCCCGGCTGTTGCGCAAGACCATCGAAGATCCGGGAAAGCCCTATGTGCCTTTTCGCACCAAATAGGGGAGAGAGATAGAGAGATAGAGAGAGAGGGGGGGAGATGAAGAAGCATTTTGTGGTGGTCACCTATGATATTCCCAGCGCCAAGCGGCGCACCAAGCTGCACACCTTGTTGAAGGACTATGGCACGCCGGTGCAGTACAGCGTCTTTGAATGTCTGGTCAGCGCCAAGATCCTGGCCCGCATGCAGGAGCGGGTGGCCGGGGTGATCAAGCCCCGGCTAGACGATGTGCGCTACTATCATCTGTGCGCGGCCTGCCAAGGGCGCATCGAGACCACGGCCGCCGGCGAAGAGGTGGTGGCCGAAGCGGAGAGTTGGGTGGTTTGAGTCGATTTGGCGAATGGCGAATGGCGAATGGCGAATGGCGGGTTGATTGTCAGAGGCAGAGGGTTGGATGGTTCAGCAGGTCTAAAATTGGGTGAATCGGACGCAGATTCTCAAGATACACGCAGATTTGCGCTGATTTTCAACAAGATCAGAGGAGATCTGCGTCGATCTGCGTACATCAGGAGAATCTGCGTCCGATTTGGCGGCCGATTTGAAACTTGCTGGGATGGTTTGGGCCGATTTGACCAACAGGGCCAGTTGTGGCTATACTGATGGGGCTTGGGGATCCTGGGTGGCCGCCAAACTGAATTCCGAGCCACTCTGGAAGCCGGGTATAGGGGGGGTTCGCTCGGCTCCAAGACGGGTTTTTGAGCCGTTGGGCTGGGATCAGCGGCCAAACATGAAGGGCTGGGCTGGCAAAACAGACCCAGGAGGATGGGAAAAGCCGGTTTTTGATCTTTCCCCCTGGGTTCCAGCCTGATTCTGACGGTTGAGTCAGGGTTCTTGTCAGGTTCGGGGGCAGGTGGGTGTCAGCAGGTTGCGCAACAGCCCCGATTTCCGAGCGACGCCGAACAGCCCGTCTGTGGATCTCTCGCTCGGATCGTAAGGTCTGATGGGATTTGGCGGCAAAAATGGCCGAATTTGGCCCAAAACCGGCCAAATCGACAGGTGAACGTCAGACCGCCCCCTATATTGTCAGGTTGGCGGGCAAAAAGATAGGTAGAAATCTCCTCAACACCCTTCCGGGTACTGAAACCTCGTAGCACGACCTTCAACGGAGTGTCCCATTTGTCGTAGAAATCTCCTCAACACCCTTCGGGGTACTGAAACCGATACTGGAACGAACCCAATCTT
>CAZKEX010000229.1:0-7626 GCA_964551895.1 uncultured Caldilineaceae bacterium | reverse complement strand
GCCCGCTCGTTGAACACAGGCATGATGATGGAAAGTTTCAAAACGTATTCTCCGAGTTGCGAGGGGCGAGGGGCGAATTGCGAGGGGCGAATGGCGAATGTATAATCGCTCCCAATCCCCAATCCCCGTCCTAATGCTCCCCAACCTGATGGGCCAAAATGATGGCCTCGGCCACGGCTTTCATGGGTTTGCGGTTGTTCATGCTCATCTTTTGGATGCGGCGGAAGGCCTCGGCCTCGTTGAGGCCCTGGGTGTCCATGAGGATGCCCTTGGCCTGCTCCACCAGCTTGCGGGTCTCCAGGGTCTCTTGCAGATCCCCGACCTCCCGCTCCAGGGCGCGGAACTCGCTGAACCGGGCCAGGGCCACCTCGATGGCCGGGGTCAGGTCCGTTTCCCGGAAGGGTTTGACCAGATAGCCGGCCACCCCGGCTTCCCGGGCCCGTTTGACCAGATCTTGCTGACTGTAGGCGCTGAGCAGCAACACCGGGGCCACCCGCTCCTCGGTCAGGATCTTGGCCGCCTCGATGCCGTCCATGTCTGGCATTTTGATGTCCATGATCACGATGTCCGGGCGCAGCTCTTTGGCCAGGTTGACCGCGCTGCGCCCATCCCCCACATCTCCCACCACCAAATAGCCCAGATTGGTCAACATCTCCCGCAGATCCATGCGGATCAGAGATTCATCGTCTGCAATAATTATTCGGGTTCTCTCCACGGCCATCTCTCCTTATGTGGCTGGCAGCATGTGATCTGCAAATTGTCGGTTTTGCGGGCAGATTTTTTGTCCATCCCCCGACACTGCTTTGATAGGTCATCCGTTATTTTAGAGGTCCAGGGCCAATGTGTCTAATCTGGCGGACGATCTGCAACCCAATTGGCTCAATCCATTTGATCCGCGGCCAAAGATCGTTTGGGAAACTTGATGACGGCTCGGGTTCCGCTGATTGGGGCGGCGGCGCTCCCCTCCTCTGGGTCAGCCTTGGCCGATTCGATCACCAACTGGCCTTTGAGGTCATCGGTCACCAGGGTGCGGATAATCTGAAGGCCCAGGCTGGGGCTGTCCGCCACGGTGAAGTTGGCCGGCAGGCCGCTGCCATTGTCCTGAATCACCAACTGGGCATGATCCCCCAGATCCGTCAGGGCAATGGTGACCCGGCCATCCTGCCGGTCGCTGATGCCGTGTTCCAGGGCGTTGAGCAGCAGTTCATTGACCACCAAGGCCGTGGCCGTGGCCTGGCTGGCCGGCAGGCGGATGCTGGGGCCGCTGATCTGGATGTCGATGACCTGATCTGGATTGCTGGTCATCTGCTGGACCTGGGCGGCGATGCGCTTGCACACATCCTTGATGTTGATGGGATGGTGGCCATCCTGGCTCAAAAACTCGTGGATCACCGAGACGCTCAACACCCGGTTGACCGCATCGGTCAGATTTTGGCGGGCTTCGTCGTTTTGGCTGCGCCGGGCCTGCATGCGCAGGAGGGCGGCGATGGTCTGCAAGTTGTTCTTGACCCGATGGTGCAACTCCTGGATCATGGCGGACTTGACATTGAGTTCCCGCTGCTTCTGCACCGCCTCTGTGGCGTTGTGAACCAGGACCAGGGCGGCGTCCATCTCCAGGCTGTTCTCTTTGAACCAGGGCCACAGAAATCTGCGCCGGATGCGCTGCCAACTGCGGGGTGGGGCACGCAGGGGGATCACCTTGCGTATCCACAGCCGTCCGTCTTCGTCCTCTTTGGGCTTCTCCAGACAACGCTGGGCCCGCAAAGACTGTTCCACCAATTCCTCGTCGATAGATTCCAAGGCGGAGACCGGGTGGCGGCGCACATCGGTGACCAAGCCGATAGAGCGGAACAGGTTGGCGGCAATTCCGCTCAGATAAACTACCTGACGTTCGGTATTGACCATGTAAATGCCGTCAAAGGGGCCAAAGCGGCTCAGGTTCTGGCCAATCTCGATCTCCCCCCGGGCCACCATCAAATGCAGCCAGCGCAAGGCCCTGCGGAAATGGTTGTTGCGCCGCTTGTGCCGCTCATGCTCGATCATGTTGGTTTCGATCACCAAGGCGGCGATCACCCGGCGGGCGGCGTTGAAGACCGGGATCACCTCTTGGATCACCGGCGCGCCGTCCGTGAGTACATGCTTGCGATATCGTCCCCCGGTCCCCTCCTGCAAGGCCCGATAGACCAGGGTTTGATCGTCCTTGGAAAAAGTGCGCCCGTTGGCCGATTTGCGATAGAGGGAGGCGATGGACGCCGGGGCGGCGTGGCTAAAAACCTGAATCCGTTGCTGGGTTGTCTGCCAATAGAGCAACACATCGGACCGGCTGATGTCCGCGGTGAGGGGCAGGCTGGCCTCGATCTGTTGCAACAAGGCGATGTCCCGCTCGGTCAGGCTTGGATAAGCCTGGGCCAGGTGTGGACCGATCCCTGGTGCGTTTTCTGTTTTTGTGTCATTCGAGTTGTTCATTTTAGCCGATATAGACAAAAACCGACGGCAAACGCCCTCGGTCCTGGTGAGTTGGCCCCGATGCCATGCCTCGATATCAAATAAAACGCGCCTGATCTCCAGCATAACGCGGCGCGTTGTGGTCAATTCGACACAAGCAAACCTTTGCCAGTGTAGCAGAAGGGGGGGCTTTGTGCAAGCAGATGACCGGCCTTTTGGGCGCGTACAATGTCTGTCAAACCCAGTCGGATTCGACAACTTGTGTTGGATTGATTATACTTTCAACGTTTTGGGCTGGTCATGGACAATCCACGATCAGTTCTTGTGCTTTTGATCGTTTGGTTTGGTTGGTTTTGATCCAGGAGTGAAAAGATGCCTATTTACGAATATGTCTGCCAGAACTGTGGCAACGACTTTGAGAAAGTAACCTCATTTTCCAACACATCGGTTCCCGCATGTCCGAGTTGTCAGAGTACCTCGGTGGAGCGGCAATTGAGTACGCCGGCCATTCACTTCAAAGGCAGCGGTTGGTATATCAACGACAGCAAGCCCAGCACCAAAGAGTCGGCCAACGGAGCGACCAACGGCAACGGGGCCGGCAAGGGGACCGAAAACGGGACCGGCGCCGGCAAGGAGGGCGACCCCGCCGCCAAATCCAGCGACAGTGACCCCAAGGCCAAGGCCGATTCGTCCAATGGCGACAGCGCCAAAACAGAGACGGCCAAGAGCGATTCGGCCAAGGAGACAAAAAAGGCCCCCGCTGCCTGAGCTGCATCCGCTTGAACCGTCCGCAACATCACTTCTTTCTACACCCTTGCAAAAGATGCAGGGGTGTTTTATTGTTCAGGGAGAGGAGATAGGATGGAGTTGTGGGGAGAGATCAGGAGATTGAGAGATTGAGAGATTGAGAGATTGGGAGATTGTATCGGGGCAATCTCCCAATCTCTCAATCATATTCGAAAAACGAGGAAAAACCATGAACAACGTGCAAATGATGGTGCCCAAGCGGTTTGGGATGTTGCGGGTGATCGGGGTCTTGTTGAAGGTGTTGGCCTGGCTCTCTTTGGTGATGGGGGTGGTGGGGGCCGTGGCCGGTCTGTTGGTCGGCGGCGCGTTGACCGATCTGCTCGCCACCAGCGGGATTGGCTCCCCCCTTGGCGGTGGCGAAGCTATTCTCCTGGCCGTGGGCCTGCTGACCGGGCTGATCGGCTTCCTGGCCCTCTACGCCGCCGGAGACAGCATCTTCCTGCAACTGGCCGTGGAGGAGAACACCCGGCTCACCGCCGCGCTCTTGATGAAGATGGATCAGGAATCCGCGCCAGAGGCTTCTACCTACGCCGGGTAAGCCCCGCCACCATCAAATCGATCGTGGTCTCCTGATCCGCGCCGGTCTTCATGGCGAAGTCGGCTTCCAGCATCTGTTCGAGAATGTCCTCCAACTGCTCGAAGCTATAGGACCGGCTCTGGCCCAGGGCCTTTTTGACCGGAAAGGGGTGGATGCCCAGCTTCTGGCCGATGGCGGTTTCGTTGCTGCCCAGGCTGCGTTCTGCTTCCTTGACCTGCAAGATCACCCGATATTGCCGGGCGATCATGGTGAGGAGATAGAAGGCGTTGGCGTCCCCCTTGCGCAGCTCATAGAGGGCCTGCATGGCCTTGCGCCCGTCCCGGCGGCTGAGGGCGTCGGTCATGTCCCAGATCAGGGCCTCGCTGGCGTCGCTGACCAGCAGCCGCACATCCCCGGCACTGACGGCGCGGCCCCCGGCGTAGGTGGCCAGCTTCTCCAACTCGTTGTCCAACTGGCGCAGATTTGGCCCTACAAAGGTACTGAGCATCTTGATGGCCTGGCCTTCGATGGGGATCTTTTTCTGCTTGGCCCGGCGCATCAGCCACCCCTCCACCGCCCTGGCGTCCGGCGTGTTCAGGGCCTCCGCCGTGATCGTCCCCGCCTTGACCAGATCCGCCAGCCCCGCCACCCTTGCCCCGCCACCATCCGGCTTGAAGCCCTTCCACAGGTGACGCCGCTTGTCCACCCCATTTTCCAAAAAGCTCAGATGACAGGTGTCCGGCAGACCGGTCAACCCGGCCAGCATACTGGTCGCTTCGGCGTAGGCCGCGTTGTCCGTGCCCTTGCTCTGGCCCATGCGTTTGTCCAGATGGGAGAGGTAGCCGCTGACGATCAGCAAACGCATGGGGGCCAAAAAGGGCATCATGCTGGCCTGGCCCAGGATGTCCGACGCGCTGGCGCGGGGACCGTCGATCTCGGCGGTGTTCAGGTCCGCCATCTCCGGGTCCCCCAGCGCGGCCTTGAACTCGGCCATGCGCTCGGCGGCCATATATTCGTCTGGGTTGAGCAGAAGTGTGATCATAGGGCTATCGGCTGAAATTGACTCGAAACGCAGATTTGCCCGCCAGGCGGAAGGGGCGGATCTCCTCTACCCAACGGTCGGAGACGGCGGCGGTGGTGGTGTAGGCTTGAAAAAACATGCCCAGTCTCGGCGCGGCCAGCAGGGCGGCGGTGACCAAAACCAGGGTGGATGAGACCTTGTCCAAAGTGTCCCGCTTGCCCGCTGTGCCCAACATGGCGGCAAAGGTGGCCAAAAAGACGGTCGTCGCCAAGTTGGTGCCACAGTTGGGGTGGATGGCCAAATGCGTCTCCCCGGCCTGCATGCGCAACAGGGCATCCCCTACACCGCGGCGCAGATCGGACTCACTCACGTCTCCCAAAATGGTGAAGCCCAGGGGATCGCTCAGGCCGCTAAACCGCTTGCCCGGATGCCGCGCCGTCAAGATATGGATGGTGGCATGTTCAATCCCGTGGTGCTGCCGGGTGCGCTGAACCAGATTGGTGAGTTGGTCGATCATGTGGAGAGCCTGTTTGGGTGTGTGTTGATAGGGCAAGGAGTAAGGAGTAATTATGTAATGAACGTGGTTGGGGATGCGTCAAGGTACAATCTAACCCTGACGCATCCCCGACCACGTTCATTACGCATTACTCCTTACTCATTAGTTTCTTCGCCGCCGCCACCACCGCGTCCGGGGTCAACCCGAACTCGCGGTAGATCCGGTCGAAGGGGGCGCTGGCGCCGAAGTGGTCGATGGCGATGATGGCGCCCTTGGCCGGGTCGTTGCCCACCCAGCGCTCCCAGCCGAAGGGGGAGGCGGCCTCGATGGCCACCCGGGGTACGTCCGCAGGCAGGACTTCGGCTCGATAGGCCGCGTCCTGTTTGGCGAAGAGTTCCCAACTGGCCAGGCTGACCACCCGCACCCGCACACCTTCCGCGGCCAGGGTGGCGGCCCCGTCCATGGCGATGGCGACCTCGCTGCCCGTGCCCATGAGGACCACCTGGGGCGTCTGGCCCGGCGCGCTGTCGAAGAAGACGTAGCCACCCTTCAACACGCCGTCGGCGCTGCCCATGCCCGGTGCGGATCGGTCAAAGGTGGGCAGATCTTGCCGGGTCAGGGCCAGGACCGTGGGGCCGGTGGTGTTTTCGATGGCGGCCTGCCAGGATGCGGCCACCTCGTTGGCATCCGCCGGGCGCAGGACGGTCATGTTGTGGATCGCCCGCAGGGCGGCCACATGCTCCACCGGCTGATGGGTGGGGCCGTCTTCGCCCACGCCGATGCTGTCGTGGGTGAGGACGTAGATCACCCGGATGCCCATGAGGGCCGACAACCGCATGGCCCCCCGCATATAGTCGCTGAAAACCAGGAAGGTGCCGCCAAAGGGCAGCACGCCGCCGTGAAGGGCCATGCCGTTGAGGGCCGCGGCCATAGCGTGTTCCCGCACGCCAAAGTGCAGGATACGCCCGGCGAAGCTATCGGGGGTGACGCTGCCCGAACCGATGATGTCGGTCTTGTTGCTGCCGGAGAGGTCGGCGCTGCCCCCCAGCATGTTGGGGATCACCTTGGCCAGGGCGTTGATCACGGCCCCGCTGCTGTTGCGGGTGCCCATGCCCTTGGCCGACGGCTCGAAGACCGGCAGGGCATCCCGCCAATCCGCAGGCAGCTTCCCGGCCAGGGAGCGGCTCAGCTCCGCCGCGGTGTCCACGTGGGCGGCGCTGTAGGCCTCGAAGAGGTGATTGTAGTCAGCCTCTTGATCCGCGCCCCGGTCCAGGGCCGTGCGGAAGAAGGCCCGCACATCGTCGGGGATCAGGAAGCGGGGCTCCGTGGGCCAGCCCAGATATTCCTTGGCCAGGGCCAGCTCTGCGTCGCCCAAGGGCTCGCCGTGGATCTTGGCGGTGCCTTGGCGGTTGGGGCTACCATAGCCGATGGTGGTGCGACAGCCGATCAGGCTGGGCCGGGGGTCGGCCTGGGCGGCGGTGATGGCAGCGGCCACAGCCGCGCCGTCCATGCCGTCCACGCGCTGCACATGCCAGCCATAGGCCTCGAAGCGCTTGGCCCAATCTTCCGTGTAGGCCAGATCCGTGCTGCCTTCGATGGTGATATGGTTGTCGTCATAGAGATAGACGAGCTTGCCCAGCTTGAGGTGGCCGGCCAGACTGGCCGCCTCGCTGGAAATGCCCTCCATCAGATCCCCGTCCCCACAGATGGCGTAGACGTGATGGTCCACCACATTGAAGCCAGGGCGGTTGTAGCGCTCGGCCAGCCAACGCTCGGCAATGGCCATGCCCACGCCCGTGGCAAAGCCCTGGCCCAGGGGACCCGTGGTGGTCTCGACGCCGGCGGTGTGGCCATATTCGGGATGGCCCGGGGTCTTGCTCCCCCACTGGCGGAAGTTTTTCAGTTCCTCCAGGGGCAGGTCGTAGCCGGTGAGGTGCAACAGGCTGTAGAGCAGCATGGAGCCATGCCCGGCGCTGAGGACGAAGCGGTCCCGGTTGTCCCACTGGGGATTGGCCGGGTTGTGGCGCAGGAAGCCGGTCCACAGGGTGAAGGCGGCCTGGGCCATGCCCATGGGCATACCCGGGTGGCCGGAGTTGGCGGCCTGCACCGCGTCCGCGGACAACATGCGGATGGTGTTGACGGCCTTGCGCTCGAAGTCCGGGTCGAGGACTGGGTTGGGTGGTTGTTGGGTCATGGGTCTGTTCCTTTTTTGTGTTTGATGGTAGAACGAGCATCTGGCAAAGCCAACACCGCTCGGTTGATTGCACCTCCACATTGTTCCCTTTTCGGGGTGAATTGTCAACCTTGGCCGATCTGCGACCATGACTCACCTGCAAAAAC
>CAZKEX010000228.1:0-7655 GCA_964551895.1 uncultured Caldilineaceae bacterium | reverse complement strand
CAATCGTGCCCACATTCACATGGGGCTTTGTCCGCTCGAAAGTTGCTTTTCCCATCGAAACTACTCCTTACAACACGTTAGGAATGAACGTAACGTTTCGAGTCTTCCATCCATCCACCTGGGGGCAACCCGATATGGGCTTGCCGTTAGGCATAACTGCACCGCCGAAAGTATAGTCGGCGGTGCAGGTAGAAAGACTCTACTGTACGAAATCCGAAATGTACTAGAACCGTATTATTATACTTGATAGCTGATTGGTTGACAAATTCAACAGGCTATCAAACTGATCTAAACCCTTGCCATCCATGACCGCAGCCTGGAGAGCATTTCTGACCTATAGTTGCTTCAGGACCTTCTCCGCCACGCTCTGGCTGACCGGCGCATAGCGGTCGAATTCCATTGTGAAGGTACCCCGCCCGCTGGTCATAGACCGCACGCTGGTGGCATAGCCGAACATCTCGCTCAACGGCACAAAGCCGCGTACGGCCGTGATGCCGCCCATGCGGGGTTCCATGCCCTCGATGGTGCCGCGCCGACTGGAGATGTCGCCCACGATGTCGCCCACGAACTCTTCGGGCACAATCACTTCCAGCTTCATGGTCGGCTCCAACAGAATCGGGCCTGCCTTTTGACAGCCCTCTTTGAAGGCCATGCTGCCGGCAATCTTGAAGGCCATTTCGCTGGAGTCCACATCGTGATAGCTGCCATCCACCAGGCGGACTTTGACGTCCACGACCGGATATCCGGCCAGCACACCGCTGTCCATTGCGCCCACAACACCCTTTTGCACGCCGCCGATGTATTCCTTGGGGATCACACCGCCAACCGTGGCATCTTCAAACTCGAAGCCCTTGCCACCTTCGTTGGGGGCAAGCTCCAACCACACATGGCCAAACTGCCCACGACCACCGGACTGGCGCACAAAACGGCCTTCCACCTTGATATTCTTGGTGATGGTCTCCCGATAGGCCACCTGGGGGCGACCCACGTTGCACTGTACCCGGAATTCCCGCTTCATGCGGTCCACGATGATGTCCAGGTGTAGCTCGCCCATGCCGCTGATCACGGTCTGGCCGGTCTGGTCATCATACGCCACCCGGAAGGTGGGATCCTCCTCGGCCAGCTTGATCAGGGCGTCGGTCATCTTGTCCTGGTCGGCCTTGGACTTGGGCTCCACGGCGATCTTGATCACAGGTTCGGGGAACTCGATGTTCTCCAACAGCACTGGATTGTCCGGGTCGCACAGGGTCTCGCCGGTAAAGCTCTGCTTCAAGCCCACGATGGCGGCGATGTCGCCGGCCTCGCAGACCTTGATCTCTTCCCGCTTGTCGGCGTACATCTGCAACAGACGGCTGACCCGCTCTTTGCGGTCCCGGTTGACGTTGTAGACGTTGCTGCCCGCCTCCAAGGTGCCGGAGTAGACCCGGGCATAGGCCAGACGGCCCACGTAGGGGTCGGTGACAATCTTGAAGACCAAGGCGCTAAACGGCTCGGTCGGGTCGGCATGGCGCACAATATCCTCACCCGTTTCCGGGTGGGTGCCGTTGATGGCGGGAATGTCCGCCGGGCTGGGCAGATAGCGCACAACCGCGTCCAGCAGGGGCTGCACGCCCTTGTTGCGCAGCGAGGTGCCGGTGAGTACCGGCACAATCTTGTTGTCGATCACGGCGGCACGTAAGCTCACCATCAGCTCTGGAATCGAGATCTCCTCGCCTTCCAGGAACTTCATGGTCAACTCATCGTTGGTCTCGGCGACGCGCTCGACCATATATTCTCGGGCAGATTTCGCCGCGGCCAACAGGTCGTCCGGGATCGCCCCTATGGTTGGCTTGGCCCCCAAGACGTCGGAGAAGAACAGGGCCTCCATGCGAATCAGGTCGATGACGCCGGCAAAGTCATCCTCTGCGCCAATGGGCAGTTGGATGGGCACAGGGTGGCAGCCGAGCCGATCGATAATCATGTCGATGGTGCGCGGGAAATTTGCGCCCATGCGGTCCATCTTGTTGATAAAGCAGAAACGGGGCACGCCATAGCGATCCGCCTGCCGCCACACGGTCTCGGATTGGGGCTCGACACCGGCCACGGCGTCAAAGACCACCACGCCGCCATCCAACACACGCATACTGCGCTGCACTTCGGCGGTGAAGTCGATGTGCCCAGGGGTGTCGATAATGTTGATCTGCACCTCTTCGCCGGTCATGGAGTCGGTCCAGGAGGTGGTGATGGCGGCGGCGGTGATGGTGATCCCCCGCTCCCGCTCCTGCACCATCCAGTCAGTGACCGCCGTCCCTTCGTGTACTTCACCCATACGGTGAGTACGCCCGGAATAGTAGAGGATGCGCTCGGTGGTGGTGGTTTTGCCGGCGTCAATATGGGCAATAATCCCAATATTACGTATTTTTTCTACAGAAAAGTCGATACTCATTGTCTATTTCCCCAACCGTTCAACGGTCGGCAGCCTTTCCAAAGCTCGCACAAAAGTCGATCTTCAACAACCCTTATGGAAACCACAGGCCGGAAGGCCGCCGAACTAAAGTTTATACCCTTTGATCTTGGAATCTTCACAGGAGATCCCGGGATGGTCCTAAAATATGCCCAAAATCGTGTCTTTTACACTGGGCATAAACATACGGCGCCCCTAAATGATTGACCAAGCCCCTGCGTCAGAAATCCTGTCAACCGACAACCGTAGTTATTGTCGGTGGCGGATTTTTGCGGCAGACAACCAATGGCCTAGGGCGCCGCAGTTATTTCTTTCTCTGTTCCGTTTCCCTCAAGCCAACCTGGGCCTTGACAGACCACCGGAAACGCACCTTGCTCGGTTCAAAGCTGCTGCCAGAACCGGAGAACAATCGGAACTAGAAGCGGAAGTGAGCGAAGGCCTGGTTGGCCTCGGCCATGCGGTGGGTCTCTTCCCGCTTGCGCACAGAGGCGCCTTCACCCTTGGCCGCATCTTGCAGTTCACCGGCCAGACGGGTAGCCATATCACGGCCACTGCGCTTGCGGGCAAAGGAGATCAGCCAGCGCATGCCCAGGGCTTGGCGCCGATCCGCCCGCACTTCCATGGGTACCTGGTAGGTGGAGCCA
This sequence comes from uncultured Caldilineaceae bacterium, assembly GCA_964551895.1. GTDB lineage: Bacteria > Chloroflexota > Anaerolineae > Caldilineales > Caldilineaceae > JAGNDO01. Next base: position 4,568 of record CAZKEX010000228.1, on the reverse strand, counting down.
CCCACCCGGCGGGGCTTGACCTCAACCATGGGCATGGTGTTCTTCAAGGCCTCTTCAAAGACCTCCAGGGGCGGACGGTTGGTGCGCTCGCCGACGATATCCAGGGCATCATACACGATCCGGGAGGCCAGGCTCTTTTTGCCCCGCTCCATCAGATTGTTGATGAACTTGGCCAGTACCACATCTTTGTAGCGAGGGTCCGGTGTAACCGGACGCCGCTCGGGACGATTTCTTCGGGACATTGCTGACTTCTCCGTTACTTTTCCATGACTTGTACGCACATGCGTCGTACGCTGCGTGAGGGGGACAGGTCGAACCGGCTAGAGGTCAACCGATCCGGGCTGGCTATTTGCCCTTGGGCCGCTTGGCGCCATATTTGCTACGGCTGCGTCTGCGGTCGCTGACGCCGGTGCTGTCCAAGGCGCCACGCACGATGTGATAGCGCACACCGGGCAGATCCTTGACACGACCGCCACGCACCAGAACGACGCTATGCTCCTGCAGGTTGTGGCCCTCACCGGGAATATAGGCGGTGACTTCAATTCCATTGGTCAGACGCACACGGGCCACCTTGCGCAGAGCCGAGTTCGGCTTCTTCGGGGTGGTCGTTCGCACCTGGGTACACACACCGCGCTTTTGGGGGTTGCCCTTGGCAACACGCCGGGTCTTCCCTGTCAGGGTATTCTGGTTATAGCGGAGGGCCGGGGCCGTCTCCGTACGCGGTTTGTCTTTGCGGCCCTTGCGAACCAGCTGGTTAATCGTAGGCAAAGGAACCCTCCATCAGGTCTAACATTATGCCGAAAGTACAGCAGTGAATTCAATAGTTGACAGCCCAAGGTCCGAATCAACCTTCAATCCGACTTGATTGGGCAAATAAGTGACGATTCAAGACCAGGCGATCTGTTTGACAAACCGTCCTGGTTCAACGCAAAAACAACTGGTCGCAGGATCTTTTCTGTGCAAGCCCACGATCTCCGATTGTAACACATCCCTTTTAACCGGGTCAAGTTTTCTCCGCCTGAAAACAACATGACATTCTAATCTGGCCCGACTTCCGTACGTGGGCAACGCTTCAGCGCCCGGATTTGGTCTAGACAGCCCAGCGTAAAAAGCTCTGGGAAAACCTGCGCTCTAGCCCGGTCCGTGACCGGGCTAGAGCGCAAAAGTACAGGTTTCACACCAATCTCAGTTTAGCTCATGTCAACATCCAAGTGGTCGGACTCGTTGTCGTCGTCGCCCAGGGAGTCGAAATCCAGATCCAGATCGTCGTCATCGTCGTCCTGGCCGACGCTGGCCAAGACGGCATTCATCATGCCCAGGGGGCTGTTGCCCATCTCCACCAGGCCGCTCAGTTCGCTCATGTCCAGATCCGCAAAGTCCAGATCGGACATTTCCAGTTCATCGTCATCATCCAGCAAGGAATCTTCCAGATCCTGCAACTCCTGGGCGGCCTCGGCCATCTCGGCCTGGCGGGCGTGGAAGCCCGTGCCCACTGGGATCAACTTGCCGATGATCACATTCTCCTTGAGACCCCGCAGCTCGTCCCGCTGGCCGCGGATGGCGGCCTCGGTGAGGACACGGGTGGTCTCTTGGAAGCTGGCGGCGGCCAGGAAGCTCTCGGTGTTGAGCGCAGCCTTGGTCAGACCCAGCACCACGGGCTCGCCTCGGGCCGGCTTGCCGCCCTTGGCCACAATGGCGTTGTTGATGTCCTCGAAGCGGTAGCGGTCCACCAACTCGCCGGGCAGGAACTCCGTGTCCCCGGTGGCCCGGATCATGATGCGGCGCAGAAGCTGGCGCAGGATCACCTCGATATGCTTGTCGTGGATACCCACACCCTGGCTGCGATAGACCTGCTGCACCTGCTCCAGCATGTAGAGCTGACAGGCCTCCACGCCCTGGATACGCAGGATCTCCTTGGGGTTCTTTGCCCCCTCGGTGAGCTGATCGCCGGCGTGGACCTGGTCGCCCTTGGAGACCCGCATCCGGGCATTGGCCGGGATGTCAGAGTCCCACACCACCGAATCCTCCCGGCGCACGATGGCCGTGATCCCGCCGGGGGTCTCTTCCGACTTCTCCAGGAAGACTTCGCCCTGCATCCCAGCGGCGATGGTCTGCTCTTCCTCTCCTTCAACGGTCAGGCGGGCCAGGATGGTCTCATCCTGCACCCGGTCGCCGTCGCTCACGCTGAGTGTGTAGTCGGCCGGGATGACCACCTCTCGGCGCTTGAGATCCGTGCGGCTGACCTTCAGCTTGCGCAGATCCCCGTCCCAGAAGATGTCCACCACACCGTCGATCTCGCTGATCACCGCTTCGCCCTTGGGGTTGCGGGCCTCGAACAGCTCTTCGACACGGGGCAGACCCTGGGTGATGTCGTCGCTGCCGGCCACACCGCCGGTGTGGAAGGTGCGCAGGGTGAGCTGGGTGCCCGGTTCGCCGATGGACTGGGCGGCGATGATGCCTACGGCCTCGCCCATCTTGACGGCCCCACCCCGGGCCAGGTCCTCGCCATAGCACTTGTTGCACAGCCCAAAGCGGGTCTCGCAGGACAAGGCGCTGCGCACATAGGCCTGTTTGATGTCATAGCGAGCCAAGGTCGCCAAGGCCCCCTCACTGAGCAGGGCGCCCTTCTCCAGAATCACGTCGCCGCTCTCCGGGTCCGTAATCGTCCCGGCCAGATAGCGGCCAACGATCCGTTCGGGGAAAGTCTGGCCCATCACCTTGGCCTGCACCTCGTCGATCCAGATGCCTGCGCTGGTGCCACAGTCGTCCATGGTGATGATCACATCCTGGGCCACGTCCACCAGACGACGGGTCAGATACCCGGCATCCGCCGTACGCAGGGCCGTATCGGCCAGCCCCTTGCGGGCGCCGTGGGTACTCAGGAAGTATTCCAGGGCGGTCAGCCCCTCGCGGAAGTTGGAGCGGATGGGCAGGGGGATGATGCGACCGTTGGGGTCGGCCATCAGCCCGCGCATACCGGCCAACTGGCGGATGGGGTTGATGCCACCCTTGGTGGCGCCGGAGCGGGCCATAGCCCCCAGTCCCTCCACCGGGTTGAGCAGATCCCGCACCTTGTCGGTCACTTCGTCCGTGGCCCGGGTCCACAACTCCACGGTCTTGTTGTACAGCTCTTCTTCGGTGATCAGACCACGGCGATATTGGCGCTCGGCCTGTTGCACCGCGGTGGTGGTCTTCTCCAGAATCACCGGTTTCTCTTCCGGCACCCGAATATCGCTGACGGCGATGGTGATGCCGGAGCGGGTGGCGAAGAGGAAGCCGATATCCTTGATGGCATCCACCACCTCCGCGGTCACGGCCCGGCCCAGATGCTTGTAGCAGCGTTCCACCACCACGTTGACGCCCTTTTTGTCCATCACTTCGTTGATGAACCAGAGCTCCTGGGGCATGATCTTGTTGAAGAGGATGCGACCCACAGTGGTGCGCATGAAACGCTCTTGGGGCCATTGGGCGCCCAGCAGACCGTGCAGACGCAGGGCCTCCCGCACCTCGGTCATGGCGGCGACGCCAAAGGCCGGGATCTCGGTGACCATGCGGCTCTCGCCCTGGCTGAAGTGGTCCATCACCTGGCCGATAGTCGTGACCCCGTAGTCGATCAACGCATCGTGAACTCGCTCGCTGATCTCCAACTCGTCGATGGAGACATCATCGTATTTCGAAGTAAACAGCACCCTGATCGGCTGGCGCAGTTTGAGATTATCTGTATCGTAGGCGTATTCCGCCTCTTCCATGTTGGCAAAGGTGGGCACATGGTCGCCCTTGACCGGCTCCTCCACAGTCATGTAATAGACACCCATGACCATGTCCTTTGAGGGGCCCACAATCGGTTCGCCGCTGCTGGGCTTGAGCAGATTCATGCTGGCCAACATCAGCTCCCGGGCCTCTTTGACCGCCGGCTTGCTCAAGGGCACGTGGACGGCCATCTGATCGCCGTCAAAGTCGGCGTTGAAGGCGGCACAGACCAGGGGATGCAGGTTGATGGCGCTGCCCTCAACCAGGGTCACCTCGAAGGCCTGAATGCCCAGACGGTGCAGGGTGGGGGCCCGGTTCAACAGCACCGGGCGCTCCTTGCAGATCTCCTCCAACACATCCCACACCTCGGCGGACTGGCGGTCCACCATGCGCTTGGCGCTCTTGATGTTGTGGGCATAGGCATATTCCACCAGGCGGCGCATGACAAAGGGCTTGAAGAGTTCCAAGGCCATCTTCTTGGGCAGCCCACACTGGTGCAGCTTCAGGTCCGGGCCGATCACGATCACGGAACGACCGGAATAGTCCACCCGCTTGCCCAACAGGTTGCGGCGGAAACGACCCTGCTTGCCCTTGAGCATGTCGCTCAGGCTCTTGAGCTTGCGCTTGCCGCTGCGGCTGACCGCCCGGCCCCGACGCCCATTGTCGATCAGGCTGTCCACAGCCTCTTGAAGCATACGCTTCTCGTTGCGCACGATCACATCCGGCGCGCCCAGCTCCAACAGACGCAAAAGGCGGTTGTTGCGGTTGATCACCCGACGGTAGAGGTCGTTGAGATCGCTGGTGGCAAAGCGGCCACC
>CAZKEX010000227.1:0-7658 GCA_964551895.1 uncultured Caldilineaceae bacterium | reverse complement strand
TTCCATCTCTGTCGCCAGAAGTTCCCTAACTCAAAGCGATCCAAAATCCAAAGTGCAACGAGGGGCGTATTATTGAGGATAACTGGCCCGGCGGGCGCTGGAGAGGTCATTGGCAAGATCATCCGGGTCTTGGCCAAAGGGCGAGAGGCTGTGTTGACCCAACAGGAAGAGGAACGCGCTGCGGGAGACGCCAGCAAGTTGGGCGGCCAAGCCGGTTGTCAACCGGCCAGATTCGTACAGCTTGACCGCCAACAGGATACGCGCCTCCGCCTCAAACTGCGCCGGTTCCTGTTGCAAGGCCCAGAGCAATTCGCTCGAATAGTCGATATTGAAGGTGTGGTCCCGTTCTGGGACGAGGGCAATTCCAGTCATATTTCGATTATATCACATTCCTGTTGACGGCCAAGGGGATAAAATAAGGGAGGGATCTCTCTCCCTCCCTCATTTTGGTTCTGATTTTCTACTTCGGACGAATCGCCAACATGCGCAGCCCATTGGTGATCACGATCAACGTGCTGCCTTCGTGGCCGACGACGCCCAGGGGGAGGGGGAGGGCGTAGCCTTTGACAAAGATGGGCACGATGATGGTCAGGGTGACCAACGTGAGGATCACGCCGATGGAGAAGATGATGTTCTGGCGCACGATGCGCTCGGCCTGGCGGCTGAGGTTGACGATGAAGGGCAGTTTGGAGAGATCGTCGGCCATGAGGATGATGTCCGCGGTCTCCATGGCCACGTCCGTGCCGGCGGCGCCCATGGCGATGCCCACGGTGGCGGTGGCCAGGGCCGGGGCGTCGTTGACACCGTCGCCGACCATGGCCACCTTGCCGGTTTCGGCCAACTCGTGTACGATCTCCAGCTTCTGCTCGGGCAACAGCTCGGCGAAGACCTCGTCGATCCCCACTTCTTTGGCGATGGCGTTGGCCACGTCCACGTTGTCCCCGGTCAGCATGATCAGCCGCTCGATCCCGGTCTCCCGCAGGGCCTGGATGGACTTCTTGGCGTTGGTGCGCAGGGTGTCCGCCACGGCGATGTAGCCCACCACTTCCCAATCACGGTCGGCCCCCAGGGTGTCGCCCACGGTGCTTCTGCGCACCACCAGCATGACGGTCTTGCCCTGCTTTTGCAAACTTTCCCCGATCATGCGGATGGCCGGGGAGAGGAGCATGTCCTCGCTCATGAAGAGCTTGTCGTTGCCGATATAGATGATCTCCTGGGTCTCCTCCCCGTCTTCAATCCGATTGTAGAGGGCCTGCACCCCGTGGCCGGCGATGGCCTGAAATTCCGTGGGTTCCTCCAATTCCAGCGCCATCTCCCGCCCAGCGTTGATGATAGCCCGGGCAATCGGGTGCTCGCTGAGCAGTTCGGCCCCGGCAGCCAGGCGGATCACATCCTCCTTGCTGTAATTGTTGAGGGGGCGCACATCGGTCACCACAGGCTTGCCGTAGGTCAGGGTGCCGGTCTTGTCAAAGGCGATGACCGTGACCTCGGCCATCTTTTCCAAATAGGCTCCGCCCTTGAAGAGGGCGCCGCCCCGGGCCGCAGCGGCAATGGCGCTGAGGATGCTGGCCGGGGTGCTGATGATCAGCGCACAGGGGCTGGCCACCACCAGCAGGGTCATGGCCCGATAGAGGGTGTCGCTGAAGGGCTCGTTGACAAAGAGCCACGGGATCAGGATGGCCAGGAGGGTGGCGGCGATCACGGTCAGGGTATAGGGCTGGCTGAAGCGGTCGATAAACTGCTGGGTGGGCGCGGCATCCTTCTGGGCCTCGGAGACCAGGGTGATGATCTTGCTGAGGGTGCTTTCCGAGGCCAGCTTGGTGACTATGACTTCCAGGGCGCCGCCGCCGTTGATGGTGCCAGCAAAGACATCGTCCCCGATCTCCTTGTAGACCGGCACACTCTCGCCGGTGATGGGGCTTTGGTCGATGGAGCTGGTGCCTTTGGTCACTTTGCCATCCACAGGCAGGCGGTCGCCGGGCTTGACCCTGACCACGTCCCCGGCGATCAGGTCGTCCACGGCCAGGACCATCTCCACCCCGTCGCGGATGGCGATGGCCTCTTCCGGGCGCAGTTCGGTCAGCCCTTCGATGGCCTTGCGGGTGCGGTCCATGGCGAACTCTTCCAGGGCGCCGCTGAGGGTGAAGAGGAAGAGGAGCAGGGCGCCTTCCTTCCACTGGCCAATGGCCGCCGCGCCCAGGGCCGCGGCGATCATGAGGAAGTCGATGTCCAGCTTGCCTTCCTTGGCCTCTTCAATCGCCCCGACCATGCCGCTGTAGCCCCCGGCGGCAAAGGCGATCAGGGCCACGGTGGTCATCCCCCAGCCGGACAGGAAGCCCAGCATCCCGTCATCGCCCAGCCAGCCCAGGAGCAGGGCCACCAGGGTGATGGCGGCCAGCACCAATTCATGGTTGCTGCGCCATACAGAAAAGATCTGGCCCACGCCAATCGGGTTTTGGGTGCCCTTGGCTGTTCTTTCCAGCGTACTGGTCGTCATTCTATGCCTCCAATGAGTTTGATCTACGGGTTTGTTTTGTCCACGAATTTGTTTTATCCACGAATCTACACGAATCTGCACGAATCTTTTGTTTTTGATTCGTGTAGATTCGTGAAGATTTGTGGATCTATCTTTTCACCCTATCACCCAGCGGCTTGCTGGCGGATCTCGTTGCGTTTGCGGTCACGGCATTCTTGGCAGAAGCCAACCAACTCCACCTTGCCGGCCACGGTGACAAAGCCCATCTCCTGCACGATCTGCTCTCGCACTTCGCCCAGCGCGAAGGGGCCGTGATAGTCCATGATCTGGTCGCAGCCCAGACAGATCAGGTTGATATGGGGGGAGGTGTCGGTTTCGTAGTGGGTGTGGCCGGCCCCCACGCTGATCTCCACAATGGCCCCCAAATCCCGCAGGGTGTTGAGGGTGTTGTAGACCGTGGCCCGGCTGATGTCCGGGTTGATGGCGGAGAGGGCGTCACAGACCTGATAGGGGGACGGATGGCTCTCGGTGGCGGCCAGATAGTTGCAGACAGCCCGGCGTTGGGCGGTGATACGCAGCCCGGCATTGCGCAAAACCATCATGAAGGTTTCGGCTTTTGCCCTGGCCTGCTCGGTGGGTGCGTGGGTGATCTGATCCATCTTTGACTCCATAGAACGCATGGTTTTGTTTAGAACCAGTCTAAACGTATGGCCTTAGTATATCATGCTTGGGGCCAATGGTCAAAACCAATTTAGAATAGTTCTAAGTTTGAAATTGAGGTGGTTGACAATCTTTTCCGATGGTGTTACAGTCAGGACAACTTCATTTTTACCGGCTGATCCAGACTTAACCTACCCCAACGGTCTTCCAATGGCTATCTTCTTTGGTCTTTTGTCAACCGTCTGCAAACCGCTTATCCATCCCCAAGATTCTCCTTCGCGTCCCAAATCTAGCTGTCGTCCCGGCTCTGCAAGAAACGCTTGCAGGGTCGGTTTACCCACTTTTTTATCGAACGGTTCCATCCAACACCATCCAAACAGGAGGCTCTATGTTAACTGACGTAGATGTCCGCAGAGCTATCGAATTCGAAAGCCAAGGTCACTCCGTCCTCAGCGTCTATCTGAATGTTGATCCCCGCCGCACGCCGGAGAAGTATAAACTGGCCCTGCGGGGTCTGTTGCAGCAGGCCAAGAACGCGGCTGGGGCAGACATCAAAAAGGTGCAGGACTATGTAGAGTTGGGCTACAACTGGGAGGGTCGGGGATTGATCATGTTCAGTTGTGCGGCGGAGAATTTTTGGTGGGCACACAGCTTGTTGGTCCCGGTAGAAGACACGGTCTTCACCAGCTTCCGCCCCTATGTGCATCAATTGGCGACTTTGCTCGACACCTACGACCGTATCGGCGTGATCCTGGTGGATCAGATGGGCGGCAGGCTCTATTCCTATCGTATGGGCCATTTGGAGGCGGCGGAGGGCTATCTGGGCGATGAGGTCAAGATCCATCGGTCTGGGGGATGGGCGGCCCAACGCTATCAGCGTCACGAGGCCAAGACCGCCCGCCAGAATCTTCAGGAGGCGGCCGAGTTGGCCGAAGAGTTCTATCGACGCATGGGCAGCCGTTCCCTGATCCTGGCCGGGACGGAGAAGAACGTGGCCCGCTTCCGGGACCTGCTCAGCAACCGGCTGCGGGGCATGGTGATCGGCCATATCGCGGCGGATGCCAATGTGACCCCCGACGAATTGCAGGACAAAGCCATGGACCTGGCCCGCAAACAGGCGGACATCCATGCCCAAGAGATGGCCACGGCCATTGTCACCGCGGCCCACAAGGGCAGCAACGCGGTCCTGGGGCTGGCGGAGACCCTGAACGCGGTACAGGGGGGACGAGCCCAGCATGTGGTGGTGCTGGCCGGCTATTCCCAGCCCGCCCATCGCTATGTGGACACGGGCTTCATCGTCCTGGACACGGAGACCGATCTGGGTCTGAGCGGCAAGATCCAGGCCCTGCCCGACGGCGTGGACAGCGTCCTGCGCCACGCCCTGCTCCAAGGCGTGGATGTCAGCGTCCTCGACCAGCACGAGGGGCTGGAAAAGGCGGGCAAGATCGGGGCGTTGACGCGGTATTAGATTTTGGATTTTGGATTGTAGATTTTGGATTGTAGCGTGGGCGGGGGATCTTTCAGATCCCCCGCCCACGCGGTTTTGAGGAAGGGTTATCCAGCCCGCCAATCCAAAATCGAAAATCTGAAATCCAAAGTCCCTCCCACCCTTTGCGTTGCGTTAGAGTCGTCGGCAATTCGGAACATGGATTACCCTTTTTGACGTATAATTGACGGTACAGTGTACACACACAACAATCGCCTGATCTCCCAATCGCCCAATCTCTCCCGAGGTTGGGCGATTGGGAGGTTGGGAGATTGAGAGCTTGGGAGATTGGAGATTATTCGACGGTACGAGGAGACGACCTAGATATGATGCGATTTGATCGATTTACCCAGAAGGCCCAGGAAGCGGCGATGCACGCGTTGGAAATCCTGCGCCGATATAAACATACCCAGGTGGACACGGAGCATCTCTTCCTGGCCCTGTTGCAGCAGAGCGATGGGGCCATTCCCCAGGTGATGCAGCGGCTGGAGGCGGACCAGGGGATCATGGCCCAGAAGTTGGAGGCCGTGCTGGAAAGCGCGCCCAAGGCCACCACCAACCCCTATGGCAGCGGGCAGACAGCCCAGGTCTTTATCACCCCCCGGCTCAAGCGTATTATGGATGTGGCCAACGAGGAAGCCGGTAAGCTCAAGGACGAATATATCTCCACGGAGCATCTGCTTCTGGCCATCGCCAGCGAGCGCAACACCCCCAGCGCCAACATCCTGCGGGAGGCCAACATCACCCGGGAGCGGATTGCCTCCACGGTGGAAGAGGTGCGGGGTGGCCAGCGGGTGACGGAACCCAACGCCGAGAGCAAATATCAGGTGCTGGAAAAGTATGGCCAGGACCTGACCAAACAGGCCAAAGAGGGCAAGCTGGACCCGGTGATCGGTCGTGACGCCGAGATCTTGCGGGTGCTGCAGGTCCTCAGCCGGCGCACCAAGAACAACCCGGTGCTGATCGGCGAGGCCGGGGTGGGCAAGACCGCCATTGTGGAGGGACTGGCCCAGAAGATCGTCGTCAACGATGTGCCCGAACCCCTCATGGGCAAGACGGTGATCTCCCTGGATCTGGGCGCGATGGTGGCGGGCACCCGCTTTCGGGGTGAATTCGAGGAGCGGCTCAAGGCCACCATCGACGAGATCCGGCGCAGCGAGGGGGAGATCATTCTCTTTATCGACGAGCTGCACACAGTGGTGGGCGCGGGCAACGCGGCTGGGGCCATGGATGCCAGCAATATGCTCAAGCCTGCCCTGGCCCGGGGCGAACTGCAATGCGTGGGCGCCACCACCCTGGACGAGTATCGCCAAAACATCGAGCGGGACGCGGCCCTGGAACGGCGCTTTGCCCCGGTCTATGTGGACGAACCCAACATTGACGACAGCATCGCCATCCTCTTTGGCCTGCGCCAGCGCTACGAGGATCACCACCACGTCACCTATGCCGACGAGGCCCTACGGGAAGCGGTCAAGCTCAGCCATCGCTATCTGCCCGACCGCCGCTTGCCCGACAAGGCCATCGATCTGATGGACGAGGCCGCGGCCAAACTGCGGGTGGCCATCTATTCCATGCCCCCGGCCCTCAAGAGCAAAAAAGCCCGGCTGGATGAACTGACCGGCGAGGAAGAAGAGGCGTGGGCGGCCCGAGACTATGAAAAGGCGGCCCAGGTCAAGACCGAGCGGGTGCGGCTGGATGAGGAGTACAAAGCCGAGGCCGACGCCTGGCGGATCGAGGCCGGGCTGGACGAGATTGTGGGGTCCAGCGACATCGCCGAGGTGGTGCATAGCTGGACCGGCATCCCCATGAACAGCCTGATCCAGACCGAATCGGACAAGCTGATCCACATGGAGGAGCAGTTGGGCCAGCGCATCATCGGCCAGAGCCAGGGGGTGGTGGCGGTCAGCGACGCCATCCGCCGGGCCCGGGCTGGGTTGAAGGATCCCCGGCGGCCCATCGGCACCTTCCTCTTCTTGGGGCCGACCGGCGTGGGCAAGACCGAACTGGCCAAGGCCCTGGCCGCCTTCATGTTTGACGACGAAGAGGCCCTGATCCGCATCGACATGAGCGAATATCAGGAGCCCCACACGGTCAGCCGTCTCTTTGGGGCGCCTCCCGGCTATGTGGGCTATGATCAGGGCGGGCAGCTCACCGAGCAGGTGCGCCGCCGCCCATATCAGGTGATCCTCTTCGACGAGGTGGAGAAGGCCCACCCGGAAGTGTGGAACAGCCTGCTCCAGATCATGGACGACGGACGGCTGACCGACGGCCAGGGGCGCAATGTGGACTTCCGCAACACGGTGGTGATCATGACCAGCAACGTGGGCGCGGATGTGGTCAAGCGGGGGCCGTTGGGCTTTACGTCGCCCACGCTCAACGAGGACAAGTACGCCCAGGGCGAATACACGGCCCAACTCAAGCGCCTCTTCCGGCCCGAGTTCCTCAACCGTATCGACGAGACCATCATCTTCGAGAGCCTCTCCAAGGCGCAGATCGAGGAGATCGTCATGCTGCTCATGGGGGACATCACCAAACGCCTGGACGAGATGGGGCTAAAGGCCGAGCTGACCCAGGCCGCGGCCAAACATCTGGCCGATATCGGGTATGACCCCAACTATGGGGCGCGGCCCTTGCGCCGTCTGCTGCAAAAGGCCGTGGAGAACGAACTGAGCAAACGGCTGCTGGCCGGGGAATACAAGACCGGGGATCTGGTGGTCATCGACTATGACCCGGAGGCCGAAAACGAAAACAAGCTCGTCTTCACCTATGCCGAGCAGGCTCCTATTCCGGTGGAGATGCTTAGGGTTTTGATGGATTCTTGAGCGGGTAAGCGGGCAACGGATAAAGGGGCAAAGAGGTGAGACGGGGGCAATATGGGAACATGGCAAGCCATGTTCCCATATTGCCCCCGTCTCTTTACGATCTATCATCATTTGTCTGATCGGCGGCGGGTGAAGTGGCGGGTTTGGTTCAAATTTGGGGATTGGGGATTGGGAGATTGGTTTGAAACCTGCGCTTTTCCGTACTCTAGCCCGG
>CAZKEX010000226.1:0-7732 GCA_964551895.1 uncultured Caldilineaceae bacterium | reverse complement strand
GGCCGGCGCGTCCACGGTGAGCTTGCGCTTTGTGCCGGACTTTTGGCGTTGGGGGTTGATTGCTTTGGGCGTTGGGCTGCTGCTCTTGCTCCTGACTGCCCTGCCCACCCGCGGTCCTCGCCCCGAACAGACAGGATCAAAAAAGATCGTCAAGTAAAGGGAACAAAATAGAACACGGATTGGACGGATGAGACGGATCAAAACGGATCAAAAAAAGATCCGTTTTAATCCGTTCGATCCGTCCAATCCGTGTTCTATTTTTTGCGGTACATCCACCCCAGCATCAACCCCATCAACCCCATGCTCACATCCCGCAGGCGGATGATCAGGCTGACGGCGATGGCGGCGGCGGGGTCGAAGCCGAGGAGGGTGAGGGCCAGGACCTGGCTGGCTTCCAGCACGCCCAGGCCGCCGGGCAGGGGCAGCAGATAGGCCAGCCGGGCCGCGGTGAGGGCGCCGATGGCCTGGGTGACGCTCAGATCCACCCCCAGCCAGCCCAGGACCAGCCAATACTCTCCCACCATCCCCACCCAGCTTGCCCCGCTGACCAGCACCGCCGCCATCAACGCGCCCGGCTGGGTTTGGAAGAGAGCGCTGCTCTGGTTCTCCGCCTGGGCCACCACGGCCCGCCCCCGATCGTAGACATTTGAAAATTGGACTGGCATCAACCAACCAAGCCCGTTCATCAACCCAGAGAGGGGACGATGGCCCAGCCCGGCGGCGCCCAGCAAAACCAGGGGGATGGCCAGCAAGCCCAAGGCCAGGGCCAGGGCCAGCCGCGCCTGGCTGGGGGGAAAGAGCTCCCAGCGCAGGATCAGCACGACCCCGGCGGCCAGAAAGGCGAAGTTGGCCAGGAGCTCCAAGGCTTTGTCCAAGGCCAGGGCGGAGAGGGCGGTGGCCGTGGGCACGCCATCCCGGCGGTGGACCAAATAGACCTGCAAGGGTTCGCCGCCAAATTGGGGACCGGGGGTGAAATAGGTGACGCCGAAGGCCGCAAGGCGATAGGCGGCCAGGCGCAGATAGGGGATAGGGTGGCCCTGGGCCCGCAGGATCAGCCACCAGCGCCCGCTGAAGGTGAGGAAGATCAGCCCGTTGAGCAGAATCAGCGCCCCGATTTGGCCGGGGGTCAAGCGGGAAAGGGCAGTCAGCGCGTCGGCCAGGGGCACACGGGTCAACACCCAGGCCAAGAGGACCAGGGCGATACTCCACCCCAAGGCTACGGCCAGCCGCCGCTTGTTCAACGGTTCGACCCCAGCCGCCGCATGACATAGTGGTCGTCCCGCCGCCACAGGGCCAGCCGCCCCGCACCGGAGATGATCAGATAGAGGCTGGCGGCCAACAGGACCTGGTTGGCCCAAGTCGGCCCGCTGGTCAGGATGTGCGCGCCCACGGGGAAGACCAGGAGCAGGGCCGTCAGCCGCACCAGCACGCCGCCACCCACCAGCAATGCCAAGAACGCGCCAACCCCGGCCAGGATGCTCCCCGTGATCAGGGCATCTCCGCCGCCGGGCCAGGCGAAGGCGGTGCGGGCCGCGGGGTCGGCCAGGAGGGGGCGGAGCAGGAGAAAGGCGGCGATCAGCACCATGCCCCGCAGAAATAGGGGCGTCCATTCGGTCAACAGCGCCGTGAGCCGGGCGCGCACGGCTTGATAGCGGGGCGCGTCCGGTCTCAACACGCCGGAGACGATCAGCCAGTCCCGGCTGAAGCTGGCGACGATGGGCGCGGCGGCCATGTAGCCGGCGTAGACCGTGCCCGGCGGGTGCATGAAGGGCCACAACATGGCGCTGATGAAGCCCATCTGCAAGCCCGCGGCCACCCGGCGATAGTCGCTGTGGGGCAGATCCTGGTTGGGCAGGCCGCGCCGGGTACGCCATCCCATCCCGGCCAGGAAGAACTGGCGGGCCGGCCCCAACAGCAGGAAAAACCAGGGCAGCACGCCGTATTGCACGGCCAGGACCGAGGCAATGAAGGTGCCCAGGCCGTCCAGTTCCATATCCAAAAACTCGCCCAAAGCCGTGCTGGTGTGGGTGATGCGGGCCAAGTAGCCGTCGAACATGTCCGAGATGGCCGCAACCGTGTAGAGGAGCATGGGCGCCCAGGCCAACAGGCCGTCCGTGCCCAACTGGGGCCGGGGCAGGAAGAGGAAACCGGCCAGCAGCCCCAAGAGCATCCCCCGCATGAGGCTGAGCCAGTTCCCCGGGCCCAGGGTGGGCAGCAGGGCCGTCTCGTCCGCCCGATGGTTGCGGGGCAGGGCCAGCCAGAGGACGCCCAATTGACCCAAAAGAGCGATCCCGGCGAGGAGCGCCCAGCGCTCCGCCTGGGCTTGGGGCCATGCCCATTCCATCAGCCGCAGACCGATCAACCAGACCCAGGCGTAGATGCCCATCAAGGCCAGCCACTGTCCCCGCAGGGAGCGCAGGGCGGCTGTGTTGGAGATAGATGCGTTCGGTGGTTGACTCATGCTGTTCGTTCCATAGGGCTGAAGTAGCCTGTTTGAGTAACTTTTGGCATACAAAACGAATAGGATGTGTTCATTTGAGTTAGCCCGAGGAGTCTGCGCCCCCTGGCGCAGACCCATTCGCACCAGGGGGTGCGAACTCCTCCAATTTGTTTTGAACACACCCAAACGAATACGACCCCTTGCCCATGCGCACCCTCTTCTGAACTGGACTCCCGGGACAGGATTGGATACACTACTGACTGTACTGCAATCAGCCCACAATCCAAAATCTCCAATCCAAAATTGAGGAATCAGTATGTCTTCCACCCACGCTTGGCAGCCGGAAAGCTACATCCACTATCCCATGATCGAGCATGTGGTCATCTCGCCGGACGGATCCCGCATCCTCTTCACCGTGCGCATGGCCTATATGACCGAGGACACCAGCCAGTTCCGCCACCAGATCTTCATTGTCCCCGCGGATGGCAGCGGGCCGCCGGCCCAGTTGACCTTTGGCGAGAGCGCCACCCAGCCCCGCTTCAGCCCGGACGGGGAAACCATCGCCTTTGTGCGGTCCAAGGCCCTGTGGGCCATGCGGGCGGATGGGGGCGAGGCGTGGCTGGTGGCCGGGGAGGCCAACGGCATCAAGCTGGGGATCAGCGCCTTGGCCTGGTCACCCGATGGAACCCGCATGGCCTTTGTCGCCCCACCCTGGGACGAGGAACGCCAGGCCCGGCTCAAGGCCAAGGATGACGCGGTCAACTGGCGAGAGGACTATGACTTCGGCCATCTGCATGTGGTGGATCTGCCCGCGCCCGGCGCGGACCCAGCCCAGCCGACCCAGCTCACATCGGGACGGCTCCACGTCCTGGCCCTGGACTGGGCCCCGGCTGGCGGGCGCATCGCCTTCACCCACCAGCCCGCACCCCTGGCGGATGTGTGGACCGAGTCCCGCCTGGCCACCATTGCGGCGGACGGCAGCGAGGATGTCCTGACCGACCTTGGCCGTGCGGCCACCTTTGACCCCCTTCCCCGCTATGCGCCGGACGGCAAGTGGATTGCCTGCGAAGTGACCGAGGAACCCATGCAATGGGCACGGGCCAGCCGCATGCACCTCTTCCCCGCGGATGGCGGAGCTTCACGCCCCCTGGCCCAGGTCTCCGACGAGCAGCCGGACATGGTGGCCTGGGCCGGTGACGGCAGCGGGGTGATCGTGCGCAACCAGCACGGCATCCGCACAGAGTTGGTGGCGTTGCCCGTGGACGGCTCGGCCCCGGTTGTGCTTTTTGGCGGGGACAAGCTCTTCAATTTCATGGATGTGAGCGCATCGGGCACGGCGGTCTTGGCGGCCCAGGATTACCACGAGATCAACGCCATCTATGTAGGGGATGTGACCGGAGCCAGTGGCCCGGTGGTATTTGAAAAGGTGGCCGAACCGCCCCTGCCCGATGGTTGGTCCCCTGGCCCCCTGCCCCAGATCGAATTGCTGACCTGGACCACCCCGGACGGCTTCGAGATCGAGGGCACCCTCTTCCTCCCCAAAGGGTATGACCGCACCAGCGGAGAGACATTGCCCCTGCTGTTGCATGTCCACGGCGGTCCCATGTCGGTCTTCGTGCGGGAATATGTGGCCAGGCCCTACTATTACACCCCGGCGGCGATGTGCGAGCGGGGGATTGCGGTCCTGCGCTGCAACCCTCGGGGCAGCGGCGGCTATGGCTGGGATTTCCGCCTGGCCAACCGGCGAGACTGGGGCGGCGGCGATTACCGGGATCTGCAGCAGGGGGTGGACACGGTGATCGAAATGGGCATCGCCGACCCGACCCGCCTGGGCATCTGCGGCTGGAGCTATGGGGGCTTCATGGCCAGTTGGACCTTGACTCAAACCGACCGCTTCCAGGCCGCGTCCATCGGCGCGCCGGTGACCAACCTGATGAGCTTCAACGGCACCGCGGACATCCCCGGCTTTGTGCCCAACTATATGGGCAATGAAGACGGAGACGTGGAGTTCTGGGACGACCTGGAGATCTACCGCCAACGCTCGCCCATGTTCCATGTCAAGGGCGTGACGACCCCGGCCATCATACAGCACGGCGGCGCGGACGAGCGGGTGCCCGTGGAGCAGGGGCTGCAATACTACAACGCCCTCAAGCGCCAAGGCGTCCCGGTGGAACTGCACATCTACCCCCGGGAACCCCACAACTTCACCGAACCCCGCCACCTGATCCACGCCGCCCGGCGGAATTTGGCGTGGTTCAGCGAAATGCTTGCGTAAGATTTTTGCGATTAGGCGATTGGGAGATTAGGAGATTGGTGTGAGTACGACAACCCAATCTCCCGATCTCCCAATCGCCTAATCGCCAACTTAAAATCGGAAATCCAAAATAATGAACCTATCCCACTATCCACGCCCCGCAAACGACACCGGCATTGGCATGCACTGGAGTGCGGGCTTTCCCGCGGCCGTGGGGCTGGGCAAGATCCGGGAGATGTGGCTGCCCCAACTGCGCAACATGGGGGTGAGTTGGGTCAAGATCGCCAACCATGACGGCGCGCTGGGCTTTGCCGAACTGCTTCTGGCCGAGGGCTTCATGCCCATCGTGCGCCTCTATCGGCCCCAGCCCAACCCCGGCACCCTGACGCCCCGGCAGATCCAGCAGATGGACGAGCTGATCCGGGCGGGCGTGCGCTATTTTGAGTTCAACAACGAGCCGGATCTGGGTATCGAATGGCGTGGGGGACAGGTGCCGCCCAACGCCCTGGACCTGGTGGCCGAGAGCGCCATCCAGGACATGCAGACCATCCTGGGTCGGGGAGGCATGCCCGGCGTGCCCGCGGTGGCCACCGGCACCCGCTGGGATCTGGTGGGCAAGATCATCGAAAAGGGCGGGCGCAGCCTCTTCGACGGCCCGGTCTGGCAGGCGGTCCACAACTACAGTGTCAACCATCCCCTGGACTATCCCTATGACTTCGGCAACCAAGAAGGCGCGCCCATCACCCAGGCTTTCTACGACCAGGTGCGGGCCGAACAGTGGGGCCGGGACGCCTGGAACGGGCGCAGCTTGGAAGAGGTCAACCGGCTGCGGGCGGCCCACGCCAACCCTGGGGCCACCATCATGGACGACGCCTCGTGTTGGCTGGCCTATCAGCGTTTTGACCAGCTCAACCGCCAACACCTGGGCCGCAGCCTGCCCCTGCTCTCCACCGAAAATGGCTATCTCGTCGGCGAGGGCGCGGACCCCCGCTATCCCGCCACCACGCCCAATCTGCACATGGCCCAAACCGTGGAGGCCTGCCGGGTGATGATGGGCACCAGCCGCCACTATCCCGCCGCCCCGGACTACTATTTCTGCACCGCTTTCTGGCTGATGGGCAACTACGTCCTGGGCAGTTCCAGTCCGTGGTGGGAACCCCACGCCTGGTTTGGCACAGCCTGGCCCAAGGGCAAACTGCCCGTGGTCGACGCCCTCACCGTGGAGCCAAAACAGGCCCGCCCCCATCTTCAATCCGGCGATGAAGGGATGATTGATCCCGCGCCCTCCCCGGCCCCTGGGGGGGAAAGCAACCGCAGCCGCATCGACGGCGCGGTCACCGGCGGCGCTGGCGCGTCCCTGGTCCTGGTGCGGGAGGGGGACGGGCGAGATTGGGAGACCCTGGCCGGGGATGACGGCGCCTATGCCTTTGTGGGCCTGGGGCCGGGGCGCTATTCCCTCTTCCTCTACGACCACGAGCGCATGGTGGAGGGCATCGCCTTGGACGGCACGGACGGTCCCGGCGGCGCGGCCACGGTGGACATGGCCGTGCCCGGCTGGGGCCACACGGTCCGGGACGGCGGCCCGGCCCCGGGCTTCGGTGTGATCCGCGTCAACGTGGTGGCCGGGCTGCGCAACTTGCCCGTGCGCGCCTTCACCCAGAGCTGGTCCAGCCCCCCCGTCCTCACAGGCAGCAAATCGGAGTATGGCAGCTACGCCTGCGAGATCGCCCCCCTCTCCCCCGGCCACTACACCGTGGAGGTGGATGGTCTGTCCACCCAGAGCGGGGATCCCCTGCAAGCCCATCTCTTTGTGGACGACCAGCAGGTGAGATTTGTGGAGTTCATCTTCACCGACATGGCCGCCATCCCCGGCCCAAACCCCAACCCAAACCCCAACCCAAGCCCCGGCCCGGAGCCAGCGCCGGGGCCGCTGCCCGAACCCGCCCCAGAGCCGGAACCCGTCCCCCCGCCCCAACCCCTGCCGCCGCCACCGCCCCGGGGCAGCGCCCTGGTCGGCGTGGCCCCGGACATGGCGGGCAAGCCCATCACCCTCTCCGGCCCATTGTTGGGGGTACCCGGGGGCAGCCTGACGGTCACCGTGGGGGAGGATGACCATTTCCGCTTCGACAATCTGCCCGCCGGCCCGGTCAACCTGGCCGTGGACGACATCCGCCAGATCGAGCTGACCCTGGACGGCGTGGGCGGCCAAGAGGTGATCTTTTCCCCCCTCAGCGCTGTGTGGCGGGGCCATGTGCGATCCTTGGGGGTGCAGCCCGGCTCCGCGGTGGTGCGGGTGCGGGTGGCGGATCGGCTCAACCTGCCCGTGCGCCTGTGGGCCCAGGGCTGGCCGGGGCTGGTCCACCTGACCGGCAGCAAGGCCGAATATGGTCCCACGGCCCTGGAATTTGCCCCTTTGGGGCCGGGCCACTACACCGTCGAACCCCAAGAGCTGGGGACCACCGCGGACGTGGAACTGAGCCGGGGCGAGATCGTCCTGGTGCGCTTCGAGCCCAGCGTCGAGGCCATCTCTCCGCCCCGGGTTGCCCCCTGGCCCCCGCCCGAACCCGAACCGGACCCTGATCCCGATGCTCAACCAGAGCCAGAGCCAAGCCCAGATCCTGAGCCTGATCCGGAACCGGTGTTCGATTTCCCCCTCTATCTGTGGGTGGATGCGGGGGGCTATTCTCAGGAGATCCTGCTGGCCTTCCTGCGCTTCTACACGGCCTATGTGCCCGAAACCGGGGACGATGCCAACGTGGCCGCCCGCAGCCGCCGGGTGATCATCATGAGCGAGCAGCCCGCTCGCCTGGAAAGCCGCATGGCCGATCTGCGGGAGCAGGGCTGCCAGGTCTATGTTTTGGACGCGGATCGCCTGGCCATCCAACTGGTGGAACTGGTCAGCTTTGGCCTCTCACGGCTGGAGCAGGAATAAACCATAGACTACAAATAGGCCACGGATTTGACGGATCGAACGGATCAAAACGGATCTTTTTTGGATAGAAGAAAGAAATCCGTTTGAATCCGTTCGATCCGTCAAA
>CAZKEX010000225.1:2658-7762 GCA_964551895.1 uncultured Caldilineaceae bacterium | reverse complement strand
AAGAACACGGATACAACGCAATCAGTCGTGTTCGGCACTAACCGGAAATCCCTACCTCACTGTATTACCAGTGAAAATCTATTTACCATTGATTTTGAACGGACAAAACTAGTCTCAGGTAATGCGCGGTTCAGCATATCGAGGAGTCATTGCGTTCATGCTTTCCAATAAGGGTTCACAAAACGAGAAGGTACGCATGTCAGTCTCTGTGTACAACTATTTGACCACTGTAATGGTGAAAAAACCCGTAGCAGAAAAGGCTGTGTGGTTGATTTGCCTTGCAGTACTTCTCACAACTATGGCCTGCACATCCGCAACTGATACTACAACCGTGTCACCAACTAACAATACTCCGTTACAAGACAGCGAACCTACAGCCACATCCGTGAATAATTCCCAAGTTTTCTTTCCTCAGCAAGAAGAAGTAGACGGTGAAAGGGAAGCGATGACAGGCGAAATTTTCGGTACGCTGGTCACGGTCGAAAATTGCATTCGTGTGAACGCTAACGAATCTGATATTAGTTATTTGCTCATTTGGCCGCCTGATTATGCATTCAGCACCAAAAACGATGCGATCCAAATACTTAATGGAGATAGCAAAATCGTGGCACGCGTTGGAGATAAAGTGCGAATTAGTGGGGGCGAGATCACGTTGCTCTCATTTTTCGACGAGTCTGTACAGAAAGAACTACCTCCTAATTGTATGGGCCCCTACTGGATTGTAGGTGATGAGGTCAACACAATTGAAATATCAAAGGAAGGTCAGTGAGTGCGGCAAAAATTGTCGGCAAGTAGGGCGGTGGTATGTAACCCCTGTTCGCACACCTTTGCGGCGAACAGGGGTTACACAACCACCGTACTCAACGCTTTTCTGCTAAAAGTCTGAGTATCATGGTGTTCTGTCATCGTTGGGGTTTTATCCCTGCTCTTTTGCCTTGTTCTTCCGCTCATGCAGCGCTAACATCCACTGCACCGGATCGGGCTGCACCCTCAGCGCTATGCATGGCGACTGGTATAGGGCGCTTCGTTGCCCTCGGAAGTCGATGGCTTGACCCGCCCGACCGGTGAGTTTGCCGTTAGGCCGCTTCAGGTAGATCGGGCATTACCTTCGATGCTGATTGACTGCCTCGCCGTATTCTTGCAAGTCTCCTGTAAACCCATTCACACCCGGAGCGCGAACCATGAAAGAGATTGACGATTTCTTTGCCAAGTATGAAAAGAGCGCAAACAACTTTGATCCCGACCTACTTGCATCACTGTACACAGACTCCTTTATGTCTGCTGACCCCAATAGAACCGCCTGCGTGCAGAACGACATGAAGTGGAAGGAAGCTGCCACGAAAAGAGAACAGCTATTCAAGGATTTAGGATTCAAGTTTGCGAAAATAATTGACAAAAGTGTCACGCAAATTGATGACAACTACTCGATGGTCAAAGTTCATTGGCCAATGAACTTTGAGAATCCTTCCACAACGCGGTCGGATTTCAAATTTTTCATTACCTATTTCGTTTGCGCAGTCGGTGGGGCACTTAAAGTCTGCTTCAATATCAGCCATGAGGATGAACAGAAAGTCATGAGAGAAGCCGGCCTGGTTCCCAAACGTTAGGCGGCTTCAGACTTCAAAACAGCCACCTTTCTCTGCTCGGAGGCCTCTCTGTACTCCCCTCTGAATGGATCTTCTGGACACAGGCATAGCCCCCCAACTCCGCCCCCCTCACTCCCTGCTGATCACCAACAACATCCCCGCCCCCACCGAAATCCGCGCCTCGCGCCCGGCCAACTCGTTGCTGACCCCCCGCGTACTCCCCAGCCGCAACGTCGCATCGGCCAACGGATAGGCCAGACCGGTGTAGGTGACGCCGGTCACCACTTCGCTCAGGGGCACGGCGCTGACCGTGGACCCCGGCTCCCCCCCCACGGTGATGGTCTCCCCGCCCCGTACGACTTGGGCCAGTTCGTCCCCTTCGGCCAAAGAGAGAGGCACGGGCCACTCCCGCCGGGCCAGGAGCAGCAGGTTGGAGAGGGTCTGGTCCAGCCGTCCGCCCAAGGCCCCCACCAACAGCACGGCGTCCGCCCCGTCCCGGATGGCCCGGTCGATGGCCAGGTCCAGATCCGTCTTGTCCTTGGCCACGGGATGTTCCTCGATCTCCACCCCCGCCGCCCGCAGATCCGCCACCACCCCGCCGGACAGACTGTCCAGATCCCCCACCACCACATCGGGCCGCCGTCCCAGGGCCAGACAGTGCATCGTCCCCCCGTCCGCCCCGATCAAATAGTCGTCCGCCCGCAGCCACGCCGCCAGCCGGCCATAGTCCCCCACCACCCCATTCACAAAAATCACCGCTCGCATAGAACATCCTTAAAATTAACCGCCGAGGACGCAGAGAAAAAGCAGAGGATCGCAGAGGGTTTTGTTTTTCTCTGCGATCCTCTGCGATCCCTCTGCGCCCTCGGCGGTTAAATGCTTTTACAAAAACGCTTGCCAGGCGAAGATGCCCAGCATGACCAAGCTCAACGCCGTCTCCACCACCACGGCGCCGAAGAAGCCGACCAGGTAGGTTTTGGCCGATTTCCAGGCCAGATCCCAGTCCTGCTTTTCCCGGTATTCGAAGAGCAGCAACCCGGCAATGGCCCCCAAGATGGCGCCGACGATGGACCCCAAAACCAAAATGCCGCTGAGCAAAATGCCGCCGATAATGCCCCCCAGGATCGCCGCCCCAATCGACTTCCAACTGATCCCCGCCCGGCGGCTGAGGAGGGTGGTCAAGGCCAGATCCGAGACCCAGGCGATCACGGTGAGGATGCCCAGAACGATCAACGTGGGCCAGCCGATGGCCTGGAAGCCGTCACCCCAGGCCCACACAAAGACCCCCAGCCAAATAAAAATCGGCCCCGGCAGCACAGGCAGCAGGGATCCGATCAGGCCGAGGATCATGAGGGCGTAGGCGAGAATGTATAGCATAGGTGGCTCCGTTCGAATGAGTAAGGAGTAATGAGTAATGAGTGGTGGGTCATGTGAGTTCTGTCTTTGCAAGAAAAACCCGTCGCCACACCACTCATTACTCCTTACTCGTTGCCTTTATTCCCAGTCGCGCAATTTCAACCGAGTTTCCGAAATCTGCTCCGGCTCGTGGCTGGGGAGAAGATAGGCCCGGCTGTTTTCTACATGCACGGGCATGATCATGCTTGTGGTGAAGAGGGGGGGGACGTCCAGGCCCAGGGCTTCGTAGAGTTGGGGCGGCACGCTGATGTCCCCCAAATAGAGGTCGCCCATGGCCGACTGGCCCGCCTCGCCCAGCAGACCGGCCTTGGGCAGGGCCAAGGTGAGGGTGGCCTCGGCCCGGATGGCCGGGGAAGAGAGGGCGCCGCTCTCCATGTCCAGGCCGCTGGGCGCGTCCAGGCTGAGGATGGGGGCGATGCTGCTGTTGGCCAGGTTGATCAGGGCCTTCGCCCCGCCCTGGGGATCTCCCCGCAGGCCATAGCCGATCACGGCGTCGATGATCAGGTCCGCCGGGGGCAGCCCCCACCCCTCCTCCGCCCAGGCGATGGGCAGCCCCATGCGCTCCAGAATGCCCAGTTGGTGCGCCGGGATGCCCCTGTACTCCGCCGGGCGGTGGCTGAGGAGGACCTGCACCCACGCCCCCCAGTTCAGCAGATGGCGGGCGGCCACCAATCCGCCGCCGCCGTTGTTGCCCCGCCCGGCCAGGACCACAATGGGCCGGTCGGCCAGATCCCCGTGCAACATGCGTTTGGCCAGCAGGGCCAGATCCCGCCCGGCATTCTCCATCATCTGGATCAACTGGATGTCGAACACCTCGATCATCAGCCGGTCCACCTCGCGCATCTGGTCCGTGGAAAGCAGGGGCAGCTCGATCATGCCAGCGCCACCTCTCGCCCACTGGCCGCGGACTTGTAAATGGCGTCCAAAATCTGCACCCCCACCAAGATCTGGCGTCCGGTGACCAAGGGCGCGTCCGCGTCCCCGTCCAAAAATTTGATCAAATCAGCAATCTGTTTGGTGTTGGACCAAGTCTTGTCTTGCGGAATTGGCTGCACAATGTCCACGGGGGCGTCGTTGATCTCCGTAAACAACTGGAAGTCGCTGGCCCCCGAAATGCGCGCCCCGCCCTCTGTGCCGTAGATCTCCACGCTCTGGTCGTCGGGCATGTTGCTGGCCCAGGCGGCCTGCAATTGCAAGGTAGCCCCGTTCTCAAAGCGCACAAAGGCCAGGGCCAGATCGTCCACATCGCAGCGGGCGCCGGGGGTGGGCCTTTGGGTGTCGATGCCCCAGCCCCCCAGCCCCTTGCCCCGAGGCCCAAACTTGGCATAGGTGACGCCGGTCACGGTCAGGGGCTTGGGATAGCCCATGAGGAAGAGGGCCTTGTCCAGCCCATGCACGCCGATGTCAAAGAGGCTGCCCCCCCCGGCCAGATCCATGTTGGTGAACCAACTGCCATAGCCGGGGATGCCCGAGCGCCGGCTGTAGACCGTGCGCACGGCGTAGATCTCGCCGAAGAAGCCGGCGTCCACCTGGCGCTTGGCGGCCTGCATGGCCCCGCTCCAGCGATAGTGGGTGCCCACGGTCAGCACCAGACCCAATTCCTCGGCCCGCCCCACCATCTCCAGGGCATCCGCATAGGTGATGACCAATGGCTTCTCGCACAGCACATGGCAGCCGGCGTTCAACGCCGCCATGGTCATGGGCTTGTGGAAGACATTGGGCGTCGCCACCACGGCCAAATCCGGCTTGACCTCGGCCAGCATCACCTCGTAGTCCGTGTAGACCCCAGGGACGCCTGCCTCCGCGGCCACCGCCTTGGCCCGCTCCTCGTTCACATCACAGACCGCCACCACCTCCACATTTGCCAACTTCCCAAAGGCCGGGATATGCCCATACTGCACAATACTCCCCGCCCCAATCATCGCCACCCGCCAGGTTTTTTTGGTCATTTTTTGATCTCTTTCTTGATTTTGGATTTTGGATTTTGGATTTTGGATTTGCTTCGTTTGAAACAATTATGGTCAACCCGCTTCAGTTTCGATACGCCGCCAGAAAGCGAATGGTTTGCGGAGTAGTCCGGGCGGCTACTCAACCTGCGCTAG
>CAZKEX010000225.1:0-2558 GCA_964551895.1 uncultured Caldilineaceae bacterium | reverse complement strand
ACCCGCCCGGTCACGGACCGGGCTAGAGCGCAATAGTGCGCAGTTTAACCCGCTTCGGTTTCGATACGCCGCCTGCCACTGAATGGTCTGCGGAGTAGTCCGGGCGGCTACTCAACCTGCGCTAGCTCGTAACTCGCCCCATTGTGCATTGTCCATTGTGCATTGTCCATTGTCCATTGGTCATTCCCTGACCCGCCCCCGCATCAACGCCTCCATATCGTCGAACAAAATGGCGTGGACCTGTTGCGGGCCGTGGACGCCCAGGGTGAGATTCTGCTCGATGTCCGCGGACTTGCTGGGGCCGGAGATCAGGGAGACATTGGCGCTGTGGCGCACGAAGTCCACCAGATCCCCGGTGTAGCGCAGGCTGGCCAGCCACGCTTCCGGGGTGGGGTAGAGCTTGCTCAGGGGCAGCAGCACGATATGGCGCAGGGGCAACAGGGTGGCGGAGCGGCTCTTCCCCGGCCCGGCACCCACCACGAGGGTCCCTGTGCTGGCAAAGGCTGCGTCCACGCCCGAAAGGGCGAAGCGCACACGCTCGGCCTGGGTCCGGGTCTCCATGTCGGCCATGTCCGCCGGGGCCACCAAGTTGAAGCCTGTGTCATGCATGGCCGGTTCCAATTCGGAGATGGGCAGCAGCGCCGGGTCCCAGCACAGCACGGAGTTGATGTCCCCTGGCGGCGGCGCGGCCGCCTTGCGCAGGGCCATCTCCTCGTCCAGCCAGATCTTCATGCGGGAGATCAGGGCCAGCCGCCCCTCGGCCGGGGAGTCCACCAGCTCAAACGAGCCGTGCAACGTCTCCAGTTCCTGGCCAAAGCGATAGGCCAGATCCCAGCGATCCCCGTCCGCATAGGTCACGGCCATGCGATCCCGGGGATCCAGCGGCTGCGGATTGGTAGGCGGAAAGCGCAAGTCTGGACGGCTCAAAACTGTGCGCAATCGGATCAAAATATCATCGCGGCTACTCATGGCTTCCGCTCCTTCCATTGATCTCGAAAACTCTTTTTGGCAAAGGGAGGGAAGTCTCGGCTGCGGGTCCAATCGTACAAGGGCGGCGGCATGAACGTGATGTTGCCACCCATCATGCTCCCTGCGAGGTTGCTGGCCACACTGGCCACCTTGCCCGCCTGCTCGAAACGTTGGCGGCTCTGCGCGGTCTGCACAAAGGCTTGGATGGCTTTCTTCTCAAAAAAGCCGCTCTCCCCCTGGGCCACCAGATCCGCCCGCAGATCGACCAAGAGCCGGGGCAGGTCGATCTTGACCGGGCAGGCTTCCCGGCAGGCCCCGCACAGGGTGCTGGCGTGGGGCAGCTCCTTGCCCAGGGTCAGCCCGGAGAGCAGGGGGGTGATCACCGAGCCGATGGGGCCGGAATAGGCGCTGCCGTAGGCGTGGCCGCCCACCTGCCGATAGACCGGGCAGGTGTTGAGACAGGCCCCACAGCGGATGCAGAGCAGGGCCTCGCCATAGCCCCGGGCCAACATATCCAGACGGCCATTGTCCATCAACACCACATGGAACTGCTCCGGCCCGTCCGGGTGTTGGGGACCCCTTGGCCCACTGGTCATGGACATGTAGACCGACACATTCTGCCCTGTGGCGCTGCGGCAGAGGAGTTGGTACTGTTGAAAGGCATCCTCCACCGTTGGGACCAGCTTTTCGATGCCCATGAGGGCCACGTAAATCCTGGGCATACTGCTGATCATGCGCCCGTTGCCCTCGTTGGTGACAATGCAGACCGTGCCCGTCTCGGCGATGGCAAAGTTGCAGCCGCTCACCCCCATCTCGGCGGAGAGGAACTCTTTGCGCAGTTTGCGTCGGGCCACGGTACACATATCCGCCGGGTCCAGGCTGGCGGGCATGTCCAGCTTTTGCTGGAAAAGCTCGCTGATCTCTTGGATGCGCTTGTGCATGACCGGGGCCACGATATGGCTGGGGGCCTCCCCGGCCAATTGCACAATATATTCGCCCAGGTCGGTCTCCACCACCTCGATGCCCACCTTTTCCAGCGCGGTGTTGAGGTGGACCTCCTCTGTGGCCATGGATTTAGACTTGACCACCTTGCGCACATTGTTCTGGTCGGCGATGGCAGCGATGATGCGGTTGGCCTCGGCGGCGTCCTTGGCCCAATGCACCCTGGCCCCGTTGGCGATCAGGTTGCGCTCCAACTGCTCCAACAGGTCGGGCAGGTTGCGCAGGGTGAACTCCTTCATCTGCCGCACCTGGTCGCGCAGGCGCGGACCGTCCACCGCGGCCAGGGCGTTGATGCGGGCCGTGTCCATGCGCACGGTACCACGGGTCACCGCGCCGCTCAGGTGCGGATCGGCCACGGCTTGTTTGACACGGGTCTTGTACGGCGCAGTAAAATTGACGGGCATGGGCAAATTCCTCTCACCATACCAATCTCCCAATCTCTTGATCTCCTAATCTCCTTTTTTGAGATTGGGAGATTGGGAGATTGAGAGATTGGGCGGTTGGTTGAGTTTATCCGATATCTTGCCAGCGGCGGGGGCGCTTCGGGCTTTCCGGCGGGGTGGCTTTGGGGAGAAGATCCCGCACAT
>CAZKEX010000224.1:0-7767 GCA_964551895.1 uncultured Caldilineaceae bacterium | reverse complement strand
AGCCCGGTCCGTGACCGGGCTAGAGCAAGGATCTGCGGAGCTATTTGCGCCGGGCTGTACTAGCGCCCGCCGGTTGACCCACTTGGTTTCGATACGGCCTCATTCCAAGGCCAACGGGCATCCGTAGTCAACTCGGCCTACTCAACCGGCGTTGGCGTGCGTGGGCAGGAAGGTATGATTTTGGGCCAAACACCTAAATAAAGGGGGCATATGCCTACATTTAGGGTGATCTATCCCCACATGCAGGAGTTATCCCCGGACTTATCCACAGTTGTGGGTAAGTGGGGTGAATTTTCAGAGATCCAAAAACCGTTGCAATTTTGAGATTGAGGGATTGGGAGATTGAGAGATTGAGAGATTGAGAGATTGAGAGATTGGATGATTGCCAAACCCAATCTCCCAATCTCCCAATCTCCTAATCTCCCAATCCCCCCAATCTCTCCACCAAAAGGAGCCCCACAAACTGTGAACCATGAACTGGGTCTGTCCCGGCGATTGCTGGTCGTGGTCGGACTATTTGTCGGGTTGCTGCTGGCCGGGACCATCGGCTATGTCTTGATCGAGGGGTGGTCGTGGCCGGACGCGCTCTTTATGACCGTCATCACCCTCAGCACCGTGGGGTTTGGCGAAGTGCGCCCCCTCTCCACCGGGGGGGAGGTTTTCACCATCGGTCTGATCGTCATGGGCGTGGGTGGGGCGGCCTATACCTTTAGCACGGTGGCGGATTATATCGTAGCCGGCGAATTGCGTGGCGTATTGCGGAGGCAGCGTATGCAGAAAAAGATCAACCAATTGACCGGCCACTATATCGTCTGTGGCTATGGTCGGGTGGGCAAACGGGTGGCGTTGGACTTGAAAGACAACGGGGCGGAGGTCGTCCTGGTGGAGCTTGATCCGGAGAGTTCGATCAACATGGACAAGTATGGCTTCCCCCATGTCATCGGCGATGCGTCGGATGATGTGATCCTGCGCCAGGCCGGCATCGAGCGGGCCAAGGGCTTCTGCTCCTGCCTGCCCTCAGATGCCGAAAATGTCTTCGCCGTCCTCACCGCCCGCACCCTGAACAAAGGGCTGACCATCATCGCCCGGGCAGACAAGGTGAACAGCGAGCGCAAGCTGATGGTGGCCGGGGCAGACCATGTGATCAGCCCCCACGCCATCGGCGGCCACCGCATGGCCAGCCAACTCCTGCACCCCAATGTGGTGGAGTTTTTGGATGTGGTCATGCGTCAAGGCAAGCTGGAACTGTGGATCGAGGAAGTGGTGGTCCATCACGGCTCGGATCTGGAGGACCACACCTTGGCCGATGGCCGTATCCGCACCCGCACCGGGGCCAACGTGCTGGCCGTGCGCCGCCCGGACGGCACCACCTTCACCGACCCCGGCGGCTCCTTCACCGTGCAATATCAGGACTGCCTCATTGCCCTGGGCACCCCAGAGCAGCTCACCTCCCTGGCCGATCTCGCCAACGACAGCCGGGAACGCCTGCGAGACCGGGTGAGCAATTGGCAGCAGCGCAGGAAGTAGGGGCGAGGAGTAAGGAGTAATGAGTAAGGAGTGTGCTCGTTACTCATTACTCCTTACTTGGGGTGACAAGTAAAAATCTCCCAATCTCCCAGTCTCCCAATCCCCAATCCCCAATCCCCAATCCCCAATCCCCAATCCCCAATCCCCACGCTACTCATTACTCATTACTCATCAAAAAAAGCCCTGGCCAGAATCAACTGGCCAGGGCTTTTAAGTTGGGCAACGAGGAGGCTTAGTTCAGACGGATGGTCTGGCCCAGGTTGAGCAGGGTGCTGTCGGTGAAGCCGTTGATCTCCAGGAGATGCTGCCAGTCCAGGCTGTAGCGCATGGCGATGGCGATGATGGTGTCGCCGGGCTGGATGACATAGGTGGTGGCCACGGTGGCGGCTTCGGCAGTCCCATAGGTGGGGATGCGCAGGACCTGGCCCAATTGGAGCAAGCTGCTGCCGGTCAACCCGTTGGCCGTGGCCAATTCCTGCCAGGTCAAGCCATAGCCCAAGGCGATGCCCAACAGGGTGTCACCGGGCTGGACCGTGTATTGGATGACGCCGGTTGCCGTTGCCTGGCTGTGGACAGCGCCCCCAGCGGAGGAGGTCGATGCCCCCGTACCCGGCACCCGGATCACTTGGCCCAGATTCAACGTGGAATATTCGCCCAACCCATTGGATGCGGCCAACTCCTGCCAGGTCAACCCGTAGCCGGCGGCGATGGTACTCAAGGTGTCCCCAGGTTGAATGGTGTAGCTGCCACCCATGTCAGAGCCGGTTTGGGCCTGGGCCTGGGGTTGAACAGCCCGCTGCACAAAGGCCGGATCCGTGGGCACGCTGCCGGCGCTCTGGTTCAGGCTGCCCCGGGAGAAGACGGCCACAAAGATGATGCCCCAGCCATCCGGGTGCATGCCGCTGCCGATGCCCAATTCGGTCCAGTTGGGGTTGAGGATGTTGGCCCGATGGATGGAACTGTTCAGCCACCACGAGAGGGCGTTGGACGCATCTCCCTGGGCCACCCAGTTTTCGCCGGTCCAGCCGTTGGCGGCGTAGCCTGTGCGGGCCACCCGGGTGCCCACATCGCTGCCATCACTGCCCGTGTGGCGGTAATTTTGGGTGGCGATCATGTCGTTGACGTGATTTTGGGCGGCTTGGTTGAGCAGGGGGTGGAGGGCGAGGGGGGGCAATCCAGCATTGGCCCGGGCCCGGTTGATGCCCAAGGCGACATTTTTGGCGTTGGGGCCAAGTTGATCAAAGGCTATCGAGTCAGTGGCGATGTCAAGGTTGGCGGCGGCGAAAAGGGGTTCCACTGCCCCGAAAGTGAGGATAAAGGTGATGAGTAGGCCGAGGAAGAGGCCCGAAAAGCGGCCCGGTCGGCGAATATTTTTGTCCATAGACGCGAATTCTATCACAATGGGGGTCAAAATCTCAAAACCGGTGGATAGGGTGATGTAAATTCATTTGCGGGTGATGACTTGTCACCCCTCGCTCTTTCCAGTACAATGAAGGTCCAAACGAGGTTCACGATCAACTCCGTTCACGAGGAGTACCCAATCCGGTGATCCGCCACTTCAATCTCGGCGACATCCTATTGTTACAGCGGCTGGGCCGTCAGGCGGCCATTCTAAATATTGAACGCGCCGTCACCTCGCCCCGCACAACCAATCGGGTTGCCCTCACCACCTTCTTCCCGTGGCTCACCACCAAAGTCATCACCCATGTGTTGCAGCAAGAGGCCAATGGCCTGGCCCGCTCTGGCATTGTGCAGTTGCGCAAACGCCTGAACCGAGCCGAGGCCGATGTGGTCTTCTTGGCCCCGGACCTGGCCTCCCCGGACGGCCACCCGGCCATCTGGCAAAAGCTGTTGCCCCACGCCGTCCAAGATGCCGCCAAGTTGGGCATCAGCCGGGTCTATGTGGATCTGCCGGACCAACCCTTGCCCATCGAGACTTTCAGCCAGGTGGGGTTCACTGTCTTCACCCAAGAGACCGTGTGGCGGCTCCCCCGGCCCAGGGAGACATCCGAGCTGTGGCCCGATGTGCGCCCCCAAACGGCCCAGGATGAATGGGGGATGAGCCAACTCTATGGGCGGTCGGTGCCCAAGCCCGTGCAGCAGGCCGAAGGGGCTTTTTCTGATGAGCGGGGCGATCGGCTGCCGATTGTACAGGGCTGGCTGCCGGGAGAAAGCGCCAGCTTTGTGCTGTGGGCCGGGGACGAGATCCACGGCGTCTTGCGCATCACCGAGGGGGAGCGGGGGGTGTGGTTGGATCTGTGGCTGGATCCCCAGTTTCGGCCCGACCAGCTGGGCCAATTGATTCACTTTGCCTCGTCGGTTCTCTTCCGACGCAGGGTCTACAAGCCCATCTATTTAGGGGTGCGGGCCTATCAGGGCGGCATGAAGGGTGTGCTGGACGACTTTGGCTTTGCCCCGGTCACCGACCGGGTGCGCCTGGTAAAGCACGTATTGGCCTGGGCCAAGGCCCCCCAACCCCAAACCATCCCCGCCCTGGAAGCCGTGCGCGAAGCCCTCCCCGCCGCCGTCCCCATCACCCAGGTGGTTGGGGATCGGGGATTGGGGATTGGGGATCGGGGATTGGGATAGCAGTTTACGGAGAATAGGCTAGGATCTGGTACAATTAGGTCGTTCGTAACGAGTGATGAGTAATGAGTAATGGGTTACTCATCACTCATCACTCATTACTCGTCACGCGTTACTCGTTACTCATTACTCATTACTCACCACCCCAAGAGGTCTATGGATAAACTAAAGATCACAGATAATCTAGAGCTGTTGTTGGGGGTGCTGCCCCAGCGCATCCAAGAAGCTCTGGCCCAAACCAGCCAGTCCCAGGATCTGATCGAGATCATCATGGATCTGGGACGGCTCCCCGAAGCCCGCTTCACCGTCGGCGAGCTGATCCTGAGCGATCAGGAGATCACCGAGGCCGACATCGACACCGTGATCGAGCAGATCGGCAGCTTTGGCGAAGACAACCGAGCCGGCATCGAGCGGACCCTGCACCGTATTTCGGCCATGCGCAACCGCAAGGGCCAGGTGATCGGGGTAACTTGTCGCGTGGGGCGGGCGGTCTATGGCACCATCGAGATCATCGCCGATATTGTGACCGGCGGCAGCAGCATTCTGTTGGTGGGGCGGCCCGGGGTGGGCAAAACCACCCTGCTCCGGGAAGCGGCCAGGGTGCTGGGCGATACCAAGCGGGTGGTGATCGTGGACACCAGCAACGAGATCGCCGGGGACGGGGACATCCCCCACCCGGCCATTGGCCGCGCCCGGCGCATGCAGGTCCCCCGCCCGGATCTCCAGCACGAGGTGATGATCGAAGCCGTGGAAAACCACATGCCCGAGGCCATCATCATCGACGAGATTGGCCGAGAGCTGGAGGCCGTGGCCGCCCGCACCATCGCCGAACGGGGCTTGCAACTGATCGGCACGGCCCACGGCAACGCCTTGGAGAACCTGCTCCTCAACCCCACCCTCAGCGATCTGGTGGGCGGCATCGAGTCCGTCACCCTCTCCGACGAGGAGGCCCGACGCCGGGGCACCCAAAAGACCGTGCTGGAACGGCGCTCGCCCCCCACCTTTGACGTGCTGATCGAGATTCAGGAGCGTCAGCGCATGGTGATCCACCACAATGTGGCCGAGTCTGTGGATGCCCTGCTGCGGGGCTGGGCGATCACCCCCGAGCTGCGCTATACGGATGAGAGCGGCCAGATTCACATCGAGGCCGCGCCCCAGCCCAAGACCAACAGCATCCAACGGGAGCGCAGCGGCCCAGGGGAGCAGGAAGAGCCGGGCAGACGGGGCAAACGGAGTGGCCGCAACGGCGCCCGCACCGTGCGTCAACCCGATGCCGCCCCGGAATCCTCCTTTGGCCGCCGCAATCCGCCGCAGGCGGGCGCCTCGTCTGCGCCCACCCAGGCTGGCAATGGGCAGAAGTGGCCCTCTTTTGGCGAAATTCACGGCGAGACCTATCGCCCTCCGACCAAGGATGGGGGCAGCCGACGCACCCTCAAGGTCATGCCCTATGGCATCGGTCAAAACCGCCTGCGCTCTGCGGCCAAGACCTTGGATGTAAATGTGGAGATCGTGGCGGATCTGCGGGGGGCCGATGTGGTGATGACCCTGAAAAACTACTATCGCCAGCAGCCCCAGCCCCTGTTGGACGCCGAACGGCGCAACATTCCAGTCTATGTCCTGCGCAGCAACACAGTGACCCAGATGGAACAGTGCCTGATGGACATCTTCCAGATCAGCGACAGCCCGGAAAGTGGCTATTCCAAGGCCATCCGCGAGACCCAAGAGGCCATCCAGCGGGTGGCCAACGGCAGCGAATCGGTGGAACTCAGTCCCCAATCTGCCCCAGTGCGCAGCCAGCAACACCAATTGGCCCGCTCGGCCAATCTGATCAGCCATAGCTACGGGCGGGAACCTCACCGCCGGGTGCGCATTTTTCGGGAGTAAGGCGTGAGCATCTTTATCACTTTTGAAGGGCCGGAGGGCAGCGGCAAGACGACCCAAATCGGTCTGCTGGCCGCCGCCCTGGCCCGGGACGGCTGGCCCACCCTCACCACCCGGGAGCCCGGCGGCACCCGCATCGGCGACGGCATCCGCGCCCTGCTGTTGGACTTGGCCCACACAGAGATGAGCCCTCGGGCCGAGACGTTGCTCTTCAACGCCGCCCGGGCCCAGATCGTGGACCAAGTGATCCGGCCCGCACTGGACCGGGGCCAGGTGGTGCTGTGTGATCGCTTTGCGGACAGCACCTTGGCCTATCAGGGCTACGGTCATGGCCAGACTTTGGCCCCACTGCGTCAGCTTGCGGCCTACGCCACCGCCGGCCTGACCCCGGATCTGACGATCTTTTTAGACATCGAGCCGGTGGCCGGCCTGCATCGCAAACAGATGGGCGCGGCGGATGAGTGGAACCGCATGGAGGCCAAGGCCGTGGCCTTTCATCAGCGGGTACGGCATGGTTATCTGGCCCTGGCCCAGGCGGAACCGGCCCGCTGGCTGGTTTTGGACGCCACCCAGCCTGTGGAAGCCATTCACGCTGTGATTTGGGCGCGGGTGGGTGCGTCGTTGGCCGGTCTTTCGGCCCAACCAATTGGCCAGCCTGCGGGGTTGATGGCATGAAGATGATTATGGCGGTGATCACCAGCGAGGATTCCAACAGCCTGTTGGATCGGTTGATCCGCCGGGGCTTTGCGGCCACGGCCACCAACTCCACGGGAGGCTATCGCCACGCCAGCAACGTCACCGTCTTCTGCGGTGTGGAGGATGACGATGTGACCGAGGTGTTGACCATCTTTCGGGAGAACTGCCCAAGCCGCATCCAATATGTCACCCCCCTGCCCCCGGTCATGGAGCCAGGGGAGAT
This sequence comes from uncultured Caldilineaceae bacterium, assembly GCA_964551895.1. Taxonomy (GTDB): domain Bacteria; phylum Chloroflexota; class Anaerolineae; order Caldilineales; family Caldilineaceae; genus JAGNDO01. The sequence continues at coordinate 854 of CAZKEX010000224.1, read as the reverse complement.
GCACATTCCCATCCCGGTGGAAAAGCACATGGGCGGCGCGACGATCTTCGTGATGGATGTGGGCCATTTTGAACAGATATAGCAATCCCGTTCCCGGTCTCGTTCCCACGCTCCGCGTGGGAACGCAGCTCGGCGCTCTGCGCCCCGTGGCGCAGAGCGCCAAATTACCGCTCCCACGCGGAGCGTGGGAGCGAGAGGTAGACGCAAAGAGCGGCGCAGATCTCAAATCTGCGCCGCTCTTTGCGTTTTCACTCAGTTTTTAAGACAAAAGGCAAAGTGCAAAAGGCAAAAATAGCGTTGATCACCCAGCCCTTTCTCAGCCACACACTTTTGCCTTTTGCCTTCTTTTTTCCTCACATAGGCGGAAAGCCCGGCGGCATCCCGCCCCCCATCTCGTCTCCGCCGCCGAAGTCGGGCAGGGCGGCTTCGATCTCTTCCGGGCTTTGGCCGGATTCCAGCCGGTTGAGTACGTCGGACATCTCGGCGTCCAGGGGTTCGCCGGTCTCGTCGCTCATGCGGCGCATGAAGTGGGCCAGGGCCCGGGGATCCTCGCTCTCCAGCCCGGCCATGAGGGAGCTGTCGTCCGCCAGCCCCTCCATGCGGCTCTCTTCGGACTTGATCACCGAGACCCGGCTGACCAGACGATAGAGCCGTTTGCCCTCGCAGGTCGGGCAGAGGGCGGCATCGTCCGAGGCCGCGCTGAAGCTGCGGAAGAAGACGCTCACCCGTTGGCGGCAGTCATAACAGTAGTATTCGTAGATGGGCATGGGGTTTTGGTCTCCTTGGGGAAGGGATTTCACCGCAGAGAGCGCAGAGGGTTCGCGGAGAACGCAGAGAAAAACCTTGCTTTTCTT
>CAZKEX010000223.1:0-7785 GCA_964551895.1 uncultured Caldilineaceae bacterium | reverse complement strand
GCGGAGGGGCGCAGAGAATTCTTTCTTTCTCTGCGCCCCTCCGCGTCCCCTCTGCGCCCTCTGCGGTTAAAAAGTCTACACCCCTCCTCAGACCACCTGCTCCCCTGGCTTTGGCCGTTCCTGAACCGGCAACCCCCGGCTGCCTGGCGCTGAATTGTCCACCACAAACTTGACGTTGCCCCAATCGCCCACGGGCACATAGTAGACCCGCACTTCGCCCGTGCCCAGATGTTCGGCCCGCTGGGCGATGTACTTTTTGCCCCCATTTTCCAGCTCGAACTCGCCGGAGTTGGGCACGAAGTTGGCGGCAAAGATCACCTTTTGCAAGGCCGCGTTGGGGTTGAACTGGATCACCTGTTTCTGCGCCGCGGTCACTTTCAGCGCGCTCTCCAAATTGGGCGCAGGCGGATTGATCACCGGCACGGGCAGAGGCGTGGGGGCCGGGGCGGGTGTCGGGGCGGGTGTCGGGGTGGGGACAGCGCCCACGGTGGGGTCGGCGTCTGCTGGGGGGGGCGCGCCGGCAGGGATGTAGGCCGCCCTGCCGCTGTTCTGGAAGGCCACCAGCCGCTCCATGATGCCGCCCAGATGCTCGAAGCTGTGCCACGGGGTCACCGCGCCCACCACAAAGAGCAGGGCGCCGATCACATAGGGGTCCCGCATCAGCTCGTAGTTGTACCACATCAGCGAGTCCCAATAGCGCTGTTCGGGGATGGGGTGGCTCTCGTGCCACGGCCCCACGTCCTCGCCGCCGGAGACCCCCTGGGTCATGCCCATCTCGGTCATGATCACCTTGTGCTTGTCCCCATAGACCTTGCGCACCTCCCGCATCACCCGGCGATAGCGCAGGGTGAGCCACATGCCCCCCTCGTTCTTCTCCTGGATGTTCTGCCAGTGGACCCGCCACATATCCGGCCAATCGTACTCGTGAAAGCCCAGATAGGTGTAGCTCTCCAAGGTGCCGGGGAAGTGGTCGAGAAAGTCTTCGGCCAGCAGATTGCCCGTGGCAAAGTTCATGGCGATGGGCTCCAGCCCGCTGCCCCCGGCCCGCAACCGCTGGGCAAAGGCCACCTGGAAATCATCGTACTTCTTCTTCACATCCGCGCCCACGCTCTGGGGGAAGGTCTCGTTGTAGGTCTCCCAGGCATCGACCAGGGGCTTGCCCTTGTAGATCGTGCGGCTGGCCTCGGTGCCCAGGCAACGATCCGCATAGCGGACGCCGTGGCCCTTGGGGTCTTGGACAAACGCGCTCTGCTCGTTGTTAGTGACATAAAACCGCCCGATCAACAGGGCATCGGGCACCGTGTCCCGCAAACGGCGCAGAAAGCCCACGTTGGCATCCATCACCTTGATGATCTTCGGCTGCAACCGCCGGGCCGCCTCCAAAATATCATCCCCCGTGCGGTTGCAGTGAAAGCCGTATTTGTGGTTCATGGTGGTCTCCTGTCTGGGCGAGAGTCGGGTGAAAGAATGAGTGACGAGTAACGAGTAATTTGTGTAGGATGCAACAAATTACTCATTACTCATTACTCATTACTCATTACCTTACGGTCGCGAGCGGCCCGGCAGTTCCGGGGCCATGGGCACGGGTTCTTCCACGTCTCCCCGGCTTTGGGGCAGATCGCTCAAGTCCATGAAGGGCCCGGGATCCGTGAAGCCGCCCCAGCCATCCGTGCGCCGGTACGGGTTGATGCGGATGCCAAAGTGCAGATGCGGCCCCGTCCCCGCGCCTGTGTTGCCAGATTCGCCGATGACTGCGCCCCGCTCCAGGCTCTGGCCCACGCTGACGGTGACCCGGTTCATGTGGGCATAGAGGCTCTCGCCCCACCGGTGACGGATCAACACATGATGGCCAAAGCCCTTTGCCTCGAAGTCCACCTTCAGCACCTCCCCGCTGTCCGCGGCCACCAAGCGGGTGCCGGTGGGGGTGGCAAAATCCAACCCGTTGTGGCCCCGCAGGGCCACTTGGTCATAGGTAAATCCGGCATAGAATTGGGGATTGCTGCCCCAGCCCTGGCTGACGCTGAACAGGCCGACAAACGGAATCCCCACGTTGATGATGCGGCTATATTGGGACGGGGCCATCAACCGCACCCCCGAGGGCGCGGCCTCGGCCAGCCAGCCTTCCACGCGGCCACTCTCGGCTACGGAGCCGCTCACCTTCCACCAGACCAGCTTGTCCGCATCCCGGGGCCCTTCCCGCACCATCAGCGCGGTCCGGTCGGGCAGGTGAGAGACCACATCGCTGGCCGGTTTGCCCACATAGCCCGGGCTGCTGCGCAGGTTCACAATGTCCCCGCTGATGTTGACCACCATGTCCCCCACGCTGTACGTGTGGATCTGGGCCGTGGAGGGAACCGGGGTGGGGGCGGGGGGCGGGGCCGTGGGCGCCCCGGCAGCCAGAATGGCCACGCCGTTGGGGTCCGCCTCGGCCACCCAGCCCTCCACCGTGGCCCGATTGGACCCGGTACTGCGGACCTGCCACCAGATCAGCTTGTCCACAGAGACCGGCCCGCCCAGCACTGTGGCCGGGGTGTTGATCAGAATATCGATCACCACATCGTCTGGATTTTTATTGACATAACCGGCGCTCTTGCGCAGATTGGCATAGTTGGCAACTGTGATCTGTTGCCCTTTTTTGAATTTGCCCTGGATCGCCGGTTGGGTCGGCGGGGGCGTCGAGACCGGGGCCGCCGCGGGAGGGGGCGTCGTCGGTCCACTGGCCGCGGCCTGGGGCGTCGTGCCGCTGGACAGGAAGAGGGGGTTGCCGACCGTGTCCACCGCCGCCATCCAGCCGGTGACTTTGCCCCCGTCGGCTAGGATCAAACTCACCCGGAACCAGGGCAAGCCGTCCGCCTGTTGCGGACCGGCCAAGATCACCCCTGGGGTGTTGATGGGGACCTGGGCCACCACATCCATGCTCGGCTTGTTCAGATATCCGGCAGACTGGCGCAGGTTGACGATGTTGGCTGTGGAGACATGCAGGCCGGGTCTGACATCGCTTGGGTTCATGGGTTTTCCTCCTGAGGCTGAGGTGGTTGGGATGGTGGGTTGGGTGGGTTGGGATGGTTGGGACGGTGTGGTGGGGGCGGCTGATCCGCTGGCCGCGGCCAAGAGCAGGTTGCCCTCGCCGTCGGCTTGGGCCGCCCAGCCGGTGACCGGGCGTCCGCTGGCATCTTGGGTGCGCACCTGCCACCAGACCAGGCCATCTGCCTGCTGGGGACCGGCCAACACCGTGGCCGCCGCCCCCTGGGGGATCTCGCCGATCTTGTCGGAGGGCAGCTTGCCCAGGTGGCCCGGGGACTTGCGCAGGTTGACGATGGTGGCCATGCTCACCTGTCCGCCGGCCCGCAGGTTGGCCGGAACAGGTTGGGCCGTGGACTGGACCGCAGATTGGCCCGGCGCGGGGACCGCATGGGGGTTCCACCGATACTGGTATTTGACCGCCTCGCGGAAATCTTCGTGGACCCCGGCCTTGCCTTCGATCTGCCAGCGATCTCCAGGCACATTGGGCCACCGATAGAGGATCAACGCCCGGATCTGCTGGTTGCCCGGTTGTTTGTTCCAGGAATCGATCTCCCCATAGGCCCGCTGCACCCATTGGATGTTGCGGTTGTCCCAGGCCACATCCTGGTCGGTCTCGGTGATGTAGCAGGCCAGGTGGCGCATGTTTTGGGGCACGGCCTTCATGAAATCCTGATAGGCCCGGAAATTGTAGTGGCGATTGTGGAAGGGCGCGTCCATCATCACATCGTCAAAGATCTGGTTGGGGTCCGCGGCGTGGGTATAGGTGTGGATGGTGATGCCGTCGCAGTTGTCCGGCCCCAGGGCCTTGAGAATGTCGGCGAAGTATTGCACCCAATCCCCGTTTTCGTTGCCCGCATAGGTGGTCTGGTTGTTCCACGGGGCCACAGAGCCGATCAAGACCAGATCGTCCCCATGCCCCGGCTGGGACTTGATGGCATCCCGACACAGCTTATAGCAGCGGGCGTACATCTCCGGGGTGATCACCTCGCCGGCGTGGGTGGAACGAGACTGGGGCAGGTCTGGGTGCAGGGCGGCGAAACGTTCCGGCATCCCCCGCAGGATGTTGTGTTCGCCCTCCGCGGTCAGCCCACGGGTCGGGGGCAGGATGCCCCGGGTATCGGCGCCGGGCCGCTCTACCCAATAGTTCATCTCGTTGCCGATGATCCAGATCTTGCAGCCGGGGGTGGCGGCCACAAAGTTGCCGCAGCGCTTGGCGAAATCCCCATACTGGCTGCTGTGGGGGATGGTGCCGGCCGGCTGATAGCCGTTGTTGAGCCGGGAGATGATCCCATAGCCCTGGCTGCTCAACTGGGTATAGTCATCCCCGGCCCGGTTGGTGGGATCGGCCCCGATGGAGTCGGTGAGGAGGATCCATCCCTTCACCCCCAGATCGGCCATGTGGTTTTCACCGCCAGGTTCGTGAAACCCATATAGAAATTCAGACTCAAAGGGTTGGCGTGGCATAGTGTCTCCTTCCAAAGGGGAACGATAAAGTGGGCGAAAAATTGAAATTGGACGGAAGATCGGAAAACAGACTCGACCGGGGTGAAGCGCCAAAAGAGTCGCTGGCTTGGGCGAGGACTGTGGGGTACCTGCACAACTATCCGGCAGGATGTCTATTATAACTGGAATCTTTGCGGACGTAAAGTGGGATTTTTCGCTCACCCAGACAGGCGGCGGATCAGGCGGGCAGGATCGGCGTCGGCCAGGATCGGCATGGCTTTGCCCGTGTGGATGCACTCGGCCAACAGTCGCCCGGTCATGGGGCCGCGGCCAAAGCCGGACGAGCGCAGACCGCCGCCAATGTACAGGTTGTCATAAGAGGGCACGGCGCCGATCAGCGGCTTGCCGTCCAAGGGGAAGGGCATGATGCCCGACCAGGTACGGCGGATGGGGAGGTCGGCCAAAAAGGGCAGAATCTGCGCGGCCTGGGTGCGGTTGACCGCGATGCCCGCCATATCCACGATCTTTTGGTCGGTCAACAGGCGGTCGCCGCCAAAGATGATCTCGCCGCTGTAGGTTTGGCGTCCGTAGAGGTGGCGGGTGGCGCGGGTGCCGTCCGAATCGTGAGTCAAAAAAGGCGGCGTGGCCGAGGTGTGATGGTTTGGATCGTGCCAATGCAACTCCGATTCTGCGCTGGCGATCAGGTGGTGGACTCGGGGCGGCTGGGGATCCGTGGCCCACATCTGGCCCCGCACGGGGAAGATGGGGATCTCCAGATCGATCAGGCGGCCCAAGGGGCGACACCAGGCCCCCGCGGCCAGCGCCAACACCTTTGCGGAAAAAGCGCCTCGATCCGTCTCGACCTGCCAGCCGTGGCCGGGAGTCTGGGCCAGGTTGGTCACCCGATGGTGCAGACGCAGATCCGCGCCGGCGCGCTGGGCCAGGTCGGCCATGGCCTGGGCGCTTTTCAGTGGGTCCGCCTGACCGCATTGGGGTGCGTGCAAAGCGCCCAGGATGTCCGACGACAGACCCGGCTCCCTGCTCCGCGCCTCGGTCGGGGAGAGGAGGGTTAGATCTTGGCCTCGGTTCGCCGCCTCGGCCACCAGTTCCACGGCCAGATCGTGTTGGGCTTGGGTCATGATGGCTTGCATCAACCCGCACAGGCGCAACTCGATGTCGTAGCCAAAGCTGAGTTGCAGATCTTGAAAGACCGCCAGACTGCCCATATAGAGCTGGGTTTCCAGATCCTGGGTGCGGGTGGCCTCGTTGCCCCAGCCATAGCCCCCAAGCATCCCCGCGTTGACGCCGGACGCCTCGGACGCCACCTCCCCTCGCTCCAACACGGTGACCCTGTGACCAAGTTCCGCCAGCCGCCACGCTGTGGAGACGCCCACGATCCCCGCACCGATGATGAGAATGTCGCTTGTATGCATGGGGCATCCTTTCGGGGTGGGTGTGTTTGATGTCACTATGTCTGAACGAGCGGGCCTTGGTGTCAACCTGTCGATTGTCGGCGTTGCCACCAGCGGCGGGCTTGGGCTAGAGCCACGGCCGCCAGGACCGCCATCAGCCCGGCCAGGGCGTTGAAGCCCACATCCCGAATATCGTAGACTCGGTTGGGCAAAAGGGCCTGGATGCCTTCGTCCAGCCAGCCCAGCAGGGCGGTCAGTACCACGGCAAACAGGGCTGGGACCGGCGCCCACCGTCCCCCCCGCTGCCGCTCGATGAGGGCTTGGTGGATGAGCAGGGCGACCAAGCCATATTCGAAGAGGTGGGTGCGCTCTTCCCAACTGTCCATCCTGACCCACGCCATCACATAGGCCGACACCACCCCAATCGCCACCCCGATTTCGGCCCGGTTTGGGCGTTTCTTGGTCCAACGCCAGATCACGATCCCCGCGCCCAGCAGCAGGATCAGGGCAAAGGTCGCCCGCAACAGATTGGCCTGGCGCAGGGCCGCGGCCAAGGTGGCCGCCGGTCCCAGGGACGCATAGATCGCCACCACCACGACCAGGACCCACAGCCACAGCCGCCGCTCCCGGCTGGAGGCGAACAGCGTGGCTTCTGTCGAGGCTACCCCGGCAAGCAGCCAGGGCACGAGCAGCATGGTGGAGAAAAAGAGGACCAGGGTCAAGGCTTCTTGCATTCGGTGTCTCCATGGGACATGTTATGCCCTACACATGCTGGTCTACCAAAATCGGATTGCCGTCGGGGTCGAGAAGCATGAAGCTGGCCGGGCCGGTGGAGCTTTCGTCGGCCTCGGCTTCCAGCGCAATGCCCTGGGCCTTGAGCTGTTGCTGAAGCTGGCGCACGTCGGTGAAGTCGGCCAGGGGCTGGGCGTTGTTGTCCCAACCGGGGTTGAAGGTGAGGATGTTCTGCTCGAACATGCCCTGGAACAGCCCGATCACATGGTCCCCGTTCTTCAGGATCAGCCAATTCTGTGCTACGTCTCCGCCAAAGGGGGTGAAGCCCAGGGCCTCGTAAAAACGCCGGGACGCGTCGATATCCTTGACCGCCAGACTGACGGAAAATGCACCAAGATTCATTGTGGTTCCTTTCTGGTTAGCCTGCTGTATCGGCTGCTCACAACCGCTGCTCTGGTGACGCAACTCGTCTATTGCCCGACGCCACAAAGACGCCGCCTCGGTTGAATCTGTTGTTCAGTTGAAAGTCACTGACTTCTCTCTGTAAATATTGCCAGATCGGTCGATCCACAGCGCCCTTGCCGATCCACTTGATAAATTTACCCCGCAAGCTGGGCTTGTCCAGGTACCAGTCCATGATCACGATCTTGCCGCCGGGCTTGAGAAGCCCAAGCAGACGGTCAATCACCTTTTGCCATTCTGGGAAGCCCGACAGCCCCAGGTCGCACAACACCGCATCCACCGCCACAGGGGATGGGTCCCCCACATTCTTCTTGACCCACGCCTCGTCCACATCCAGCACGTTGGCATTGAAAAGGCGGATGTTTGTCCACCCAGACCGACGGCATTTGGCCTCAGCTTTTTCAAGCATCCCCGGCGACAGATCGATGCCGATGATCAGGCCCGTGTTCTTGAGGTATTCCTGAAAATACTCGAAGTTTTGACCGGTGCCGCAGGGGACATTGAGGACGGTTTGATTCGCCTTGAGGTCAAGGGCATCGACCGCATGTCTTCGGGCACGGTGATAGTAGCCTTTGGGGGACAAGAGATCGTAGACCCTGGAGAATTTGTCATAATACGTGATGTCTGGCACAGGGTGAAAGGTCCCTTTTCTAATGTATGACTCTGCTGAAAAAACTAAAAGCTCACCGCAAAGCCGCAGAGAACGCAAAGA
>CAZKEX010000222.1:6561-7819 GCA_964551895.1 uncultured Caldilineaceae bacterium | reverse complement strand
CTGCTGAGGACCATGCTCAGGGCGGGCAGGGTTGTGCTTTCGGCGGCGTGGCCCGTGGCGGGCATGGTCATGGGCATGCTGCTGGCCATGAAGGTGTCGGGGAACTGCTGGGTGATGGCGTCGGCCAGGGTCTTGCCCAACATGCCGGTGTGGGCATAGGATTCTTGCAGGCTGGTGAAGGCGGCGCTGAAGTCCTGGGTGGACTGGGCGTCGATGACCGCGGTCAGGGTGGCGATGTGGGGGACCAGGGCTTCGGCCACGGCGTCCTTGGGCAGGAAGGGGTTGGCCCCGCTGATGAAGGCGGCAAAGTCGTTGCGATAGCCGTCCAGGTTGGTGCGGGCCATCTCCTTGGCGCTCTGGTCCATGGCCGCGGCGCCCAGGGTGTAGTCGACGAAGAAGCCGATGTGCTTGCGCCACAGGGGCAGGAAGGCGTTGCCCGCATCCTCGCCATAGACCGAGGCGATGGATTTGGAGAGGTCCACGCTGTTGCCGTCCAGGGCGGCGGCGGCGGCGTTGAACTCTTCGGAACGACCCTGTAAGGCGGCGTTGGTGGCGGCGCCGGCCAGGAGGACATGCTCGCCAAGCTGGCTACTGAGCAGGGTGCGCAGACCGGCGGCGCTGGCGTCTGCCTCACCGGCATACTGGTCCGGGAACTGGGCGTCGATGCCGGTGGAGAGGGCCAGGCCCAGCATACCGGCGTGGGCGTAGACTTCCCGCAGTTTGGCATAGGCGGTGGTGAAGTCGCCGATCTTCTGGGCGTCGATCACCTGGGAGAGCAGTTGGATGTGAGGAATCAGGGCGTTGGCGATCACATCCTTGGGCAGGTTGGGGTTGGCTCCGCTGATGAAGGCGGCGAAGTCGTTGCGATAGGCATCCAGGCCGGTGATGGCCATCGTCTTCATGGCCTCGTCATTGGTGGCCGCACCCACCGTATAGTCGACGAAGAAGCCAATGTGCTTGCGCCACAGGGCCAAGAAGGCCTCTTCAGCGCCGTCTCCATAGACCGAGCCGATGGTGTCGGCCAGGGCGACGGAGTTCTCGTCCAGGGCAGCGGCGGCGGCCCCAAACTCTGCATCGCTGCCGTTGAGGGCGGCGTTGGTGGCATCCGCCGCCAAGATCACATGCTCGCCAAGCTGGGCGCTCAACACGGCCCGCAGACCGGAGGCCGTGGCCCCGTGGTCCGCCGCAACGCTCATGGGGGTGAAGCCGGTGAACAAGATGGCAATGGCCAGGACAAAGGTGAATAACTTACGCATGG
>CAZKEX010000222.1:0-6461 GCA_964551895.1 uncultured Caldilineaceae bacterium | reverse complement strand
AAGCCGGTGAACAAGATGGCAATGGCCAGGACAAAGGTGAATAACTTACGCATGGGTGGTTTCCTTTCGGGAAGGTGTTGGTTGGTTAGTTGGTTGGTTGGTTGGTTGGTTAGTTGGTTGGTTGGTTGGACTGTCGTGTTGCTTGCGATTTACTCATTACTCGTTACTCATTGCTTCTTCTTCTCTTCTGGCGCCTCACCTATACTGACGCATTGGGTTTGGGATTGGATCTGTCGAGTTTTGATGAATTTTGAAATTGGTTGCTTTTCGTCCCATCCCCTTGCCGGAAGCTGCCTTCTGCCCTGATCTCTCCCAAGGATCTTCCGGGAAGATCGCCGCACTACACCTCACTCTACCAGGGTCGTGTAGACGACCAGCCGCTGACTGTAGTTGTCCTCCGTGTCGTTCCATGTGCCAGCACAGGTGATCAGGTTGAGATGCACACCGGGCTGAAAACCGAAGATCTCGGCCAGGGGGGCGTCGGCATAGGCGTAGCCCTGAACCCGGTCCACGGCGAAGGTGTGGGTGATGCCGTCGGAGTCGGTCACCGCCACCCTGTCGCCTGGCTTCAGCTTGCCCAGATCCCAGAAGACGGCGGGCTTGCCCCGTTCTGTGTCCAGATGACCGGCGATGACCGCGGCGCCTTCCTGGCCCGGCGTGGCCCCCAGGCGATACCAGGCCGCGTCCTGGGCCTTGCTGGGGATCCCCATGCCTCCCTCCGCCGTGCGGCCCACGGACTCCACCGCCGCGTCCACCTTCAGGCTGGGGATGGCCAGGCCCACGGGGTAGGCGGGGAGGGAGATCTGCTGGTCGGGGAAGATCTGGGCCCGCAGGGCGGCGGGGTCTTGCTGGCCCCAGGCGCGCACATCCACGGCTGGGGCGGAGCGGGTCGCCGGACGATTCTGGACCGGGGCGGCCCCGCTTTCCGTCCCGGCATAGACCGGCATGGGGGCGCAGCCGGCCATCAACAGACCGACCAACATCATCAAAATAAGAAAAGTTTTGGGCAATTTCTGGTTATCCTTTTTCATGGGAATCTCCCTCTTTTTGCGGCCAAATCAGGCCCGCGCAACTCTCAATGTACACTTAACAACTCCGTGAGAAGCCGTCTCTATCTCTATCTCTTTCTTTCCCTCTACTTCACCACAATCACACCCTGCATGTGGGGATGGCGTTGGCAGAAGTAGGCGTATTCCCCCGGCTCGGCGAAGGTGTAGGAGAAGGTCTGGCCCAGGGTGAAGAAGCCCGAATCGAAGAGAGCGCCCGGCTGCTCCGGCGTGCCGAAGGTGACCGTGTGCTGGATGTCGTCCTTGTTGGTCCACACCACGGTGTCGCCCACATTGATCTCGATACGGTCCGGCTTGAAGAGGAAGAGGTCAAGGGCCACGTCCACGGTCTTGCCCTCCTGGGTTGGCATCATGGTGGGTTCCGGCGCTGGCTCGCTCGTCGGCCCGGGCATGGGCGCCGTATCAACCGTTTCGGTCATGGGCATGGTTGCGCTCATGGATTCCTGCATGGGGGTCGACATGGATTCGGCCTGGGGCGGGACCATTTCGGCCATTTCGACCACTGGGGTGATCATGGCGTCTGGGGCGGATGTGGGCATGGACATAGGCGTTTGACACCCAGCCAAAAGCATAACGGCCACGACGGCCATGACAACGAATTTAACTTTGAACGAACGGTTGAACAGCTTCATTGGATTCTCCCTTTTGTAGAAAAACAAGCGATTGATAGCGTTTGATATTGAGCGAATCTGCCTTGGGGAAGACGTCTCTGTTTATCCTGACGCAGGGAAAGGGCGACTGGATCTGTGCTGTTTCGATCTGGGTGGGGCGAAAACGGCAAGAAAAAAGCCCTGTCTCGAACGAGACAGGGCTTTTGGGGTTTGGGTTGAGGGTCAATCGCTTTGGGCTATCCCTGTTGGCCAAGGGCCACGATGGGACCGGTGGGGGCCGGACTGCCGCCGGCCGGTTCAATGCTGATACCCACCGCGGCGTAGGCCAGGGCGTCACCGGGGATGGTGATGGTCTGCCGGGCGCGCACGCCCTCGGCCACGGCCAGAAAGCCCGAGGGCACCGGCGCGCCGTCCCCGGGGATCAGCCACAGTTGATAGGTCTGGTCATCGGGCAGGGCAGCCAGACCGGCCATGACCAGGATGCCTTCATCGCCCTTTTGATAAAATGTGCCCCTGGCTTCCGGCGCGCTTTCGGTCCCGGCCAGGGGCACAACACGGTTGGCATCGGTGAAGAAGGCCAACTGGGCCTGGTTGCCCTGGATCTCTTGCTCCAGGATCAACACCTGCTGGGCCATGTCGGTGATGGCTTGGTCTCGCTGGGCCAAAGAGGCCTGGAGATCGTTGATGCGCCCTTGGGTGTTGAAGCCGTAGAGGACCACCAGCGCCAAGGCCGCGGTCGCGGCCACAGCGGTCATAGCCCAAGAGAGGCGGTGGCCGGAAAAGAGGAAGCGGCGACCGCTCTCCGGCGTGGACGCCATGCCCGCGGGCCGGGCCAGGGATTGGGGTGACAGGAGCGGGATCTCGACCGCTGCCGTCTCCTGCGCCGGGCCAGAGGGCTGCCCCTGTTCGGCCAGATCGGCGTGGATGCGGGCCATCAGCGCGGTCTTGGGGGCGGCGGGCAGGGGGACAGGGGGCGCAGCGTGGGCCAGTTGGGCCATGGCCACGTCCATCTCTTCCACCCGGTGCAGCAGATCCATGTGACGCTGGATATAGTCGTCCACTGCCAGCCATTCGTCGGTTTCCAGCGCGCCCAGCACATAGGCGGGCAGCATCTCTTGAATTTGGTCGTAGGTTAAGTTGCTCATGTGACATCGCCTTTTTGCAAGCCGACGGCCAACAACAGCCGTTCCAGCTTCTCCACCCCCAGGCGGACTCGGGTTTTAATGGTGCCCAGGGGTAGGGATAAATGTTCGGAGATCTGACTCTGGCTCATGCCCTCAAAGTAGGCCAGCTCTAACACCGTGCGCTGCTCTTCGGGGATGGCTTGCAGCCCGGCCTGCACCTGCTCTTCTTGCCAGGTGCGGTCCACCTCCGCCTCCACCGGGGACGCCGACACCCCAGGATCGGCGGTGATGGCTTCCAACACCTCCACATCGACCTCCGTGTCCACGGTGTCGGGACGGGCTTTTTGGCGGCGCAGTTGGTCCAGCCCCTTGTTGCGGGCAATGCGATAGATCCACGCCGCCCCGGCCCCGCTGCCCCGATAGTCCCCGGCCTTCTTCCACACCTGCCAGAAGGCCTCTTGGAGCAGCTCTTCGGCCACGGCCTGGTCGTGGACAATGCGCACGATCAGGCTGAGGACGATGCGGGCGTGGCGATCGTAGAGGGTCTCGAAGGCGGCCGAGTTTTGCTCGGCGATCAGATATAGAAGCTGTTCGTCATTCTGTTGGGTCAAGTTCACGAAGAGATCCTGTCGGGCCAAAGCGAACCACCGAGCAAAACCTTCATGGCGGCGGGCCTGGGTTCGGTTGACGGGTTGATTGCATCCGTGAAGCTTACTGGTTCCGCCCGGTTCTGTCAATCCGGGGATGCCATCCAAGGGCGTTTGCAGAATTTGGCAGTTTGTCTACTTGAACAGCCTTCTCACGACTGGTATACTGCATGCCATGGACATCAAAATTCAGGCCACACCCAATCCCAACGCCCTCAAATTCATCCTGCCGGAAAAGCACTTCCCCAAGCCGGTGAACATCTCCACGCCCGAGGCCGCGGCGGCCCATCCCTTGGCCGCCCAGCTCATGGCTTTGGACGGCGTGTACAACGTCTTCATGGTCCAGGACTTCGTCACGGTCAACAAGCGGCCCGATGTGCCCTGGGAACCCCTGCGGAATCAGGCCCAGGCGCTGATCGTTGCCTACTTCGGTTGATCCGCCTCGGTTATTACTTCTGACGCAGAAAGCCCATTATTGGATCTGTGAATCTGTCGAAATCGAACTGTCCAAATCGCCCAATCATCTTTGGAAAGAACAAACAACCATGCCCGCACCCACCACCCCCGTCATTGTCATGAGTGAAAACGGCCGCCACGGCGCTATGGCGGCCATGCAGATCCTGCGCGACGGCGGCACGGCCTTGGACGCGGTGGAGGCCGCCTGCCGCTATGTGGAAGACGACCTCAACGACCGCACGGTGGGCCGGGGCGGCACGCCCAACGTCCTGGGCCAGGTGGAGCTGGACGCCAGCATCATGGACGGGCGCACGCTCCAGGCCGGGGCCGTGGCCGCGCTGCGGGGGTATGGCAAAGCCATCACCCTGGCCCGCCAGGTGATGACCGAACTGCCCCATGTTTTGGTGGTGGGAGAGGGCGCGGCCCGCTTCGCCGCGGAGATGGGCCACGCGCCAGAAGATCAACTGACCCCGGAAACCCACGCCCGCTGGCAGGCCCGCTTCGCCGAGGCCGGCATCGAATTGAACGAGCAGGATCTGCGGGGCAACATCGACCGTCTGCGCTACGTAACCGGCCAACTTACCCGGCCCATGAATTTGTCTGCAAATTTGGCCGGGCAGGTCGAAAAGAGCAAGCTGGTCACAGGCACGGTCAACTTTTTGGCCCGGGACATGCACGGGGATCTGGCCTCAGCGGTCAGCACCAGCGGCCTGGGCTGGAAATATCCGGGCCGGGTGGGGGACAGCCCCCTGATCGGCGCCGGCAACTATTGCGACAACCGCTACGGGGCTGCGGCCTGCACGGGTATGGGCGAACTGGCCATCCGGGTCAGCACCGCCCGCAGCCTGGTTCTCTACATGAAGATGGGCATGAGCCTGCGGGAAGCCGGTCTGGAAACCCTGCACGATCTGCGTGCCCTGGGCAAGCGGGAAGAGCAATACATGAACATCGTCGCCCTCACCCCCACCGGCGACGTGGCCGGTTTCAGCGACGTCCCCGGTCGCCTCTACGCCCACATGACCGGCGAGATGGCCGAGCCGGTGTTGGTCGAGCGGATTACGTTGGAATAAAAGGCAAGGAGTAATGAGTAACGAGTATCCCGTGGCAGCGATACTCGTTACTCATTACTCCTTGCCGCCGACACGAAATACGGAAGGACTATGCCCCATGTCAACCCAAGTCATCATGCCCCGTTTTGGGGAGACGGTTGTTGACGGCACGGTTGCCCGCTGGCTCAAGGCCGAGGGGGACCGTGTCGAGAAGATGGAGCCCTTGCTGGATGTCAGCACGGACAAGATCGACTCGGAGATCCCCTCGCCCGCCGGCGGGGTGATCCTGCGCATCCTCGTGCCCGCGGGCAAGACCGTGGACGCGGGGACCGTCCTGGCCTACATCGGCCAGCCCGGCGAAAGCGTGGACGCGCCCGCGCCCGTCGCCGCCAAGACCGAACCGGAAACGATAGCCCCCGCCTCGCCCCCAGCGCCCCACCCCGTTTCTGAAAAACCCGCCGGACGCGCCTTCATCAGCCCGGTTGTGGCCCGCATCGCCGCCGAACATGATGTGGACGTGAACCAGATCTCCGGCACGGGCATGGGCGGCCGGGTGACCAAGAAGGACATTTTGGCCTTTGTGGAATCCGGCGGCGCAGATATGGCGGAAGCAGCCCCCCGCCCCGCCGCCCCCCCCAGCGCGGACGAGATCTTGCAGCCCCTCTCCGCCATGCGCCGGGCCATCGCCGCCCACATGGTGGCCAGTAAGCGCACCAGCCCCCATGTCACCACCATTTTTGAGGTGGACATGAGCGCGGTGGTGCGTCACCGGGCCGCAAACAAGGCCGCCTTTGCCGAAAAGGGGCTGAATCTCACCTTCACCCCCTACTTTGTGGCCGCCGTGGCCGACGCCCTCAAAGTCGTGCCCGAAGCCAACAGCCGCTTCAGCGACGACGGGGTGATCCTCAGCCGCCGGGTGAATGTGGGCATGGCGGTCTCGGTGGAAAAAATGGGGGAATCCAAGGGCGAGCGGGGCCTGATCGTCCCCGTGATCCGAGACGCGGACGAGAAAAACCTGATGGGTCTGGCCCGAGCCGTGGCCGACCTGGCCGAGCGCGCCCGATCCGGCCGCCTCACCCCGGACGAAACCCAGGGCGGCACCTTCACCATCACCAACCACGGCGTCGGCGGCAGCCTGATCGGCACCCCCATCATCAACCAGCCCCAGAGCGCCATTTTGGGCATCGGGGCCATTGTCAAACGGCCCATCGTGATCAGCTCGGACCCCCTCCTGCCCAGCGCGGACGACGCCATCGTCATCCGCCCCATGTGCTACCTCAGCCTCAGCTTCGACCACCGGGTTTTGGACGGGGCCGGGGCCGACGCGTTTTTGGCAAAGGTGAAGGGTGTGTTGGAGAGTTGGAAAGAGTAGTTATCGAGTATCGTGTATCGAGTATTTTTTGTGGGCTGGGCGCGGATCGTCACGGAGTGAACCCGTTGGATACACGTCCGCAAAAATACTCGATACACGATACTCGATTTTTTTGGGAAAAATTAGCGAGGATCG
>CAZKEX010000221.1:0-7822 GCA_964551895.1 uncultured Caldilineaceae bacterium | reverse complement strand
GGCTGGCGATGGAGAAGCTGGTGTAGCCCTCGCCCCCGTAGCCCAGACCGGCCAGATTGGGGCCGTTTTTGACAAAGATGGAGCAGTTGACCTCCCGCGCCATGCGGCTGAGGTTGTCGATGTTGCGGCTGAACATGCTGGCCGTGTGGCCAAAGCCATGCTCCGCGGCGATGGCCAGATCGATGGCCGCATCCGCGTTGGCCACCCGCACCACGGGCAGAACGGGCATGAGCTGCTCGGTCCACACCAGGGGATGCTCTTGGGGCACGTCGGCCAGGATCAGCCGCAGCTCCGGCCCGGCGGTGATGCCGATCTCCCGCAGGATCTGCCAGGGATATTTGCCCACCCACTTCTTGTTGATCACCCCGTGCTCCCCCGGCGCGCCCACTTTGTCGAAGATCACCTGCTCCAGTTGGGCCAATTTGTACTTGGGCAGGAGCAGGGCTTGGTTGGCCTGCATGGCGGCCAGTAGCTGATCCGCCACCCGATCCACCACAAAGACTTCCTTCTCGTCCACGCAGATCACGTTGTTGTCGAAGCTGGCCCCAAGGACGATCTGGCGGCCGGCCAGGGTGATGTCCGCGGACTCGTCCACCACAACCGGCGGGTTGCCCGGCCCGGCGCAGATGGCCCGCTTGCCGCTGCCCATAGCTTCCTTCACCACCCCCGGCCCACCGGTCACCAACAAAATGCGGATGCCCGGATGGCGCATGAGGGCCTGGGCGCCCTGGATGGTGGCCTCCTTGCCCGCAGTCAGTAGATCCGGCGGGCCGCCGGCGCCGACGATGGCCCGGTTGAGCAGTTGGATGGTGTAGTTGCAGACCTGGTTGGCCCCCGGATGCACAGCAAAAACCGTGGCATTCCCGGCGCTGACCAGGCCGATGGCGTTGTTGATGATGCTGGACGTGGGGTTGGTGCTGGGGGTGATGGCGCAGAAGACGCCAAAGGGGGCCCGCTCCAGCAGCATCAGCCCGTGGTCGCCGCTCTCCGCGCCGGGGGTGAGGATCTCTGGGCCAGGGGTCTTGTCCGCCACCAGCAGGTTCTTCTTCTCCTTGTCCTCCGGGCGGCCCATGCCCGTCTCGGACGCGGCCATTTCGCCCAGCTCCCGGGCGTGGCGGCGGGAGATCTCCCGCATGGCCACCACCAAATTGTGCCGGGTCTGGAGGGTCATCTTGTCCAGGGCCATGAAAGCCACACGGGCCGCGGCCACGGCGCTGTTGATGTCGGGATAGATCCCCCATTCGCCGCCTCGGGGCGTGGAGCCAGCGCTGCGTCCCTCCCGACCCACATAGCTGAGATGGGGCGCGCGGGTGGCGGCCAGGGGTTGGGGATTGGGGATTGGGGAGTGGGGAGTGGCCCCGATCTCCTGCATCACCCGGCGGCGGATCGCCTCAATTTGGCCGTCGTCGATCTTTGCCATCAAGAATCATTCCCTTCCATCGTCAACTCGCAACTCGCCCGACATTGTGCATTGGTCATTGTGCATTGGTCATTGTGCATTGGTCATTGTGCATTGTGCATTGCTTTATCATACTTCACCTCGCCGCCCACCTCCCAGGTGTCGACGATGGCCATGATCACCGCGTCCACCGGGCGTTTGTCGGTGATTGTGGTCTGGCGGGCGCTGGAGCCCCCGGCGTAGAGGACATATTCGCCCACGCCGGCGCCCACGGCATCCACGGCCACCACATAGTCGTCCTTCACCGTGCCGTCCACGCCCACATTCTTCAACACCTGAAAGCGCAGCCCTTCCAACGAGGCGTCTTTTTGGCTTGCCACCAATGTGCCGACAATTTTACCGATCTTCATGGGATCTCCTTAATGGCGAATGAGCGAATGGCGAATGGCGAATGGCGCAAATGAAAAATACCGCCATTCGCCATTTGCCATTCGCTCATTCATTCGTGCCGTAGATTTCCGCCGCGTGCTGTTTGATCCGTTCGCCGCCGTGGCTGAGGATGGGGGGACCGTGGCCAAAGACGACGGTATCGATGTCGTTGGCATACTTCTTGGCCAGCTTCCAGATGCTGCGCTGGGCGTTGAAGGGGTCCGGGGTGAAGAGGACCGAGGGACCGCCCAGCTTGTTTCTCCAGTTGGCCAGGGCATCCCCGACGATCAGAAAACGCCCCTCTTTGTGGAGCAGAGAGATGTGGCCGGGGGTGTGACCGGGGGTGTGGATCACGGTGAAGCCCTCTTGGGCCAGCGCCTGCCCGTCCATCAGGAGTTGGTCCGGGCGCACGGGGGCCACGCGGAATTTGGGCAGCAAGCCGACCAAAAGCTGCAGGGGGCGGATGGCGTAGCCGACCAGTGTCTTGGCCGGCGAGCGCCTGGTGGGATGCTCCATCCAGTCCTTTTCCACGCTGTGGCAGGCCACCGGGGCCTTGACCGTCTGCTTCAGCGCCCCCAGGCTGCCCATGTGGTCCACATCCGCGTGGGTGATGATGATGCGGCGGATGTGGGCCGGGTCAAAGCCATTGGCGCGCAGGGCGGCCAGGATCTTGACCTCGTCCCCGGGCATGCCGCAGTCGATCAAGGTCAGATCCGTCTCGCCCCACTGCCACAGATAGGCGTGGACCATACTGCCGATTTCATCAATATCCCACAGGCCGGGTACGATTTGTTGCATAGGTGGTTTGGTGGTTTGGTGGTTTGGTGGTTGGTTGGTTTGGTGGTTGGTTGGTTTGGTGGCGACTGAGAGATTGGGAGATT
Source organism: uncultured Caldilineaceae bacterium (assembly GCA_964551895.1). Lineage (GTDB taxonomy): Bacteria > Chloroflexota > Anaerolineae > Caldilineales > Caldilineaceae > JAGNDO01. The sequence continues at coordinate 5,113 of CAZKEX010000221.1, read as the reverse complement.
TTCGCCATTCGCCATTCGCCATTCATTAAATCGACTTGAAGCCGAAGCGCTCGTCGTACATGCGTTGAGAGGCGACGATCTCGGCCCGGGCCGCGGCGGCATTCTCCCAGCCCAGGACTTCGACGGAACTGCCTTCCAGATCTTTGTAGACCTGGAAGAAGTGGCGGATCTCCTCCAAATAGTGCTGGGGGATGTCCGTGATGTCTCGATAGTCCTTGTGGATGGGATCGTTGGTGGGCACGGCTAGAATCTTGGCGTCTTCTTGCCCCCGGTCCTTCATGCGAAAGAGACCGATGGGCCGCACCTTGACCACACAGCCAGGGAAGGTGGCCTCCTTGATCATGATCAACACGTCCAAGGGGTCGCCATCATCGCAGAAGGTGCGGGGGATCAGCCCATAGTCGCCGGGATAGTGCAGGGAGGAATAGAGTACCCGGTCCAGGAAGATCACCCCCTGCTCTTTGTGATATTCGTATTTGTTGCGGCTGCCCCGGGGGATCTCCACGATGGCATAGATGGATTCGGGGGCATTGGGCCCGGTGGGCAGTTCGCGCCAGAGATTGTTCATAGATTACTCCGTTGCGTCTTTGTGGCCCAAGGGTAGAATCCCATCCACGTTGGCATGGGGACGGGGGATCACATGCACGCTGACTACCTGGCCCACCTTCTCGGCGCCCCGCACACCGGCTTCCACCGCCGCCTTCACCGCGGCCACATCACCCCGCACAATGGCGGTCACATAGCCGCCGCCGGTCTTCTCATAGCCCACCAACTCCACACGGGCGGCCTTCACCATTGCATCGCTGGCCTCAACCATAGCCGCAAAACCACGGGTTTCGATCATGCCTAAAGCTTCGCTCATTGTCTGGCTCCTTGCTGAAAATAGGGTAATCAATCGGTAATCGTTGTTGGAAAATTTGTGAAGTGCAAGGAGTAAGGAGTAATTAGGTAATTTGTGGTTAAGCCAATAGCTTCGTCTCTTGAACGACTACGGGTCAACACAACAAATTACTCATTACTCATCACTCATTCTTGTTCATCCCGCCCGCCCGGCCAACCCTTCAATCGCCGCCACCGCCGCGCCATAGCCGGCCATGATGTCCTGCTCTTCGCCGCCCAGGTAGATGCGGCCAAAGCTGCCGAAGGCCCGCACCTCCAGGATGTTGACGTGGGCGGATTTCTCGGCTTCGTTGGCGGCCAGGGCCGCGTAGGCCGCCGGGGCCACCTCCATCACATAGAGGGTCTGGCCGGGGATCAGCATGTGGCCGTGGCGCATGCGGTTGATCAGCTGCACCTGCAGGCCATCCACGTTGCGGATGATCTGGCTGCTCACAATTTGGGGCTTGATGCGGTCTTCTTCCTTCAGCCCCAGGGCGTCCAAAATGGCCTGCCCCGCGGCCCGCACTTCCCCCTGGTCCGCGCTGTGGATCTCCAGCAGGCCGTACTGCCGCTCCACCACCTGCATGCCCGGTCGCACAGAGGTCGATTTGATGGCGATGTCCGTCAGCCGGTTGATCTCGATCCCCGGTGCGATCTCGATCCACAGGCTGGCATCGTGGGCCAAAGGCAGAAAGCCCTGGGCCACCGTGCCCAAAAAGGCGGCGTGCTGGGGCTGCAAACTGTCCAAAAACACATAAGATCGCAGTTCAATGTTTGACTCGTTTTTTGCCAAGAGATTACCACTCCTTTGTGCTGGCGGGGGAGGGATGTGAGATGCGAGGGGCGAATTGCGAGGGGCGAGTTAAGGAATGCGAGTTGCGAAGCATTCCATAATTTCGCCATTCGTCATTCGCCATTCGCCCCGCCCTACCGTTTGCGGATAAGTAGGTGACGCATACGGGCCCGGGGATGGTCGATGGCTTCCCGCAGATCGTCGTAGTGCAGCCCGGTGGCCTCAACCAACAGTTCCATGGACGAAAACGAAGCCTCCGTGAGGTTGTGCAGCCGTTCCTTTTCGTCCTGGGTCAATTTGAAGCCGAGGAGGACGCTGCTGGGGTTCTCGAAAAAGGCATCCCGGCATCCGTCGCCGATCCACAGGTGGCCGACCACAATTAAATAGTCTCGAATACGTTCTGACATCAAGTTGGCTTCCAGATCGTTTACAGCTTTTCACTCGGAGGGGGTGCCTCGAAGTTCGGCTTTTGAAAAAAGTCGAACTTCTTTGCCCATGCGGTCTACCTGTCTACCTGTCCCATTTTCGCATACTCTTATGCTGGGCACAAATGGCATGGGATGACACCAGCATATCTCAAATAGAACGGGGATGGCGCGGATTGGGCAGATTTTCACTGATCTTAAAATCCGTCTTCAATCCGTCGTATCCGTTCGATCCGTGTTCTATTTTTGAAAATAGCATAAGCCATCCCCAAGCGCTTGTCCAATCCTGCCCAATTCCCCAACTCCCTCGCGCCCTTTTCCGGCCTTCCCACGTCTTGATCCTGTGTGACCCTTTCGCGCCAACCGCACCAACCCAGGAGTAAAGACCATGACCCCGCAACCCGCCCGCTGGCCCCAACGCTTGATATTTGGCCTGTTGATCCTCTTCACCGCCGCCGGTCTGTGGATGGGCAATGCGCCCACGCCCGTGGCCGAAGCCGCGCCGGCCCCAACCGCCTTTGGCCCCAGCCTCTTCCTGGTCAGCGCGCCGCCGGAGCGGGCCGACGAGCTGTTCGCCCTGGCCCATCCCCACGCCCGGCTGGCCGGCGACCAGCCCCGCTTCATCGCCAGCGGCAGCCCGGACGATCTGGCCCGCTTGGCCCATGCCGGCTTTGCTGTGCAGCTTTTGGATCAAAGCACGGCTGGGCAGGTCTACTATTTTGTAGATCTACAGGCAGCAAAGACCCCGGACCAGCGGGGGGCCAAGCGGGCTTCCTTGGCCACAATGGGCCGTCTGCTTTGGGCGGATGAGGTCGAGGCCCTGATCGCGGTGGAGAGCCACCAAGAGCGCGTCTTCGTGGACGCAGCGCCCGCCCAAGATCTGCACCTCTCCCTCCTCGCCCCCGATCCCCTGGCCCCGATCCTGGCCTATGACCCAGCCAGATCCCCCACCCGATCTTCTGTTCTTCAGGCCAATCCCTTCGTCACATCCCTACTGGATCAGGTGAACAGCGCCCAGATCTCAACCCTGATCGGTGACCTGAGCGGGGTGCGCCCGGTCAGCATTTATGGCACAAATGTTACCCTCAACAGCCGCTACACCTTTGCCACCCGCATCCGAGATGCCGAGCGCTATTTGTATCAGTTTTACGAACAGCGGGGCATTTCCGTGCGCTACGACGACTGGACCTATGGCAGCTATGCCGGGCGCAACATCATCGCCGAGATCCCCGGCGCCACCCACCCGGAGCGGATCTGGCTGGTGGGCGGCCACTTCGACAGCATCTCCCAGGACCCCTACAACAGCGCGCCGGGCGCGGACGACAACGGCTCCGGCGCCGCGGCCACCCTGGTGATCGCGGACATTCTGCGCCAGGTGCAGCTTGGGGAGACCGTGCGTTTTGTGCATTTTTCCGGCGAGGAGCAGGGGCAGTGGGGGAGCAAATCCTATGCCCGCTCCCTGGCCTTGGCCGGCGCCCAGGTGATGGGCTATCTCGATCTGGACATGATCGGCTGGGACGGCAACGGCGACCGGGTGATGGAGATCCACACGGGGACCGGCCAGGGGTCCAACGATCTGGGCACCCTCTTTATGTCGGCCAACGCCGCCTATCATCAACAGTTGGTGATCGAGCGCAAGACCACCACGGCCAGCCGCTTTTCCGACCATTCGCCCTTTTGGGACAACGGCTTCCCGGCCTTTTTGGCCATCGAAAACTTCTTTGTGGACGCCATCCCCAACGACCGCAACCCCTGGTATCACAACATCGGCGACACCCTCAGCCGGGTGGATCTGAGCTATGTGGTGCGCCACGCCAAGGTGGCCCTGGCCGTCCTGGCCGAGCAGGCCGGAGCCTTCACCGGGCCGACCCCCACGCCCACCCATACGCCCACGGCCACCCCAACCGTCCAGCCCACCAACACCCCCACCCCCACAGCCACGCCCCAACCCGGCTGCACAGAGCTGATCCTCAACGGCGGCTTCGAGGCCACCGGCGGCTGGAGCTTCGGCCCCACCCCCTTGCAGGCGGGGACCGTCGCCAGCCCGGTCCTCGCCGGCAGTCGGGCCTTGCGCATGGGCACGGCGGACCCGGCCAGCACGGCCTATAGCCACTCCTCCGCCTATCAGCGGGTCGCCATCCCCGCCGGAGCCACCAGCGTTTCACTCAGCTTCTGGCAGCGCCCCGGCCCCAGCGGGGACGGCGCCGACTATCGGGAGATCCTGCTGCTCAACGACAACCTCAGCTTCCTGCGCACGTTGGAACGCTCCACCACGCCAGGCGCAGACCAATGGCAATCCCGCCAATTCGACCTGATGGGGGAACGGGGCAAGACGGTGGTGGTCTATTTCAACGTCTTCAACAACGGCGTCAGCCCGGCCATGGTCAACTACGTGGACCAGGTTTCGTTGGTAGCCTGCGTCGGCGTCACCGCCACGCCGACGGCCACGGCCACCCTGATTCCAACATCCACACCGACGAACACGCCGACGAACACGCCAATGAATACGCCGACAAGCACGCCAACCACCCAACCAACCACCCAACCAACCAACACCCCCACCAACACCCCCGCCGCCTACCCCGGCCCCACGGAGACGCCCACAGCCACCCCGACCTTGGCGGCAACAGCCACCCCCACGTCGACACCGACCGCGTACCCGGAGCCCGTGGGCAAAGTCTTCCTGCCCTCGATCTTTGCCCGCTGGTTTGGATCAAATGGCGACACGCCCACCCCCACCCCTACACTCACCCCGACGGCCACACCAACCATCCAATCAACCATCCAACCAACCACCCAACCAACCACCCAACCAACAACCCAACCAACCACCCAACCAACAACCCAACCAACCACCCAACCAACCCCCACCCCCGACCCAACCTGCCAAGAGCTGATCGTCAACGGCGGCTTCGAGACCAACACCGGCTGGCGCTTTGGGGCCACCCCCCACCGGGCCGGCTACACCACGGCTCCCTCCTTGGCGCACGTGGGCCAGCGGGCCCCGGTCGCTGCC
>CAZKEX010000220.1:1179-7885 GCA_964551895.1 uncultured Caldilineaceae bacterium | reverse complement strand
GGGGGGGGGGGGGGGGGGGGGGGGGGGAGGGAGGGGGGGGGGGGGGGGGGGGGGGAGGGGGGGGGGGGGGGATTAGCGGCTTGATCGTTTCCAAAGACGGCCAATCTTGCCCAGAATAAGCAATCCCAAACTGATCACCGACACCCACAGCCCCACGGTACGGGGAGTCGTTGTGCCGTATTCGAGCAGAATAAACCCGTCCCCCGTGGCGGGAATGGGGACGGTCATGCGGCCCAGGGTGCCGCTCTCTTCGGGGACGATGGGGAGTTCACGCACTTTTTCGCCGTGCAGCCCGTCCAGCAGGAAGGCCCGCCAGCCGGGATAGTAGAAGTGGTTGAAGACGATGCGCTGATCGTCCCTTGGCGCGCACTGCTTGGCCGCCGGGTCCAGATCCGTGCAGAAATAGACCTCTTCCATGATCGTGTTGTGGGCCACGGACCCCAGGGTGAGGGTGGCATAGTCCACGTTGCTCATGTCCACCTTGGTGGTGACCGGCAGCGCCGGCTCCCCAGCTTCGTCCTGGCGGATGTAATACTCGGCCATGGGGCTCCAGGTGGGGATCTCCTTGACCCAGGCCGTGGAGCCGGTCAACTCATCCGCGTCCCGCTCGAAGCGCATGAGGGCGGCCAGGCCCACGGGACCTTCGGCCGGTTCGCTGATCTCCACCCGCAGCATGGGATAGCTGCCCAGGAGGATCAGAGCGGCCAGGAGCAGGGTGGGCAGGTCGACCCGCTCTGGTTTCACTTCGATACGCTTCGCACTCAGTACAGGCGATACGACCGGAAACTGCCCCGGTCTACTCAACCGACGCTGATCCTGATCATCCCCCTCCGCCATCACCAGCCCGGCCAAGAGGCTGACCGCCACCACGGTGATGGGCAGCCAGCGCCAGGGGAATTGGGCCGACTGCAAAATGCCGCCGATGATGGGCATCTCCCACAGGGGCGCGGCCATCTGCAAGCCCAGGAAGGCGGCCACGCATCCGGCCAGGGCCAGCAGAGCCGCCTCCCAGCGCAGGCGGTGACGCATCCGCCACACCAAAAGCAGTCCCAAAATGGCCAACACCGTGGGCATCACCCCGATCTGAAAGCCGATGGGATCCCCCGGCCCGGCCTGGCTGACCCCGAAGCCCCAGCGCGGGCTGAAAAGCTGGAAAAAACTCAGGAAGTCATCTCGAAAGTCGTAGCGGCCATCAAACCACTGGTCCACCCGCACATAGTTGCGCTCCAAGAGCATGGGGATCCAGAAAATGGCGCTTAGCCCCAACCCCCATAACCCGGCGAGGATTGGCGAAAGGGCGGATCTTGGGATGGCCCAGAAGTCCGACTTTTGAAAAAAGTCCGACTTCTTCGAACTTTTCTGCACCATGAGCAGCAAAATATAGGCCGCCAGCAAAGGCGTAAAGAGCACGATCACCAAATTGCTGGTCAGCATCAGCCCGGCATAGCTGGCCGCCGCCCCCATCACCCAGCCCCAGGCCGGACGCCAGCCCCTTTGCCCCAGCACGGCCCGGCGGAAGCTCCACAGGCAGAGGGGCAGCCACACAAAGGCCATGCTCTCGGCCAAATTCCCCCGCACGTACAGCACGAGCAGATGGTACGGCGCATACGTATAGACCAAGGCCGCAATCAACCCGGCCCGATCCCCGATCCAGTCCTTGACAAATAAGAACATGGCCGCCGCGCTGGCCACAACGCTCAGGCCGAAGACGGTCTCGATGGCCCCGGTATAGCTAAATCCGCTCAACAGCAGTCCCTCGGCCAGGAAATGGCTCAACGGCCCATAGATGTTGAAGAAGGGATAGCCATAGCCAAAGGCAAAATCCGGGCTCCACCGGGGCCACCACATGCCGTCCGCAAAGACCCGGTTGAACTCGAACAGAAAATAGACATGGTGCCGGGCATCGTTCGCCCCCCAAAAGTAGCCCGGCTGGGCAAAGGGGGCCACGGCGAAGAGGCTCAGGGCCAGGGTCAGCCAGAGGAAGGGATTTTGGATTTTGGATTTTGGATTGGGGATTGGGGTACTCTCCGCGCCGATCCCTTTTGCCTTTTGCCTTTTATCTCCCACGCAGCACCACCTTGTCATCCTGTCTCAACCCGATCACCGCGGGCAGGCGTGCCCCGGTGCGCCAGTCGTAATAGCCATAGTAGAAGCGCAAATTCTCCCGCTGGCTTGGGCTGAGGACGGGCAGGTCCAGGGTGAGGGTATCGGTCAAAATCTCCCCCGGTTGCCAGGTGGTGGCGGGACGGGCGCCGGCCACAGGCTGCAAATCGAGCTGGCCCAGCGCCTCGTCGCCCTCCGCCCCGGTGACCACGGCCTGGAAGAAGAGACTATAGTCGAAGTCCGGCGTGCGCAGGGTTTGCCAGCTCAGGGTCAGGGTGGCTTTTTTGGGGAGAAGGACGATCTCCGTGTCGAGCAGGACAAATCCGTTGTCCCCCCCAGGATCGGCGAAGACAGCCTGGGGGCGGATGGGGGGCGTGATCTGGGTGAAAGCAGCCGTCGTGTAGGGGAACGAGGCCAACACCGTCAGCCCCAGCAGGGCGGCCCACACGGGCGTGCGCCGAAGGGACCCCTCCACCGATGGCAAACTTCCGGCCAGCACGGCAAAGAAAGGGGCGCTCAAGGGCAAAAGCTGCCAGGGGTAGCTCAACAGCCGATCAGCGCCGGTCAACGTCCAAAACGGGGCGCTGACCGTGAGGGAGAGCAGGATCAACAGTCCGGCGCTGCCCAGGCTGAAAGCCAGCAAGCGATCCATTTCTCGCCGTTGTTGGTTGACAAACCAAAAAACCACGGCAACCATCCCCATCCCCAAGGTCGCAAAGCCCAACTGAAAAGGATAGCCATCCTGCCAGCCGGGGATGCTGGGGGCCGTGGCCCAACTTGTGCCAAAAAGTTGGAAAAAGTAGACGAAGTGGTCTGCAAAGGCTATCGGAGCCGCCCCCCGAATGGCCCACAGGGGAATCAAACTGACCAGCCCCGCCGCCCCGCTCACGGCCACAATCAGACTGGCCCAGCGGTCCCGCTCCACAAAGAGGGCATAGGCCAGGACCAACAACGTGGCGAAAAGGGCCAATCCGGCCTGGGTGCGCCACATCCACACCAGGCTGATCACCGTCACCCCCGCCGCGCTGGGCAATCGGCTACGGGGATAGGCCGCGGTCCCGGCCAGGGCCAGGGGCAGCAGGCCGATCACCAAGGCATCGGCCAGACTCCCCCGCACGTAGACGGCGGCAAGGAAGGGCGGAAAGAGGGCGTAGACCAGCCCAGCCAGGGCTGCACCCCGGTCGCCCAGCCGGGGCCGCAGCCAGGCGTAGGTCCCCAGCCCGCCCAGCAGCAGGGCCAGGATGAAGGTCACGCGCACCCCCGCCGTGGCCGAGAGGCCCAGGGTGGTCAACGAGCGGGCCAGCAGAAAGGCGGCGCTCCCCGTCCCCCGCCACACATCCGGCGTCGTGGCCACATCGGCCAAGGGCGCAAAACCGGCCACATTGAAGACCGGCACAAAGCCTTCCAGCCCAGCCCAAAAGCCGGGGAAGGTGGCCGGCGCCCAGGCAAAGACGCTCAAACCCAACAACACCCAAAAGCCGATCCCGGCTGTTTTATCCTGCGCATCACGGTCAAAATTGCTCATGTCCACATTATAGCCCAGAGGGTGAAAGGGTGACAGAATTTTGGATTGGTGATTTTGGATTTTGGACTGAGTCTCGTCAACCCAATCCAAAATCCAAAATCACCAATCCAAAATCACTTCACCTTCTTCCCTTCCCACGTGCTGTGCATGTGTAGATAGCGCAGCCAGCCCTGGGCGGTGAGGGGGCCCATTTGGTTGTGGTGGACTTTGGCGGTGGCGTCGATGTGGGCCGCGGCCAGTTGGTTGACCACATCCACGGTCTCTTGGCGGGTGGCGGCGAAGGCGGTCTGCATGGCGGACCAGTCCAGATCCCGGGCCGGGCGGTAGCCGTCGTATTCGTCTTGGACCAAGGGATCGCCCAAAAAGACCCGCAGGCGGCTGGTTCCCCAGCGCTCGATGCCGGTGATGTGGCTGACCACCTTGCGGTTGACCTCCGTGTCCGGCGCGGCGGCAAAGCGCTCCGCCAGCGCCTGGCCGGATGTGGTCAACTCCTTGGCCCAGCCGGAGACCGAATGCTTGCGGCCAGGGCGCTCGATGATCAGGTTGAGGATGGTTTGGCGAAATGGATTGGTCATGGGTTGCTCCAAAAAATGAGAGATGATGGGTAGACCCAGCAAAAATAGGCCACGGATTTGACGGATGCGACGGATCAAAACGGATCAAAAAAGATCTGTGAAAATCCGTCACATCCGTCCAATCCGTGGCCTATTTTTGCATTCTTTGATCGATAAATCGGATCAGCAGATCGGTCACCATGTCCGGCTGTTCCAGTTGCACCATGTGCCCGGCCTTGGGGACGCGGTGCAGTTCGCTGTTGGGCAGGGAAGCGTGCAATGACTGGCTGAACTTGGGCGGGGTCATCTGGTCCGCTTCGCCCACGATGATGGTGGCGGGGACGGCCAGCCCGTCTACTTCCGCCCGCAGATCGAAGGCATCGCAGGCCACAAAGTCGCCGTGGAGTACCTCCGGGTCGCTCTCTTGCAGGCGTTTGATGGCCAGCCGCCGGGCGTTGGCCGGGAAGTCCGCGCCCACCATCCAGCCCATCATCTGCTCTGTGGTGGCCGCAAAGTCCGTGCGGATGCCGTCCAGAATGGCCGGGGCCACCCGCAGCCGGGCGCTGGTGGCCACCAAGCCCAGGCCAGCCACTCGCTCCGGGAAGAGCCGGGCATAGTCCAGGGCAATCGCCCCGCCCATGCTGTGGCCGACCAGCACAAAACGGCCCAGCCCCAGGGCGTCCACAAAGTCCCGCAGGACGTCCCGATAGGCGGCAATCGTCCTCCGCCCCGGCCCCGGCGAGCGCCCATGCCCCGGCAGATCCAGGGCGATCACCCGGCGGTCGGGCAACCGGCGCAGATGGGGCGGCCACGAAAGATGGCTGCCCCCGGCCCCGTGGACCAGGAGCAAGGGTGGTCTGCGCCCGGTGAGATCTTTGGGCGAGTCGGTGTAGAAGATGGGTTGGTCGTGCAGCGTTAGGGTGGGCATGGTTGACGGTCAATGGTTAATGGTTAATGGTTGATGGTTGATGGTTAATTTTTAATTTTGTGTAGACCGAGCTGAATGGTCAGAAGAATACGGAGGATCAACGCCACGAGTCATTAAAAATTAACCATTAACCATCAACCATTAACCATTTTTTTATCGCACCGCCGCATGGTTGGGCCGACTCAACGCCTCCATATCCGCGTCCACCATCATGTGGACCAGGGATTGGAAGTCCACAGTCGGCTCCCAGCCCAGCTCGTCGTGGGCCTTGGTGGGGTCGCCCACCAGCAGGTCCACCTCGGCGGGGCGATAGAACTTGGGATCTTGCACCACATATTTCTCCCAGTCCAGCCCCACCCGGCTGAAGGCGGCCTCCACAAACTGGCGCACGCTCCAGGTCTGGCCCGTGGCCACCACATAGTCGTCCGGCGCGTCCTGTTGCAGCATCAGCCACATGGCCTGGACGTAGTCCCCCGCGTAGCCCCAGTCCCGGCGGGCGTCCAGGTTGCCCAGGCGCAGTTCCGTGGCCAGCCCCAGCTTGATCTTGGCCGCGCCATAGGTGATCTTGTGGGTCACAAACTCCAGCCCCCGCCGGGGACTTTCGTGGTTGAAGAGGATGCCCGAGCAGGCGTAGAGGTCATAGCTCTCCCGATAGTTGATGGTGATCCAGTGGCCATAGACCTTGGCCACGCCGTAGGGGCTGCGGGGATAGAAGGGGGTCGATTCCCGCTGGGGTACCTCCTGCACCTTGCCGAACATCTCGCTGCTGCTGGCCTGATAGAAGCGGATGGTGGGGTCCACGATGCGGATGGCCTCCAACATGCGGGTGACGCCCAGGGCGGTGAACTCCCCGGTCAGCACGGGCTGGGTGAAGCTGGTGGGCACAAAGCTCTGGGCGGCCAGGTTGTAGACCTCCTGGGGCCGGTACTCCTGCAGGATGCCGATGATGCTCATCTGGTCCAGCAGATCCCCCTGGACGATCTCGATCTGGTCCTGGATGTGCTGGATGCGGCTAAAGTTGATGGTGCTGGTCCGCCGCACCATGCCGATGACTTTGTAGCCTTTGCTGAGCAAAAACTCGGCCAAATACCCGCCGTCTTGGCCAGTAATACCGGTGATGAGGGCTGTTTTCATAAAACCTCCTTGATTTTGGATTTTGGATTGGTGATTTTGGATTGAGCGTGTTCGATGTGTTTCTATATGGGTTCAGAGATCGCCGGTTATTTCTGCTTGGCGCGTAGGGTTTTGATTGACGCGACGGTCATGGCGATGATTTGGTTGGTTTCGTCCATAAGGTCGGTGAGTCGATGGGCCTCAATATGGCCGGATTCGACCAGGAGTTCGAGCCAGAAATGGGTTTCGTCGGCTTCTTCTTCGACGATGGCGAGCTTGGCGATCATATCTTTGTCTGATTTTGCTCGACAAGCCGCTCGGTAGCTGGCTCCGACAGAGGTGGCTGAACGCAATATCTGTCGAACGATCACATCGGTGGTGCGGTTCCGGGGCAATGTTTCGGTCATCCGAATTACCCGCAACGCCATCAATTTTGTCCGTTGTTTGAAAGCGTTCTCATCCATCGCACGATCTCCCCAACCC
>CAZKEX010000220.1:0-1079 GCA_964551895.1 uncultured Caldilineaceae bacterium | reverse complement strand
CCAACCCACACCAATCCAAAATCCCCAATCCAAAATCTAAAATTGACCGCGCCAATAGCTCAATAAGTCTGCCAACGTCTCCCGCAAATCGATCTCTGGCTGCCAGCCTGTGGCGGCGACGAGTTTTCGGTTGTCGCACAAGGTGCGGGGGATGTCGCTGGGGCGCAGGCGGGTGGGGTCGGTTTCGACGGTCACGTGCTGGTCGGTGAGGCTGAGCAGGGTGTCCAATATCCAGCGGATGGAACGGAACTCGCCGCTGCCCACGTTGTAGGCCTGGCCCGGTTCGCCCAGGGTGACGGCCAGCCAATAGGCGCGCACGATGTCCCGCACGTCGGTGAAGTCCCGCTCGGCGTCCAGGTTGCCCACCTTCAACACGGGCGGACGCAGCCCCGCCTCCATCTCGGCGATCTGGCGGGCGAAGGCGCTGGCGGCGAAGTCGTCGGACTGGCCCGGCCCCATGTGGTTGAAGCTGCGCACCCGGATCACAGGCAGGCCGTGGCCCACCCAATATTGATAGCCCATCAGATCCTGGGTGACTTTGCTCACCCCATAGGGGCTGTTGGGCCGGAAAGGGGTAGCTTCGTGCATGGGCAACTCTTCCGGCTGGACCAAACCGTAGACCTCGTTGGAGGCCACGATCAGCACCCGGCAGGCCGGGGCTGTGCGCCGCACGGCCTCCAGGATATTGAGCTGACACTGGATGTTCAGCTCGTAGGTCACCCAGGGCTGCTGCCAACTGCCCCCCACATCGCTCCACGCCGCCAGATGCAACACATAGTCCGGCTGGATCTGGGCCACGGTTTCGCTCACCCACAGGGGGTTGCGCAGATCCCCCGAATGCAGATGCAGACGATCCTTCAGGTGGCGGATGCGTTGATCGTGGCGGTGGACCACGCCGTGGATCTCGGCCTGGGGAAGATGGGCCAGCAAATGCTCGGCCAGATGCGCCCCCACAAAGCCAGCGATCCCGGTGATCAAAATGCGCATGGTGCGTTCCTCTGATGAGTAACGAGTGATGAGTGATGAGTAACGAGTAACGAGTAATGAGTAATGAGCAATGAGTATAAAGTATAGGCGAG
>CAZKEX010000219.1:0-7913 GCA_964551895.1 uncultured Caldilineaceae bacterium | reverse complement strand
CTTGCCCTTGGTCTCGAAAAAGGCGATGGTTTCCAGCATCAAGCGGCGGGAGGGTTCGTCCAGGGATTCCCAGGCGTAGGCTTTGGGGTTTAGCAAAATCATGGTTTGCTCCTTTGGGTCGCTATTTTGAGATTTGGAGATTGGGAGATCAGGAGATTGTCAGGTCAGCCAGTCCACCATTTTCCGGGTGACGGCGGGACTGCTGAGGAGGGCCAGGTGGTTGGTGCGATAGGCGATCAGTTGGGCATCTTTGCCAAAGACGAGGCTGCGCCGGGGGTCGTCGTGGTGGCCCAGGGCGCTGTGCAGGGGGACCAGGCCGTCGCCGATCAGGCGGCCGGCCAGGATGCTGCGCTTGTCCCCGGTGGTGGCGGCCACGGTGAAACAGGCCACATCCCTGGGCAGGGGGACGATCTGCCGGGTGTCGGGCAGGCGGGCGAAGCGGTTGATGCCCTGCCAATCGGTATCCAGGAGGTTGCCAAAGCGCAGGTCGGTGATGCCAGCGCTGCGCATCTGGCCCAGGGGCACAAAGGACGCGGTGTAGTCCATGCTGCCCATGCGCTCGTCCACCCAAGCCCCCGCCCGTTCCAAGGGAGAGCCGTGGTGGGGCGTGCCCAAAAAGACGATCTTCTTGAGATGGCTGGGCCAGCCCAGGCCGTCCTGGGTGGCGATGTGGAGGGCGCTGCGCATCACCAAGCCCCCCATGCTGTGGGCCACCACGGTCAACTCGTCGAGGGGCGTGGGCCAGTGACGGGTCAACTGCTCCAACTGGGCCGACAGCGCTCGGCCATTCTGCGAAACATGCAGGCCGGAATTGTAGCGGGCGTAGACCGGGGTATAGTCCAAGGCCGCGGCCAGGGCGTCCCCGTGGTTGACTACCTGGTCGTTATGTCGAGTGACCCATTGCAGATCGTTCATGCACAGGCCGTGGATCAGCAGCAGCGCTTTGGTCGAAAGGTGGGTTGGGGCGGGCGGGGTTTGCCAATCCAAACGCTGACCCCCGTGGCGCAAGATCATGGGGCTGGCCAGGGGGTTGTCGCGGGCCGCTAGCTGGTCGCCCATGAAGCCGTTGAGGGCGGAGAGGATGGCCTCCCGCTGGGGCGTGGGGGGCGCGGCGGCGATCTCCTCGTTTTCCAGCAGGGGTTGCAGCCCGGCCAGGACGGCATCCACGCCCAGCCCCGCCGCCCTCAAACCGCCGTGGACACCGCTGTAGATCAGCCCGGTGAGTCCCCGGGTGCGCCCGGTCTTCAGGCTGCCGGGAATGCCCATTGTGTTCCACACGGCGCGATGCACCCCCTCGGCCATGCGGGTGATGCCCAGGCTGGACCGGGTGACCAACCTGGCCGCGCCCCGGATCTCTGCAATGGGCATGGGTTTGCGGGGGGGCGGGGACGGGGTTTCGGGGTCGGGAGAAGAAGGCATTGATAGGTCCGTTTCAGAATTTCACCACAGAGAACACAGAGATCACAGAGAAAAATGGCGTTATTTGGAGGGGTTAAAAATAGAACACGGATGGGACGGATGGGACGGATCAAAAACGGATTTTTAAGATTCAGTGAGAATCCGTTTCATCGTGGAATCATAGTCGTGGATGGTTATGATGGGGTTGCGTCCTGGTTGTGGAAGAAGGTTTAACCGCAGAGGGCGTGGAGGGTGGGCGGAGAGGACGCAGAGAGAAGCCTTGTCTTTCCCGGCGCTCTTTGGGGCTTTGGGGTAAGGGCTACGCGTCCGCTTGCCCGGCCATGTCGAGGAGTTTGCTGACCGTGCGCCAGTTGCGGGCGGTGGCGGCTACGCCCAGGAGCTTTTCGGCTTTGGCGGCCAGTTTGGAGCGTCCGATGCCGTCCGGGGCATGGAGGTAGAGTACGTCGCCGATCAGACGGAACTGCTCGGTGGGGGCTTTGATACTCTCCATTCCGGCCAGATCCGGGTTTTCCGGGGTGGCGGCGAGGAAGTAGAGGTGGAGGGACTTTGGCTCGGCTGCGGCGGCCGGGAAGGGGTTGCGGGCCGCGGCCGCGGTCAACGCCGGGACGGTGAGGAGGAGAACGGAGGGGGTGAAGCCACACCGTTCGCCGACCAACCGGCTGATCTGATCTGCCAAGCGGGCCAGGTCTGGATCCCCACTTTGAAAGAGAACGTTGCCGCTTTGAATATAGGTTTGGATGTGGCGAAGGCCCAACTCCGCCAGCAGGTCGGTCAGATCTGCCATGGGCAGCTTGTTGTTGCCGCCGACGTTGATGCCCCGGAGAAGGGCGATGACTGTTTGCATTGATTCCTCACTTGGGTTGACGTTCGTTGCCCCGTTTGAAGTTGCCGGTCTCTTTGGCCATCACCAGTTGGGCGGCGTGGTCGTCCAAGCCGGTGATCTTGGCCAGGAATTTTTGGGCGGCTTTGCCCTGCAAGATCTTGACCTGTTTGCCTTCCCACGAGATAAAGACATGGCCGGCCTTGGTTGTGCGGAAGTCGAAGGGGGCTTCGGCGAGGCGATTGCGTTGGTCGATGTCACCCATGTGGGGCTGGCTCCTCATTTGCCTATCCATAAAACGTTCATCGGTCATTGATCTCACCCAGCCAGGTTTCTGCCTGGATCATATTGCTGAAAACGGCAAATTTCGCGCCCCGATTCACCGCCACGTTCTCGACAAACCCGCTGATATATTCCGGCTTCGCCAGGGCAACCACCTTTAGTTTCCCACCCCAGATCTCTGCCACATCTACCCCGGTCAGATAACGGTCATAGTTGTCCTTGGGCGGCATAAGGTCCAGAAGATCCAAAAAGACGTGGGCGCGGTGAACGCGCTGGGCATACAAGAGGATCTCTTGGATCAACGCTTTGGCGGGCGCCGCGGTCCAATAGCCAGATACTTGGACCAGCAGGTAGGCGTCCTTTACGTGATAGGTTGCGGTCATTGACATAGCGTGGTCCATTTCAACATCACCTACGTCGTCAAATCGATCAATCCGGCCAGGGTGGGCACGAAACCGCAGCCCCGATAGAAGCTCTCCAGCTCCGGGTCGAAGTCCACGTGGAGCCACTCGGCCCCGTTTTTGCGGGCCAGGGCTTCGGCATGGCGGACCAATTCACGCCCAATTCCCCGGCGTTGATAGTCCGGGCGCACGGTGGGGTCGAGGAGGAAGGTGTGGACGCCGCCATCCCAGGCCAGGTTGACGTAGCCGACCAGGTCGTCCCCGTCAAAGGCGCAGAAGTAGCCCATGCTGCGTTTGTGGGTGGGGCCAAAGTCCCAATCCGTGTGGGGACCGGGCCAGGCCTGGGCGAAGAGGGCGTTCAGGTCGGCGTTGGCGGCCGGGGCGTTGAGGATATAGTGGATCTCAGCCATTCGCCGCCCGCTCCCGTCCCCGCGCAATCCGGGTCTGCAATTCCTCTGGCCATTGGGTGATGTCCTCGGATGGGTAGATGCGCAGGGCAGGGCCGTCCATTTTGAGCAGATCCGCGGTGCGACAGCCCAGGATCTTGCGGGCCGCGGCTATGCCCGAGGCGGTGACCCCGGCCACGCCGTGGCTGAGGGTGCTGGACCCGCACATGTACAGGCCGTCGATCTCGGTTTGGATGGGGAAGGCCCCCGGCCCCACCTGGCCCCGGCTCTTGGCAATGCCGTAGAGGTTGCCCTTGGTGGCGTTGATAAAATGCTCGTTGGTCAGGGGGGTGCCCAGCGCCCAGAAGACCACATGCTTGGAGATGCCCGGCACCCAGCGTTCCAGCCCCCGGAACATGCGCTCGGCCAGTTCTTCCTTTATGGCCTCGTAGTCGTCCGGGTGGGCGCCGGTCTTTTCCCCGGCCCACTTGGTAAAGCCGTCATACGAGACAAAGGTGAAGGCCTCGCAGGTGTGATGGCCGCCGTGCATCTTGGACGGGTCCTTGAGGGTGGTGACGGTGAGGAACATGCCCTCCGGCGGGCCACTCTCGGTGAGGACCGCGGAGGTCAGCCCCTTGGCATAGCCCTCGTCCACCTTTTCGTCGGGATAGAACCAGAAGTTGCCCGAATCCAGCCCCGCGGCCCGCACATCCATGTCCAGGGCAAAGAAGAGGCTGAGGGCCGAACCGGAATAGGTGACCCTGTCCAGCTTGCGGGCCAACTTGGGGCTGACGTGATCCCGGCCAACCAGTTTGTCGAAGGTGACAGCCGGGTCGGCGTTGCTGATCACGGTTTCGCAGCGCAGCTCGGCGCCGTCGGCCAACTGGACCCCCACGGCCCGGTTCCCTTCAACCAAGATACGGGCCACACTGGTTTCGAGACGGATCTCGCCGCCGGCCCGCTTCAACGCCCGCACAAAGGCCCGGGGGATGGCGAATCCGCCGCCCCGGGGGAAGTAGCCGCCGTTGAAATAGTGATGGGTGATCCCGGCGTGGACAAAGGCGGAGACATCCGATGGGGGCTGGCCGTGGTCCCCGGACTGGCCGGAAAGCACGGCTTTCAGCACCGGGTCGGTGATGAAGTGATCGATCAGATCTTGACCGGTGCTGGTGACCCAGCGGGCCACGGTGGCCGCAGAGCCGAGGTTCTTGACCGCGCTGCCCACGCCCCGGATCTTGCTCACTTTGCTCAGGCTGCCCATCATGCTGACCACAGTGTCGATATAGCCGTCGATGCCCTTGGCCTCGCCGGGGAAGCGGGATTTGAGATAGTCCGCCAGGGCCTCCTTGCCCTTGGGCAGATCAAAGCGCTCGCTGCCGATGAAGATGTGGTCAAAGCCTTCCGGGTTTAGCTCGCAGAACTCCAGATCCTCGCTGACCCCCAGCCCTTCATAGATGGCCCGCAGATTGCCGCCAGGGTGCAGGTCGCCGATGTAGTGGACGCCAGGGCTGAAGCGATAGCCGCTGAGGGTAAAGGAGTGGGTCCAGCCCCCGGGGACCTCGTGCTGCTCGCAGACCAGCACCCGCTTGCCGGCCTGGGCCAGGGCCACGGCCGCGGTCAGTCCGCCGGCGCCGGAGCCGATCACGATCACATCATAGTCGTTGGTCATGTTGGTTGCCTTTCGAGTTGTGGGTGAGCTGTAATCGTTGAGCAAGTCTAAAAAATAGAACACGGATCGGACGGATCGGACGGATCGGACGGATCTTGACGGATTTTCTTCTGAAAATCCGTCAAGATCCGTCCGATCCGTTCAATCTGTGGCCTATTTTTTTTGCCCAAATAGGCCGATCCTACCACACTATGCCAAAAATCTTGACCTTGTGGGCAGACGAAAAAGGTTCATGGGCAGACCCCAACGGTTTTATTTGAACCATGCCATGACCCCAGGTATACTGTGAAAACCAAAGTCAACCAGCCATGTATGGACAGGTAGAAGCTTGAGGAGATCAGTCGTGACCCTTCAGATTGCCATTGTCTTTGTTATCCTTGTTTCAGCCGTCACCCTCTTCATCACCGAGCGATTGCGCATGGACCTGGTTGCCCTGCTGGTGCTGGGCAGTCTGGCCCTGACCGGCTTGGTGACGCCGGCCGAAGCCCTCTCCGGATTCAGCAACCCCGCCGTGGTGACGGTCTGGGCCGTCTTTATCCTCAGCGGTAGTCTGTCCCGAACCGGTGTGGCCAACAACATCGGCCTGCAGGTGCTGCGCTGGGCCGGCACAGGGGAGATGCGTCTGATCGTGGTGATCATGCTGACCGCGGCGGTCCTGTCCGCCTTTATGAACAACGTGGGGGTCGTGGCCCTCCTCTTGCCCGTGGTGATGAGCATTGCCCGGCGCACCCAGCGGCCACCGTCCCGGCTGCTCATGCCCCTGGCCTTCGCCTCCCTGCTGGGCGGCCTGACCACGCTGATCGGCACACCGCCCAACATCCTGGTCAGCGATGCCCTGCGCAGCAGCGGTTTGCCCCCCTTCCGCTTCTTCGATTTCACCCCCACAGGCCTGGTGGTGATGCTGACCGGTATCGCCTTTATGACCCTGGTAGGCCGTCACCTGCTGCCCAACCGGGACCCAGTCGGGGAGTTCACCGACACCCAGGATATAGACCTGGACCAGATCTACGGGTTGAGCCAGCGCGTCTCCGTGGTGCGAGTGCCTGCCCAGTCCACCCTGGCCGGCAAAACCCTGGCCGAGAGTCGGCTTGGTTCGGCCCTGGGCCTCAACCTGATCGGCATCATCCGCAACGGCCAGACCCAACGCCTGCTCCACCCCCAGACCATCCTCAAGGACGGGGACCGTCTGCTGGTGACCGGGCGGCTTGACCGGTTGGGCGAGATGGTGGGCCAACAACAATTGGTGGTGGAAGCGGACCCCATGACCACCGAGCCTCTGGTCTCCCGGCAGATCGAGATGGCCGAGGTCACCTTCTCCCCTCGCTCGGCCCTGTTGGGGAAATCCCTGGCCCAGATCGATTTTCGGCGCAACTACGGCGTCACGGTCCTGGCCATCTGGCGGGACGGGGTTCCCCTCCGCACCAACCTCCAACACATCCCCACACAGTTGGGCGACATCCTGCTTGTCCACGGCGGCCCGGCCCAGCTTGACCAGTTGCGCGCCACGGCTGATTTCCTGATCTCCCAGGCCGAGGTGGCCCAGGTCTCTCGCCTGCACCCGCAGCTCTTGGTGGTGCGGGTGCCAGAGGCGTCCAGCCTGGC
Organism: uncultured Caldilineaceae bacterium; assembly: GCA_964551895.1. Classification (GTDB taxonomy): domain Bacteria; phylum Chloroflexota; class Anaerolineae; order Caldilineales; family Caldilineaceae; genus JAGNDO01. The sequence goes on along the minus strand of CAZKEX010000219.1, from coordinate 1,334 downwards.
CGGCAAGACCCTGGCCGAGAGTCGCCTGGGGAATGCCTTTGGGCTGACCGTGGTGGGCATCGTGCGCCAGGATAGATCAGAGTTGGTCCCATCGCCCACCACCCGTTTGATGGCTGGGGATACCCTGCTGGTGGAGGGGGGGCAAGAGGACCTGCTGGCCCTACAGGAGCTGCAACTTCTGGAGATCGACCAGGAGACCCCGGTTTCGCTCCCCGGCCTGGAGTCGGACCAGGTCAAGTTGGTGGAGGCGATCCTCTCCCCCCACACCACCCTGGTCGGACAGACCCTGCGCCAACTGCATTTTCGCGAGAAATATGGCCTCAACGTCCTGGCCATTCTGCGGGAAGGCAAGACCCACCATGCCGCCCTGGCCGATCTGCCCCTGCGCTTTGGGGACGCCCTGTTGCTCTATGGGGCCAAGGAAAAGATCCGGGTACTGGGCAGCGAGCCGGATTTCCTGGTGCTGGCAGAGATGGACCTGGAAACCCCTCTCCACAACAAGGCCCCCACGGCCCTGCTCATCATGGCCGGCGTCATCCTCTCGGCGCTGTTGGGGTGGTGGCCCATCTCCATTGCGGCGGTGGTGGGGGCCTCCCTGGTGGTGCTGACCGGCTGCGTGACCATGGAGGAGGCCTACCGCTATATCGAATGGAAAGCCGTCTTTCTGATCGCCGGGATGCTGCCCCTGGGGATCGCCATGCAGCAGACCGGGGCGGCCCAATTCCTGGCCGAAGGGGTCGTGTCCGGGGTCAGCGGATATGGCCCCTTGGCCGTGGTCGCCACCCTCTTCGTCATCACCACCCTGGCCGCCCAAGTCATGCCCACGGCAGCCGTGGCCGTGCTCCTGGCCCCCATCGCCCTGGACATGGCGGCTGATCTGGGCATGTCCGCCAACGCCCTGATGATGACCGTGGCCATGGCGGCCTCGGCCAGCTTTCTCAGCCCCGTGGCCCACCCCGCCAACGTGTTGACCATGGGTCCCGGGGGCTATCGCTTTGCCGACTACATCCGGGTGGGCCTGCCCCTCACCCTGGTGGTCCTGGCCGTGGTCTTGCTGGTCCTGCCGGTGGTTTGGCCCCTGTACTGATTGCACTGCAAAAAGCATCTAAACTGAGATCGGTTTGAAACCTGCGTTTTTCCGTGCTCTAGCCCGGTCCGTGACCCATAGGCATCAAGCTAACAGTTTTGGGATCAAAAACGGGACATTCCGGGAAAGGGCCGGGACATTCTGGGTTGAGAACCTTGCGTTGGCCCTTTCCCGAAATGGACGAGATCTCCCCACCAATCCCGGAATGGGCCAAGACTACTGCATGATCCCAGGAAGAACCGGCCCA
>CAZKEX010000218.1:0-7983 GCA_964551895.1 uncultured Caldilineaceae bacterium | reverse complement strand
TGCGTGTTGCGTGTTGCGTGAGAGATAGTATAGTCCGTGTCGGGATTAGTGTCAAAAAAACCTCACCCCCTCACCCCTCACCCCCTCACCTTGTCACCCTGTCACCCTGTCACCCTGTCACCCCCTCACCTTGTCACCCCCTCACCCCCCTCCCTCCTCGATGAAATGCTCCGTGTGGATCATACGCCGGATGCCAGTTTCGCCCCGGATCATCATGGAGTGGGTGTGGGCCCAATTGCCTTGGAAGCTGACCCCGTTCAACAACATGCCGTCGGTGACGCCGGTGGCCGCGAAGTAGATCTGATCCGTGCCCACAATCTCCCGTTCTGTGAGGATCTTGTTGACGTCAAAGCCCTGGGCTTGCAAGGCCTTTGTCTCCACCTCGTCCATGGGGGCCATGCGGCCCAACATGGCCCCGCCCATGGCCCGCACGGCACAGGCGGCCAGCACTCCTTCGGAAAAGCCCCCCACACCCATCAACACATCCACCTTGCTCTGGGGCGAGGCGGCCAAGAGGGCGCCGGCCACATCCCCGTCGTGGTGGATCTGGGCCCGAGCCCCAGCCCGGCGGATGTCCTCGATCAGGCTGTGATGCCGGGGGCGATCCAGCACGAAGACCACCAGATCCCGCACGGACTTGCCTACCACCCGGGCGATCAGGGCCAAAGTCCAGGCCGCGGGGGCGTCCAGACATTCGGGGACCAAGGCCGCGCCCACGGCCCGGTTGACCACGATCTTCTCCATATAGGTGGCCTGGGCCGGTTTCCACAGATGGCCCGTGGGGATCATGCAGACTGCGGAGATCGCCCCTGGTTGCCCCTCCACCAGCAGCCCCACCCCATCCACCGCATCCACCACCACATCCATCACCGGCCCTGTGCCATCCCCAATTCTGCGCCCTGCGGCCAGGATCGTCTCGAAACCCAGCCGAGGTCGTTCGCTGATGGCGACGGTGCCATCCATGCTGATATAGTTGAGCCACTCGTGCATCACCTCGGTGGCCACTCGATCCGTCTCGGCCCGATTGCCCAGACCGATCCAGCGTCCCGCGGCCAGGGCCGTATGCTCCGTGGCCCGCACCAGGTCCAAGGTATAGTTGCGCAGAAGTTCTTCGGTCATGTGGGTTGTTCCTTTCTGGGGGGGGATTTGTTGATTTGTTGATTTGTTGATTGGTGACTCTGCTGCAAAAAGCCATTTAACCGCCGAGGACACAGAGATTTCGCAGAGAACGCAGAGGAAAAAATCTTGCTTTTCTTTGCGTTCTCTGCGGCTTTGCGGTGAGCTTTTAGTTTTTTCAGCAGAGTCATTGGTTGATTGAGCGGCGCCACTCTCCCAATCAACCAATCAACAAATCAACCAATCAACAGATCCCCCCCTACGATTTCATCTGCACCACTGGGTCAAACGCTTCGAGCAGGCCGGAGGATTCCCAGGCCACCATGCCCCCGGTGAGGATGCGCACGGAGGTGAAGCCGGCCTGTTGCAGGGCCTGGGCCACCCGTTCGCTGCGTCTGCCGCTGCGACAGACCAGGACGATGTTCTTCTCCTTGCCCAGGCGCAATCGTGCCGGGTCGAAGCGGGACATGGGGATCAATTGGGCCTGGCGGATATGGCCGCGGATAAATTCTCGCTCCTCCCGCACGTCGATCACCTCGGGCTGGCCGATGCCCCAATGCAGCTCCTGCCATAGCTCCAGCGCCCCGATGTGCTTCACAGGCAGATGGGGGTGGGTGTGCAGGAGCAACTGGTTGGGGACCGTGGACTTGGGCAGGTTTTGGCACTCCTTGAAGGCCCGCACCTCGCATTCATAGATGCAGACCGCCGGGTCCAACACCCGATAGAACAGGTGGGTGATGGACTCTTCTTCGATCAGAAAGTGGTCGTCCCCCACCGCGGCGGAGAAGCCTGTGGCGTTCATCAGTTGGTGGATGGGGCCTTTGACCTTCATAAAGTAGACCTCGCCGCCCACCTCCGCATAGGTGCGCACCACGGATTCCAACATATGAATGCCGCTGATGTCCATGCGGTTGACATTTTGCATACGCAACAGCAGAAAGCGCTGGCCGGGGTGACGTTCCATGTGGGCACGGATCAGCTCCTCCACATGGTTGACCGCCCCAAAGTAGAGATCCCCCACCACGGTGATGATCCCCAACTGGGGGCAGGGCGGCTTCTCCGGCTGGTGCAAGAAGTGCTTGAAGTCGTCCGTGGGCAGCACGGAGATCACCTGGGGGGTGCTGGTCTGTAGGATGTAGTTGGCCAGGGACATCAGAATGCCGGTCATGACGGCAAATTGCAGGGGCAAGAGCAGGGTGGCCAGCAAGGTCGTCACCATGATGGCGGCATCCTGGCGGCTGGAATGCCAGATACGCACCATCTGGGCCTGGTCGACCATGCCGTAGGCGATCACCATCAGCACCGCGGCCAGGGCGGTCTTGGGGATGAAGGCCGCGGCCGGTCCCAACAGTAGCATGGTCAGGAGGGTGAAGACCCCGGAGACGATGGAGGCAACCGGCGTATGCGCCCCGGCTTCGTAGTTGACCGCGGAGCGGTTAAAGGAGCCGGAGAGAGGATATCCGGCAAAGAACGCGGCGCCGATGCTGGCCAGGCCTTGGCCTACAAATTCCTGGTTGCTGTCCAGGCGCTGTCTGCTGCGCACGGCAATCGAGCGGGCGATCGAGGCCGCCTCCACCAGGCCGATGGCCCCCAACGCCAGCGCGCCGGAGGAGAGTTGGCCGATCAGGGCCAGATCGAAAATGGGCAGGGGGGTCAGGGGCGGCAGGGAGCGGGGCAGATCGCCGATGATCTTTACGCCCTGTGCGTCCAGCCCCAAAAGGGCGACCACGCTGGCCCCCACCACCATGACCGCCAAGGGTCCGGGCAATTTGGGGCGATAGCGTTTGAGCAACACTAAAATGACAATGGACGCCACCCCCAAGGTCAAGCTGGGGAGGTGGGTTTGGGGCAGGGCTTGGGTCAGATACCACAGATTTGTAAAGACATTGCTGCCGCCCTCCGGGCTGACCCGGAGGAGATTAGGCAACTGGCCCACGGCAATCAGGGTCCCGGCCCCGGCGGTGAAGCCCACGATCACCGAATCTGAGACAAAGTTGGCCAGAATGCCCAGGCGGGCCACCCCCACCCCCAGGCGAAAAAGACCCACCATCAGGGCCATCAACCCGGCTGCGGTGACATATTCGGGGGATCCCACAATGAAGAGGGGGGAGAGGACAGAGAAGACCAGGAGGGACGCCGTGTTGGTGGGGCCGGTGTGGAGGTGGTTCGAGGACCCCCACAGCCCGCCCAGGACAGCCCCCACGATGGCCGCATAGAGCCCCATCTGGGGCGGCAGCCCGGCGATCAGCGCAAAGGCGATGGCCTGGGGCAGCAGGATCACCCCCACGGTCACCCCCGCGGTCAGATCCCCCCGGAAATCCTCGGATTTGTAGTCTCGGAACATGAATACAGGGCGCAAAAAATAGCGCGCCGGCGCCGAAACGCTGTTCAGGGTGAATTTGGATTTTTTTTCAACCGTAGCGGTGGCCATAGGTAGCGTTCTTGGCTATTCCATCAAAGATTCCCCTGCAAAAAGCTGTCTAACCGCAGAGAACACAGAGGTTTTGCAGAGAAAACAGAGGAAGAACAAAGCTTTTTCTCTGCGAATCTCTGCGAATCTCTGCGAAACCTCCGCGCGCTCTGCGGTTAAAGCGTCTTCTTTGTCACTGGGCCGGCGCTGTGCCGCACGATCAGTTGGTTGGGCAGCACCTGATCCTGCACGGGCCGGCCCTCCATCATGTCCAGCAACATCTGCATGGCGATCTCGCCCAGACGCAGCTTGGGCTGGTGGATGGTGGTCAGGGGCGGGGTGACATAACTGGCCATCTCCACATCGTCGTAGCCCACCACGCTGACCTCTTCCGGCACGGCCAGCCCCAACTCCCGGCAGGCCATCAGCGCCCCGATGGCGACCATGTCATTATAACAGAAGACCCCGGTCACACCGGCCTGCAACATCTGGGGCAGCAGGGCCTTGCCCCCAGCCACATCATCCGTGTGGGCATGGTAGTGGGCCGGGATAAAGCGGATCCACGCCTCGTCCGGGGTGATCCCGGCCTGGGCCAGGGCATCCCGATAGCCGGCCATGCGCCGTCGATTGGAGCGGGCCCGGCTGTCCGCGCCTATGTAGCCGATGGCCCGGTGGCCCAGGTCCAGCAGATGGGCCACGGCCTGGCGGGCCCCGTCATAGTCGTCCGCGTCCACCGAGTGCAGGCGATCCGCCTCGGCGGCCGCCTGCTGGTTGATCAGCACCGTGGGCATGTTGATCTGGGCCAACCGCGCCACATACGCCCCCCGGATCTGGGCCGCGGCGCTGATCACCCCGTCCACCCGGCGGCGGTGGAAGGTCTCGATGATCTCCATCTCCCGGGCCGGGTCGTTGTAGGCCACACTGAGCAGCACGCTGATCTCCGCGGTCTGGGCCACGTCTTCGATCCCCCGCACCACCCGGCCCACAAAGGGGTCGGCGATGGAGGTGAGGATCAGGCCGATGGTGTTGGTGCGCTGCCCCTTCAGGCTCTGGGCCACGGCGTTGGGCGTGTAGCCCATCTCTTCGGCCAACCGCTGAATACGCGCCCGCACTACGGGGCTGATCAAGGTGCTGTTGTTCAGCGACCGGGAGACCGTGGAGTGGGAGACCCCGGCCGCGGTGGCGATGTCCTGAATGGAGACGGGTTTGCGGGGCATGGGCGTCCTATTATGGGTAGATGACAACGGTTTTTGAGATTGGGAGATTGGGAGATTTGGAGATTAGGAGATTGGGTGTTTGCCACGACCAAATCTCCCAATTTCCCAATCTCCCAATCTCAACTCAACATGGCCGCGTCCCGGAAGGCATCAGCCTTGAGGTTGAAGATACGCCCAAAGCCGGCCACGAAGCGGGCGGACTGCACTTCGATGCGATAGAGGGCGAAATCCCCCAGGTTGAAGCTCACGGCCGCGCTGGGGAAGCGGGTCAGATAGCGGATGCGGGCCTCGACGTAGCCGGGCACATTCTTGGGGAGCATCACCGCCTCGCCCTGGATGGAGACCCGGGCCAGGGTCTGGGCATCCGCGTCCGGGCCTTCCGGCGCGGCGATCATCAGGCTGACCCGGGCATCGGCCAGAATGTCCCGGGTGTGGTGGGCCAGGGCGCTGATGTGGATGTCGAAGGCCGTGAGGTCGTCCGAAACGGTGTAGGGGACCATTGAGACAAAAGGCGCGCCGTTGCGCAAAGTGCCCAGGGCCGCGGTCTGCCGCCCACGGATGAGCTGGGCCAGAATTTGCTGGGATTGGCTGTCCATTGGGAGAAGTCTCCTTGTTGCGTGAGATGCGAAAAGGCAAGGAGTAAGGAGTAATGAGTAATTGTCGGCGCCGATGAATTACTCCTTACTCCTTACTCCTTGCTCCTTGCCAGACAGTCCAGCAGGAAGGCGTATTCGAATGCTACCTCTTTCAGATAGTCATAGCGGCCCGACGCGCCGCCGTGGCCCGCGCCCATGTTGGTTTTGAGCAGAAGCCGGTTGTTGTCGGTCTTGAGGGTGCGCAGTTTGGCCACCCACTTGGCCGGTTCCCAATACTGCACACGGGGATCGTTCAGCCCCGCGGTGGCCAGGATGTGGGGATAGGCTTGGGCGGCCACATTGTCGTAGGGGGAGTAGGATTTCATGTAGTCATAGTAGACCGGATCGTTTGGGTTGCCCCACTCCTCATACTCCACCACGGTCAGGGGGATGGTGGGGTCAAGCATGGTGTTGATCACATCCATAAAGGGCACGCCAGCCACGGCCGCGGTGAAGAGATCCGGGCGCATGTTCAGCGCCGCCCCCATCAGCAATCCCCCGGCGCTGCGCCCCATGATGGCCAACCGACTTGATTTCGTATAGCCATTGTCAAGCAGATGCTCCGCACAGGCGATGAAATCGGTGAAGGTGTTCTTTTTGTGCAGAAGTTTGCCCTTCTCGTACCAGGCCCGGCCCATCTCCCCGCCGCCCCGGATGTGGGCGATGGCGAAGATCACGCCCCGTTCCAGCAGGCTGACCCGGTTGGCCTGGAAGCTGGGGTCGATGCTGTGGCCGTAGGAGCCATAGCCGTAGAGCAGCAGGGGGTTCTCTCCGTCCAGCTTTGTGCCCACGGGGAAGACGATGGAGATGGGGATCTGCGCGCCGTCCGCGGCCGTGGCCCACAGGCGCTGGGACGTGTAGTTGGCCGGGTCGTAGCCGGCGATGGCCTCCTCTTTGCGCACGGTGCGGGCGTGGGAGGCCATCGCCACCTCCACCACCTGCTTGGGGGTGACCAGAGATGAATATCCGAAACGCAGGGTTGGGGAGTCAAAAACCGGGTTCTCGTCGTGGGCCACGGTGTAGACCGGTTCGGGCATGGGCAGGCGGCTGTGCGCGCCCGTGGCCAGGTCCAGGATGCGGATGTGGCGCAGGCCGTTCTCCCGCTCGAAGAGGGCCAGGTGATCGGCGAAGGCGTCCACGCTGTCCCGCTTGATGGCCGGGTCGTGGGGGATCACCTCTTGCCAGTGGGCTTGGCCGGGCGTGGCGGCAGGGGCCACCATCAGCCGGAAGTTGAGGGCGTCGGCGTTGGTGAGGATGAAGAAACGCTCGCCGTCCGGCCCATCATCCGGGTCGCCGGGGTGATGCTCGATGCTGTATTCCAGACCCTGGGTGCGGGGCTGGATCGGCCGGGGGGCGCTGGCGGGCTGATCCAGATCCACAATGTGCGTTTCTGTGGTGGTCTTGCTTTGCAGATGGATGGTCAAATAGCGGCGGCTGCGGCTCTTGCCGATGCCAAGGAAGTAGAGTTCGTCGGCCTCGTGGTAGACCAGGGCGTCGTCCGCCGGGTCAGCGCCCAAGGTGTGGCGGAAGACCCGATCCGGGCGGTGGGCGGCGTCCATGCGGGTGTAGAAGAGGGTGCGGTTGTCGTTGGCCCAGGCCAGACCGTAGTAGGTCTCGGTCACTTCATCGGTCAAAAGCTCGCCGCTGGCCAGATCCTTGACCCGCAAGGTGTAGTTTTCCGAACCGTCGGTGTCCAGGGCATAGGCCAGAAAACGGTGGTCCGGGCTGACCGCGTAGTTGCCCAAACGCATGTATTCGTACCCCTCGGCCTCGGCGTTCAGATCCAGCAGGATCTCCTCGTTGCCATCCGTGTCGCCGCCTGTGTCGCTATCCGAACTGCGGCGACAGTAGATCGAATACTGCTTGCCCGCCTCGGTGCGGTTGTAGTAGCGGAAACCATCGATCTCCACAGGCACAGACTGGTCCGTCTCTTGGATGCGCCCCCGCATCTCCTGGAAGAGGGCATCCTGAACAGGTTCGGTGTGGGAAAGGACTGATTTCGTGTAGTCATTTTCAGCATTCAAATACGAAATGACCTTTGGATCGGTCTTGTCTCGCATCCAATAATAGTCGTCGTCTCGCACATCTCCGTAGGTCTCGGTGCGGTGGGGGAGGGGGGTGGCGATAGGCGGGTTGGGCATGGGAGCTGCTTTCTTTGTTGTCGGTTTGGGTGGGGGATGAATGGGTACGATCACCTTGATTGTATCGTGCCCAGCGTGGTTGTGCAAGGTCGGTGGTTGGGTTGCGGGGAAAGGATTTTGCGTTCAAGAACAGGGCATTCCGGGAAAGGGCCGGGACATTCTGGGTTGAGAACCTAGCGTTGGCCCTTTCCCGGAATGGACGAGATCTTCCCACCAATCCCGGAATGGGCCAAGACTACTACATGAACCCAGGAGGAACCGGCCCTTTCCGGGATTGCCCCTTTCGTTACCTACGGTTCACCGAAATTGTAAAACTGTGGTGAATCATGTCCAAGAAGTGGGTGGTGGGTTGACCCGTTCGCGCCAGGGGGTGCGAACTCCGCAAGGGTATGACCAACCACGCCATGAGGAGTTCGCACCCCCTGGTGCGAACGGGTCAACCCGCGCGCGCTAGCCCGGTCCGT
>CAZKEX010000217.1:0-7989 GCA_964551895.1 uncultured Caldilineaceae bacterium | reverse complement strand
CACCCCCTCACCTTGTCACCCCCTCACCCCTTCACCCACTTCCCGCACTGCGGACGCGGCCAGCCCTTTGTCCGTCTCGATGACGCTGAACTCCACCAGCTCGTCTGGGGAGAGGAAGGCGGGGCCGTCGAGCTGGGAGCCGTGGACGAAGAGATCCGGCTGGTTACGCCGGGCGATGAAGCCAAAGCGCTTGCGCCGGTTGTACCACTTGACCAATCCCCGCTCCCGGCCAGGCCCGGGCAGGAGGGCGCGGCAACCGGGGCAATGGGTGGGCTTGGGCAGACGCTCTCCCGAATCTAGGCTTGCCTGGGCCAGCCGTTGCTCTTCCGACGACCACAGGAAGGAGATGCCGCAGTTGGCGCAATAGAGGATGGTGTCCTGGATCTTGACATGGCTCATGAGGTTGCTCCCGTGTGGAGGAGTTCGCACCCCTTGGTGCGAGCGGGTCGGCGCCAGGGGGCGCCGACTCCTCGGTTCAAACTGAAATTTGCACAAATGATCTCCCGTTCAGAGGGACAGATTTGACATCCTGCCCTCCCCCTGCTAAGATTCGACTGTCATTCTATCCTGGTATGGCGACGTCGCCAAGTGGTAAGGCAGGGGTCTGCAAAACCCCCATCGCCGGTTCGAATCCGGCCGTCGCCTCCAGCATCAACGGGCCGATCTCAACGAGATCGGCCCGTTTTGTATTGGTAAGGTTGAGACGCTTTTGGGATTGGGGAAACTGCGTTACAATTGTCTGAATAGTCTTGTTTTGACCTGTACCTCGTTGCCGTCCTACATTTCTGCCACTTTCTCCTCACTCCGCGCTTGAATCGTTCTACACCGAAACTAAATATGACTCGAAAAACTATCCGTGTGCCCGCCGTTTTCTCTTCCCGTCTATTTGACCACCGTCTACTTGGCCACCGTCTACCCTGGCTCCGTTCACATTTCCGGGTGGCGGTCGCCCTGCTCGCCCTCTTCCTGGCCGGGTGTGGGGAGGTGGAGCTGCCTGTGCTGGACCTGAACTTGGGCAACGGGGCAGAGGTACAAGAGGCATCGCCCTTGCCGCCCCTGCCCCCCTTGCCCGCCCAATATATGGCCCGCTATGACGCCCAACAGCGCATCATGACCGAGCGCCCGCCGGGGAATTTGGTGGCGGTGGTGGAGAGCTATCTGCGGGAGTTCCAGCCTGGCTCCACGCCCCGCCTCTTCCAGACCACCACGTTGACCGACCGCAACGGGGTGTTGCTGGCCCAGCTTGACGGCCAAGAGGGCAAGCGCACGTGGATCCCCATCGACCGCATCTCCCCCTTCCTGATCGATGCCACGGTGGCCACAGAGGATTCCACCTTTTACAGCAATTTTGGCGTGGATGCCATGCGTCTGGCCGGGGCGGCCTTGCAAAACAACCAGGAGGGCCAAGTGGTCTCCGGGGCCAGCACCATCACCATGCAGTTGGCCCGCAACCTTTTTATGGTGCCGGACAAGCGCTTCGAGCAGTCTATGGAGCGCAAGCTGGTGGAGATCCAACTGGCCCAGGATCTGACCCTGCTTTTCACAAAAGATGAGTTGCTGGAGATCTACCTCAACCTGATCAACTATGGCCACCGCTCCTACGGCGTGGAGGCGGCGGCCCAGACCTATTTTGCCAAATCCGCCGCCGACCTGACCCTGGCCGAGGCCACCCTGCTGTCGGGGATCCCCCAGCAGCCGGCTGGGTTGGACCCCCTGAACAACTTTGAAGCGGCCAGGGGTCGCCAGCGCATAGTTCTTGACCTGATGGTGCGGCATGGCTACCTGACCGATGCTGAGGCCGACGCTGCCTTTGCCCAACCCCTTGTCTTGAACCCTGACCCGGACACGACCACGCCTATTCTGGCTCCCCATTTTGTGCAATATGTGGACGAGACCCTTTCGGCTAAACTGGACTTTGACACCATCCGCGGGGCCGGGTTGACGATTACCACCACCTTGGACCTGGCCATGCAAAATTTGGGCCAGGAGATCGTGGCCCAGAATGTGGCCGTGGCCCGAGAGCGATACAACATGGGCAACGCGGCCTTGGTGGCCCTCAAGCCCGGGGGCAACGAGATTCTGGTCATGGTGGGCAGCGCGGATTTCAACGATGCCAGCATCGACGGCCAGGTCAACGTCACCAACCGGCGGCGGCAGCCGGGCAGCGCCATCAAGCCCATCCTCTACGCCATCGCCCTGGACGACAACCTGATCAGCCCGGCCACGGTGATCTGGGACACGCCTGTTACCTACGAGACCTCGCCAGGGGTGGGCTATTCGCCCCGCAACTACGACGGCAAATATCATGGCCCGGTCACGGCCCGCTATGCCTTGGCCAACAGCTATAATGTCCCCGCGGTCAAACTGCTGGACGGCGTGACCGTTGACCGCATGGTGGCGCGGGGCCGGGAGATGGGGCTGGACAGTCTGAGCCGAACCGGTACCTACTATGGCCTCAGCCTGACCTTGGGGGGCGGCGAGGTGACGTTGCTGGAACTGGCCTCGGCCTTTCAGATCTTTGACAACCAGGGGCGCTACGTGGCTCCCCAGGCCGTGCTGGTCGCTCTGGACTATACGGGGGCGTCCGTCCTGCCCGCCCCGGCCCCGCCCAAGCAGGTGATCTCTGAGCAGACGGCTTTTCTGATCACCGACATCCTCAGCGACAACACGGCCCGCCTGCCTGCCTTTGGGGCCAACAACCCCCTGGCGTTGAGCCGTCCTGCCGCGGCCAAGACGGGGACGACCACAGACTATCGGGACAACTGGACCGTGGGCTACACCCCCTATTTGGTGGCCGGGGTGTGGGGCGGCAACAGCCGGGGACAGCCCCTGCGCAACAGCAGCGGCGTCACCGGGGCCGCGCCGATCTGGAAAGCCTTCATGGAAGCGGTCATGGCCGACAACGCCATGTTGGCCCGGCTGGGCGCGCCGGTTGTGGAGACGTCCGAAGTCTCCGCCATCGGGGCAGGCCAGGCGATCACCCCAACCGCCGTGACGACCGAAACAATTGGCATAGCCGAGACGCCCGAAGACCTGTGGGCCTTCCCCATGCCCGAGGGTGTGGTGAAATTGGATGCCTGCCCGCCCAAGATGACCTGCCGGGCTGGGGGCGAATACTTCTCCCAGGCCTGGCTGGACGCGGCGGGGGATCTGGGGCCGTTGGCCGATTCGGTCGCCAAGGTGGAGACGATCCCCCTCTATTCCATGTTGGGCGGCTATAGCTGGGTGCCGGTCTATTGCGAAGATCCCTATTCGGACCAGGGGCAGATGCGGGAGGTGTTGCGGCTTTCCGGCAAGTTGGGGCTGGCGGACAGTACCACGACCCCGGAACCGCCGCCGCCCCCCACAGCCCTCAACCCTGGGGATGAGGGCCGACTGACCTTCATCCCCCCGATAGTGAACTTGTTGAACGCCCCGTTGCAGCCGGTTTCGGCGGACTATGTGATGACCCTCTATAGGGATGACGAGGTGGCCCGCTTCCGCACGTTGGATTGGGCCATCCGCTACAGCGTGCCGGTCAGTCTGGGCTATTGCGCCAATTTGAGCGTCTACACCGTGGCCGCCGGGGACAATTGGTCCAGAATTGGGCAGCGGGTGAACTTGTCCTATCCCACCCTGCAGGCCATCAACCCCCAGGCCCTGCGGGCCAACGGCGTCCTGCGCGTGGGGGATCGGCTGTTGGTGCCCACCCGCACGGCGCTGGAATATCGGGACAGCGGGCAACGCTATGTGGTGGTGGCCGGCGACAACTGGAATGCCATCGCCAACCGATTTGATCTCCCCATCCAGGTCCTGCAGCAGGCCAACCCCCACCTTGTGCGCCCCTTCGCCATCCTGCGCCCGGATGACGAGCTGGTGGTGCCCGTGGCGATGCCGTAAGGAGTAATTATGTAATTGCGTAATCACGGGGCTGGGTGGTTTCGATGAAACAAAGTCAGGGATGGAGGCGTTATAGGGGCAGCGACAGCCCTGATCCTTTATCTCGTCCCACCCTGGAGTTTTCCATGTATCATGTTTTGCGAAGAAAAAAACCAACCGCCGAGAACGCTGAGATGGGCAGAGGGGCGCGGAGAAAAAGAGCGCTTTTCTCTGCGTCTTCTCTGCGCCCTCTGCGGTTGATTTTTTTGTTGATTTTACTTGCCCTTATCAGCGGCTGTGGGGCCACCGGATCCATCGGTCCCCGGGCCGCGGACGATCCGGCGGTGGCGGTGGAGGGCTATTTGCAGGTCTTTCAGCCTGGGGTGACCCCGCGCCTCTTCCAGACTTCCCGCATCTATGACCGCAACGGGGTACTGCTGGCCGAGCTTTCCAACGAGGGACGGCGCACCTGGGTGGGCTTGGACCGCATCTCCCCCTTCCTGATCCAGGCCACCATCGCCACGGAGGACGCCACTTTTTACAGCAACACCGGCGTGGATCCCTTCCGCATTGCCGGGGCGGCCGTGCAAAACGCCCAGGAGGGGGACATCGTCTCCGGGGCCAGCACCATCACCATGCAGTTGGCCCGCAACCTCTTTTTGGGCTATGACCAGCGTTACGACCAGAATATGGACCGCAAGTTGCAGGAGGCCGGCATCGCCGCGGATCTCACCGCCCTGTATACCAAGGACGAGATCATGGAGATGTACCTCAACTTGCTCAACTACGGCGCCCTTGCCTATGGACCCGAAGCCGCCGCCCAGGTCTACTTTGGCAAATCCGCCGCGGACCTGACCCTGGCCGAAGCTTCCATCCTGGCCGGGATCCCCCAACAGCCGGCCAACCTGGATCTATTCCAGAATTACGACGCGGCCCGAGACCGCCAATGGGTGGTCCTCTCGCTGATGGTGCGCCACGGCCTGTTGACCCAGGCCGATGCCGACGCCGCCTATCTCGAAGAGCTTGTCATCGCCCCCCGGCCAGAGGCGCCCACGATCTTGGCCCCTCACTTTGTGCAATATGTGCGGGACACGATCAACAGTCGGCTAGGCCCCTTCTATTTGGAGCGGGCCGGGCTGAACATCTACACCACCCTGGATCTCTCCATGCAGGACGCCGCCCAAGCCGTGGTGGCCGAGCGGGTGGCGGTCTCCAAGGAACCCTATAATCTGAACAATGCCGCCCTGGTGGCCATGCGCCCTGGCAGCGGAGAGATCCTGGCCATGGTGGGCAGCGCCGATTTTAACGACGCCACCATCGACGGCCAGGTCAACGTGGCGGTCAGCATGCGGCAGCCGGGCAGCGCCATCAAGCCCATCCTCTACGCCACGGCCCTCAACGACAACCTGATCAGCCCGGCCACGGTGATCTGGGATGTGCCCGTGACCTATACCGTGGGCATCGGCCAGCCGGAGTATCGGCCCCGCAACTATGACAACCGCTTCCACGGCCCGGTGACCGTGCGTTCGGCCCTGGCCAACAGCTACAACATCCCCGCGGTCAAGCTGTTGGACGCGGTGACCGTGCCCCGCATGTTGGAGAGCGCCCGGGCCATGGGCCTGACCAGCCTAAACCGGGAGAGCAACTGGTACGGTCTCAGCCTCACCCTGGGCGGCGGCGAGGTGACAGCGCTGGATCTGACCACAGCCTTCCAGACCCTGGCCAACGGCGGCCAGCACACCGGTCCCCGTTTCATCCTCACCATCAGCGACAGCCAGGGCCAGCCCATGAGCGATCCCCTGGAGAATGCCCCCACCCAAGTGATCTCCCCGGCCGCGGCCTTCCAGATCACCGATATTCTCAGCGACAATACGGCCCGCACCCCGGCCTTTGGCGCAAACAGCAGCTTGGTCTCCAGTCGGCCGGCCGCGGCAAAGACCGGCACCACCAGCGATTTCCGGGACAATTGGACCGTGGGCTATAATCGCTATTTGGTGGTCGGCGTGTGGGCGGGCAACAGCGACGGCCACCCCATGCGCAACACCACCGGGTTGACCGGGGCCGCCCCTATCTGGCACGATTTTATGGAAGTTGTGCTGGCCGACCCGGATCTGCTGGCCGTGATCGACGCCCCCTCTGGCCCGGAAGGATGGGCCTTTGAGCCGCCGGCCGAGGTGGAGCGGCGCAAGGAGTGTCCGCCCAGCGTGGTTTGTGGGGCCGAGGGCGAATATTTCAGCACCGCCTGGCTGGACGCGGCCGGCGACGCCGGTCCCCTGGCCGACAGTGTGGAGAAGGTGGCGTCCGCCGGGGTCTTTGTGGCCACAGGGGAGGGCAATGTGCGCCGGGGCTACTGCACGGTCGCCACGGGCGCAACCCGCACGGCGCTGCGTCTGCCCGCGGGCATGGGGTTGCCTCAGCCCACCCCGGAGGGCACGGCCCCGCCGGAACTGGCCCCCAAGTTCCGCACGGAGCAGGGGCAGGTGATCGGCTTCAGCCTGCGCAACGGCAACTATGCCGTCAACCTGGGGCCGTGCGAAGGCCTGGCCGGGCGAGCCCGGGCGGCATTGGCCCTGGCCCCCCAAGCCGGTGACGGGGATCTGCAAGTGCTGGTCGACTTCGCCACCGCGGCCAATCCTGATGGCTCCGTCGAGGAGAGCGGCGGCGAAAACGCCATCCCCGTGGAAGACGAGGC
This sequence comes from uncultured Caldilineaceae bacterium, assembly GCA_964551895.1. Taxonomy (GTDB): domain Bacteria; phylum Chloroflexota; class Anaerolineae; order Caldilineales; family Caldilineaceae; genus JAGNDO01. The sequence continues at coordinate 1,439 of CAZKEX010000217.1, read as the reverse complement.
CGGCCAGCCCATCGATCCCGGCCAATTCCGCTTTGTGCTGGCCGAGCCAGTGGGCAACAACGACCACTGTCCCGGCAACTATATCATGGGCCGGGTCATCAACTGGGAAGGCGGCCCCATCGCCGGCATCCTGGTCGAGGCCGTGGACGAGTGGGGCAACCGGGCCACCGCGGTCAGCAAGGGCGGGGCCACGGACTACGGCAACTTCGACTTCCCCATCCTGGGCCGGAGTATCCGCTACACCGTGCGGGTGCTGGACGGCGGCGGCAACCCCATCAGCCCCCCGGTGATTGTTGACCATCTGCAAGGCGCCGGTGGGGAGTGGCCCTGCCACTGGGTCGTCTTCCGGGGTGGGTGAGCGGGGAAAAATAGCGACAGACTTCACCGCAAAGGCGCGGAGCGCGCAAAGAAGGAAGAAAAGCTTTTCTTGTTTTTCTTTGCGCCCTTTGCGTCTTTGCGGTGAAAAAAGCAGTTCATTTGTAAAGGAATTCGACGTGCTGCGTACCTGGGGACGGTGGGTGATGGTGGGGGGGATCGGCTTGGCCCTGTTGGGGCTGGGGATCTTGAACGCGCCCAGGGCTGGGGCGCAGATGCCCCTGACCGCCACCCCAAGCTCGACCAATATCTTCCGCATCGCCAACGAGATCGTCCACCCCAAGCCCGGCGATGCCGTCTCCGGCTGGGTGAGCATCCAGGGCACGGCGGTGATCCAGGCCTATCGCCAATACCAGGTCCACATCTCCCCGGCGGGGATGGAGAGCTGGAGTTGGCTGCACAGCAGCGCCAATGTGGTGCGGGACGGCCAGATCTATCTTCTCGACAGCAGCCGCTTCCCCGATGGCTTCTACGATGTGCGGGTGCGGGCCATCCAGGATGGGGGCCAGTTTACCGAGGCCTTTTTGCGGGGCATGGAGATCCGCAACGCCAACCCGCCCACCCCCACGCCGGAATATGACGAGGCCGGGGAGGAACTGCCCCCTACGCCCACGCCCACGGCTACCCCCACCCCCACCCCTGCGCCGGATGTGAGCGTGCGGATGCCCAGCGGCCAGGGCTTCTACGAACCACAGCCTGGGTCGGTCCTGCGGGGCTTTGTGCCCATCATCGCCACGGTCAACGGCACGGACCGCCAGCACTTTAGCCGCTATGAACTCTACCTCTCCCCGGCCGGCGCGGAGGCGTGGACCTGGCTCTACTCCGGCAGCGATCAGCTCTGGCAGGACGCCATCTACGTTTTCAACAGCTATCTCCTGCCCGACGGGGCCTATGATCTGCGTCTGCGGGTGGTCTATCGGGACAGCAACTTCAGCGAATATCATCTGCGCAATCTCTACATCGCCAACGCCTCAACCCCCCCCCCCCCCCCCCCCCCCCCCCCCCCCCACCCCCCCCCCCCACCACCCCCCCCCCCCCCCCCCCCCCCCCCCCCCCCCCCCCCC
>CAZKEX010000216.1:0-8031 GCA_964551895.1 uncultured Caldilineaceae bacterium | reverse complement strand
AGAAGATCGTGTAGACCCGCCCGGTCACGGACCGGGCTAGAGCGCAGCTTTTCCCGGAACTATTTACGCCGGACTGTACTCGCCCCCCCAACTTTGGGGAAGGGACTATCCACAACCTCCCCCAGAATTGGGGGCCGGGGGGAGCGAACGGCCATCTGTGATATAATCATGGTCGGTTCGCCTGCCCCCTGGATGCCAAGGTGAACCTCAGCCGCCGCATGGCATCGGCTCACCAGACGATGAAACACCCAATGGCCGCCCGCAAGTCCAAACGTCAACGTAAAGTGCGCTCAAAAAGCCCCGCCGCCGCGCCTGGCCGGGAAAAGACCCTGCCTGCCCCGGATCTGTCCAGCTTCACCCTAGGCTTTTTCGAGTTCTTTGGGGCAGAGATCCAGCCCAGCAACGGGGGCGGGGAGAACAGTTTTCAGATCAGCCTGCCCCCGGAACTGGCCGACCATTTCGCCAAACCCGTCCTCAATTTGGTTTTTCGCAACGCAGAAGTGACCAGCGACACAGATCTGGTGGCCTATGGCAGCCGGGTCTTTGACCGCATGATGGCCTATTTGGATCAGCAAGGGGCGCTGACCGTGCGCCAACTGCCCAAACGATTTGGCGGCGGCGAGGAGTTGATGCAGGCCGTCCAGCCCACCAACACCTCCATCCTCAACCTGCGCCTGCGGGAGCAGAGCCAAAATCTGCTGGTCTTCAACTGGCACATCACCTATCGGGCCGATGACAAACGGGAAGAGCTGGTCAGTGTGGTGCTGGATGAAGCCGGCAATCGCTTGCTTTTGCAGGAAGATGGCCACGCCCAGGGGTTGAGCCTGGCCGGGCTGCTGGCCGATTCCAGCGAGTCGGCCCAGGAAACCGACGACGAGGGCCAGCCCATCCCTCCCCGGCTGCCGCCCATGACCCAACTGGCCCGCCACGCCCAGACCGCCCGCAAATTTGTGCTCTATCATGCGGATCTGCGCTGTGTGGACCACGAGCAGGAGATCCTGCCCCGGCTGCACAAGGTACTCTCCCGGCTCACCACCTATTACGAGGAGCAGATCAGCGAAGTCTACGACAGCCACGACCCCACGGGCGGAAAGCGGGCCAGCCTGGAAGAGGATCTGCAACGCAAGATCGCCGAAGAGGTGGAAAATCATCGGCTGCGGGTGAAGGTGCGGCTCTTCAGCTATGCCCTGCTCCATGTGCCCGTGGCCACGGCGGACATCACCCTGGGGCATGGCCGGGCCGGGGCCGACATACAGGAGATCCCGGTTCAGGTGTGGCGCAATCTCTACGACGGCGCCTTGCGCCGCCCCCTCTGCCACGCCTGCGGCCAGGAGACGGCCCAGATCACCATCGACCGCAACGGCCACATCACCTGCGACGACTGCATCGAACAGTGTCACACCTGCCAGGATATTTTGTGCGCCTCCTGCGGGGTGGCCTCTTGCCCGGTGTGCGGAGAGAACAACTGTGACACCTGCGGCCAGAGCTGTTGGGCCTGTGGCGAGCGGGCCTGCCCAGATCATATCGACGCCTGCCCGGTGTGCGGGGACCCGGTCTGCCACAATTGCCAGACTGAGTGTGGTCATTGCGGGGTGCGCCAGTGCCGCAGTCACCTGTGGGCGGACGGGGTGGATCAGCAGTTGGTGTGCGCCGATTGCGCCATCCGCTGCCCCGGCTGTCAACAATATAGCGCCCAGTTGGCCACCTGCACCACCAGTGGCCAACGCTTCTGCACCAATTGCGCCGCCATCTGCACCACCTGCCAACGCTCCTTTGGGCCAGGCTTTTTCCATGTGGCCCCCAAGACGGGCAAGGCCTATTGTCTGGAACATATCACCATCTGCCCAACCTGCAACACCATCGCCGATGAACTGCGCGCCTGCACCGTGTGTGGCGAGCTTGGCTGTGCCCACTGCGCCCACCGTTGTGTGATCTGCAAGGATGCCCTGTGCGCCAACCATGCCCAGCGCTTCGCCGGATGCAGCCACGTCGCCTGCGCCGACCATGTGCAGAGCTGCGCCATCGGCCACGAGCGCATCTGCCCCCTGTGCGCCAACGAATGCGCCATCTGCGAGCGCCCCCACTGCGCCGCCCATGCAAAGCGGTGCAGCATGTGTCAACAGATCTATTGCAGCGAATGTGTGCGCATGTCCGGCCTGTGCGATACCTGCGCCATGATCGAAAAAGAGGGCGTCCGCATCCACATGGCGGATGAACCCATCTCCGGCCACGAAGAGGTGGATGCCCTGGCCCGCCACTATAATTGGGTGCGTCTGGCCAACCATCGTTATGTGATCTATTTGGGCAAGGGTTCCTTGGGGATACAGGCGCTGATTGTGGCCGACAAAAAGCGGGTGATCTCCGTGCGCCGCCAAAGCCCCCTGGACCGCATTTTGGGCCGGAGTTGGTCGTGATGAAGACGAGCAGCGCCGAAGAGCGGCTGGATCTAGCCCAAGGTCATTTGACCGACTGCCATCTCTGCCCCCACCACTGCGGACCCCGGCGGGCCACGGCCCAGGGAGTGTGCCGGGTGGGGCAGCGGGCCTTCATCGCCAGCGAAATGTTGCACATGGGCGAGGAGGAACCTCTGCGCCCGGCCCACGCCATCTTTTTCAGCGGCTGCACGGCCACCTGCACCTTTTGCACCGCGGCCAAGTTCGCCTTCCGGCCCACATACGGGGTCACGGTCAGCCCGGCCCAACTGGCCGCCCGCATGGCCCAGCGCCAGGACGAGGGCGCCCGATCCATCTGCTTCATCGGCGGGGATCCGGCTCCCCACATCCCCTTCATTTTGGAGAGTTTGGCCGCCTTGGGGGAACGCAAACGGGTGCCGGCGGTACTCAACTCCAATTTCTATCTCACCGACGCCGCCCTGGACCTGCTGGACGGGGCCATAGATCTCTATCTGCCGGACCTGAAGTTTGGCCCGGCGACCGATCCCCAAAGCTGCGGGGAACGTATCGGCGGCATGCCCGACTATTGGGCCGTGGTCACCGGTTGCATGGAACGGATCTATGGGGAAGGCAAACCCATGCTGGTGCGTCACCTGCTCATGCCCGGCCACTTTGAGTGCTGTACCGTGCCGGTCCTGCACTGGCTGGCGGACCATCCGGGCATCCGGGTCAGCCTGCTCACCCAATATCTGGCCCCGGCCCACGTGCGGGGAGAGTTGGCCCAAATCCTTGCTCAGGACGAAATCGACCGGGCGCAGAGGTTGGCCCAGGAATTGAACCTTGATTTGGTTGCGTAATTTATCGAGTATCGTGTGTCGAGTAGCTTGTGCGTACACAAAATACTCGATACACGATACTCGACACGACATGCCCTTATGAAGAAAATTCTAATTCTAATGAGCGACACCGGCGGTGGCCATCGGGCCAGCGCCCAGGCCCTGCAAGATGGCTTTGTCCAACGGTTTGGCAACAGAATCCAGGTCACAATCGTCGATCTGTGGATGAAACACACACCCTTTCCCCTGAACCGTGTGCCCAAGAGCTATAGCTTTTTGGCCACGCGTACCCCAAGGGTGTGGAAATTCATCTGGCACACAGGCGAGAACCCTCGTGCAGCCCACTTGGTCCAAGAGGTGGCCACCCGATATGCGCGTAAATCTGTGGAACAGCTCTTTCGAGAACAGCGCCCAGATCTGATCCTGTCCGTCCACCCCCTGATGCAGGACATCAGCCTGGCGGTCCTGGGCCACATGGGCTGGGATCTGCCCTTTGTCACCGTGATCACGGATCTGGCCTCGGTCCACCCCACCTGGTTCCATCGCCAGGTCGATCTCTGCTTTGTCGCCAGCCAGGAGGCCTTTGATCGAGGCGCGTCATCGGGGATGCGCCCGGATCAATTGCGTCTGCGTGGGCTGCCCATTCGCCCAGTCTTTGCCCAGCCCACACGGCCAAAGGCTCTCTTGCGCCAGGAATTGGGCATGAATCTGGAGCTGCCTGCGGCGCTTGTGGCCGGAGGGGGGGAGGGCATGGGGCCTGTGGCAGAGATCGCCAGATCCGTGGCCACGGAGTTGGGCCGGGGCCGCCAGCCACAGGGCCAAATTGTCGTGGTCTGTGGCCGCAACCAAAAGCTGAAGGCCGAATTAGCGACCCACAATTGGCCCGTCCCGGCGCGCATCAACGGCTTTGTGGAGAACATGCCCGACTGGATGGCGGCCTGTGACTGCATCATCACCAAGGCCGGGCCGGGCACCATTGCCGAAGCCCTGGTGCAGGGGCTGCCCATCCTGCTCAGTGGCTTCATCCCCGGCCAGGAGGAGGGGAATGTGCCCTATGTGGTGAAAAACGGGGTCGGGGCCTTCAACACTGCCCCAGAGGAGATTGCCCGCACCGTGGCCCGCTGGTTTGGCCCAGATCGGGACTTGCTGGGGGTCATGGCCCAGCGGGCCAGGGAGATGGGCAATCCCCAAGCCACCCTGCACATTGTCGAGGAGGTGGCGCAGTTGGTGGGCATGAAATAACGACAGGTTGAGTCCCTGTCGTTCCTGGCGTATACTGTATGAGGAAGTACGAAGGTGGATGAATTCAACAGTTCCACAGATTCGTCTGAAAGGAGGCAGTCATGACTATCAAAATCGATCATCCTGAAATCAACCAATGGAGCGCAGAATTGGCCGCCTATACCGGCGAATCCGTGACTCTGGCGGTTGTCAACGCTGTGCGTGAGCGACTGGATCGAGAGAAGAGCTATCGAACCAAATCTTTGGCGGAAGACCTTCTGCGCATTGGCAAGGAATGTGCAGCCCTCCCCGTAATTGACAACCGATCTCCTGATGAGATCATCGGATACAATTTGAACGGAGCGCCAGCCTGATGGCTATCGATTCTTCGGCTATCATTGCCATTTTATCCGATGAAAACGATGCACTGATTCTTGCCCAGGCAATTCAATCCGATCCAATCCGTTTGATATCCGGCGCATCCCTGTTGGAAACAGCCATCGTCATTGAATCCCGTTATGGTCTGCCTGGGGCAAAGAAGCTGGATGAATTTGTGAAACTTGGCGGATTTCGGATTGAACCTGTCACAGTGGAACAAGTGACTTTAGCTCGTGCAGCTTATCGCCGCTTTGGCAAGGGGAGACATCCGGCAGCGCTGAATTTTGGGGACTGCTTTTCTTACGCATTGGCGAAATCTGCCAATGAACCACTTTTATTCAAGGGCAATGATTTCAGCCAAACAGATCTCCAATTCGTCTTGAATTCTTGATATTATGGCCCAAGACCTGCACGTCGAAAACAAAATCACCCCAACGACCGCTGAGGATGCATCGCCGGTCTATTTGAGCGCGCCGGTCTCCCCAGCCGTGCTGCCCGACTCACACTGGGATCTGGCGACCAAGCGCACGGTGTTGGTGATCCTGCTGGTGGCCGGGGTGGGGATCTTCTGGATCAGCCGCCCAGTCTTGAGCCTGTTGATCGTCGGCGGCATTGTGGCCTATCTGCTCAATCCTATCGTCGATCTGTTTGAACGGCTGCGCATCCCCCGCAGTGTCACCACCATCATCCTCTATCTGCTCCTGCTGGTGGCGTTGATCCTGACCCCTGTGCTGCTCTTGCCCGTGTTGCTGACCCAGCTCTCCTCCCTCACCTTCAACGTGCCCTACACCGCCAACCTCTTTGTGGGGTGGATGCAGCACACGGTGGCCAACCTGCCCCCCGCCGTGGAGATCTTGGGCTTTGACTTCGATCTCACCGGTTTCTATCAGGGTTTCCAGGCCAGCATCAACCAGGACCTGACCCAGCAGTGGCTGCCCACGCCCCAGGATATTCTCAGCTATATCAACCAAGCCATCGGCACGGCCACAAGCGTACTCAGCACATCGGTCAATGTGGGGTTCAGCGTGGTGGGCGGTGTCTTTACCGTTCTTTTCTACTTCTTTGTCCTCTTTTTCATCAGCCTCTATCTGACCAAAGACGCGCCCAAGATCCGGGCGTATATCGAGGGCCTCTTCCCCCGGGCCTATCAGTCGGAACTGGGGGATCTCTTTTCCCGCGTCGGCCGCATCTGGCAGGCCTTTTTTCGGGGGCAGATCATTCTGTCACTAAGCGTAGGGGTGGCCACATGGTTGGCCCTGACCTTGGCCGGTATGCCCGGCGCGCTGATCCTGGCCATTCTGGCCGGCGCGTTGGAGATCATCCCCAACCTGGGGCCGATCATCGCCATGATCCCGGCGGTGATCGTGGCCCTGATCCAGGGCAGCGATACCCTGACCATCGGCAATTTCACCTTTGCCCTGATCACCGTAGGCATCTATTTCATCATCCAGCAGTTCGAGAACAATTTGCTGGTGCCCCGGATCATCGGCAATAGCGTCAACCTGCATCCGGTTGTGGTGATCTGCGGCGTGGTGATCGGGGCCAGTGTGGGCGGGGTGTTGGGGGCTTTCCTGGCCGCACCGGTGATCGCCAGCCTGCGCATGTTGGGGGCCTACATCTACAACAAGTTGATCGACAATCCCGTGGCCTTGGCGCCTCTGCCCCAGGAGGCCAACGACAGCTTCTATCGGCGGGTGGTGCGAGGAGATGAGATCTTGCGGACAGATGAGTCGGCGCTTGCCGCGGCTTCCGCGGCAGAGATGACCTCTACCCTGGACCCAGAAGAGCCGGGGGTGGCGGACAAGGGTGAACGGCTGGCCGAGCCGAGCAAAAACGGTTCGGGCAAAGACGAGAAATCGCCGCTCACCGCGCAAGATCTGACCCCACAATCGGCAGATGGATCAACCCCTGGCCCGCCCGCCGTCCCTGTGGATGACCCGAAAATAGATTCTGCGGCGGCATAGGCTGGGGCAGATCCGATCACATTTTTGAAAACAAAAAAGAGCGCGCTGCCCAGAATTATTCCGGGGCAACGCGCTCTTTTTGTTTTCTTTGGGGTTCCGGGAGGTCTAGTTTTCTTCCGGCAAGGGCAGGTTGGCGAAGATGTCCATGCCCAGGTCGCCCTGCACGCGCCCCTGGGATCGGCTGCGATAGAAGGCGGCGGCCCCGATCATGGCGGCGTTGTCTGTGCAGAGGAAGAGAGGGGGGATTTGCAGGGGCAGCCCGGCGGCATCACAGGCGGCTTGGGCGGTCTGGCGCAGGGCGGCGTTGGCGCTGACCCCGCCGCAGATACAGAGGCGATGGGCCGCGAAGGTGCGGGCCGCGTCCAGGGATTTGGCGACCATCACATCCACCGCGGCGGCCTGAAAGGAGGCGGCCAGATCCGCCTGCACGTCGGGGGCGGAGAGATCCACGCCCTCGGCTTCCAGCTTGCGGGTCAGGTTCAACACGGCTGTCTTCAGCCCGGAAAAGCTGAAATTGAAGCGGTGTTCCTGCTCTTCCTTGCCCACAAATTGGCCCAGGGGACGGGGCAGATCGTAGCGGGTCGGGTCACCGGTTTGGGCCCTCTTTTGGATGGCGGGACCGCCGGGATAGCCCAGATCCAGCAGCCGGGCCACCTTGTCGAAGGCTTCTCCCGCGGCGTCGTCCAAGGTGCCCCCCAGCCGCCGATAGCGTCCGTGGCCGGTCATCAAGATCAGCTCCGTGTGGCCGCCGGAGACGATCAGCACCACCACGGGGAACTCATCTTCGGGGAAGGTGGGGCGATCCGGCAGTTGGAGCCAGTTGCTGTAGACGTGGCCTTCCAGATGGTTGATGGGGAGCAGGGGCACGCCGCTGGCCAAACTCAACCCCTTGGCTGCGCTCACCCCCACCAGCAGACTCCCGGCCAGCCCCGGCCCGTGGGTGACGGCGATGGCATCCAGTTCCGAGACGCTGGAAATCCCGGCATCGGCCAGGGCCTCTTGGATCACGGTCTGGATGGCCAGGACATGTTGGCGGCTGGCCACTTCGGGGAAGACACCGCCAAAGCGCCGGTGCAGGTCGATCTGGGTGGCGACTTTGTTGCTCAACAAAAAACGACCGTCAGCCACAATCGCGGCCGCGGTCTCGTCACAACTGGTTTCGATGGCAAGAATTCGAGTATTCATAGCGAAGATTATAACATAGTAGGGGTTTGGGTAGGGGTGAGGCGAGCAAACGTT
>CAZKEX010000215.1:1612-8033 GCA_964551895.1 uncultured Caldilineaceae bacterium | reverse complement strand
TCCCGGCGTGGAGGGGGGAAATTGCATGAAGGTACAGTAATTTTGCTTGCATGGTTATCTACTCCTCTGATTTGAGAAAGTCAAGGAAGGCTTGAAAAACATCGGGGTTGCTATGTTGTTTGCGAAGGGGCTTGATCTGGTCTGCACTGTCGGTGACATCGGAACTGACGGTATACTCGTCCCTGCCAGATTTTAGGCGAAGACCGCCGGGAGGCACATCTGGGGCCTTCAAAAGGGCGGCCAACCCGATGGCCCGCCCGTCTCCATAGGCCAGCGGACGCAGAATCAACGGGCTGGCCATACGGTCCAACTTCCCCACGCCTTGGAGAGTGCTATCCCCAGGATCGCTGTTTGGGTCGCCGGGGTTGTGCCTGTTCATATCCTTGAAGTGGAAAATAATGGGCAACCCAAAACGGGCTCGGGGAAACGCATCGATCTCAGGAGTGAGTGGGGCATGGATTGGCTTTCGTTGCCCGGTAAGACGCCGGATTGCCTCTGGTTCCGGCCAGAAGCTGCGTCCCGGTCGATTGTGCTCGGTGCCAGGTCGCCGATTCTGGCGGAAGTCTTGCAGGGCTTGCATCTGTTTCCCCCACACCTTAGCCGGTTGGTCATCAAACACAAACCGATAATAGTGGGGTTGCCGTTCCAGATGGGGAATATCTGGGTGCCACACACCTTCCACCACATGCTCAACCATGCTCTGGAGGAATTGCTTGATCACCTGCTCTCTGTTCACTGCCAGCAGGGAAAGTTTCTCGGTCGTGCCGTTGATGCTTCGCTCCGCTTTGATGCACTGCAACGCGCCAAAACCCCGTCGAGTACGGCCACCCAAGCCGCCAAAGGTCTCCCAGGCCCACAGGGCCGCCTCCACCTCCCCTTGATGCTTCTTGGGATAGGTCAATGTAAGCTGAAACTGTGCATCGACGAGTACCGACTTGGTTTTCATGCCGGGCTGTGCCGTTCCCTGTTCTGGCTGTAGAGGGAACGCCGCGTAAGGATGGGCCTGGCTGTTTTTGTTTGCCCGCACGGACCCCCGTGCAGGGTTATTGTACTGAGGCAAAACCTCAAACGGATAATCCAATTGACCTTGATGGGCCTCGTCCCTGGCGACGACCACGATAACCTCCGAGGGTCCGGGTCTCTCCTTACCTGCCCCATCCTTGCCCGCCGCAGATCCCCAGATGACCTCTTCCGCTGCCTTCATCTTGGCCAAATCGCCATCATATTGACCGCCGCGGGCGGCCCGCCACCAGAAGCGCAGCTGGCCCCGCACTTCCGTAGCCCGCACAATAGTGATGGGATCAGCCGTCTGCGTCTCCACACCACCGCCAAACAGGGGAGTGATCAATTTGTACTGGCGTACCTGGCTGACCTTGTCGGGATCAACTCGTTTGCGTACCTCTGTTGGCCGTTTCTTCGTGGCTCTTCTCATTTTGCCATCTCCATTTCTTTGGGCGCTCCATCCCAAACACCAAGCGCGGCCAGACCAAAGCCATCCAGCCGGTCTTGGTCTGCGTCGCTCACGTTGTGCATCCAGATCTTCTCGATAAAGCGGTCAATGGCCGTTTCGTCCTCGGGCAGTTTCAGAAAGTAGACGCTCCCCGCTGGGGTCAGACGGCGAGTGGGCTTGGGGCGTCCCCTGCGCTTGTCCGGCCCCACATACGCATAGTCCCAGCCCGACACAGTCAGGTAGCGATGGATGGCAGCCGCCAGGATCTCCACATGGACGCCGGCCACCCCATGCTTGATCCAGGTGGGGAGATGACCTGCTGTGAACAGGGCCGGGGTCAACAGGATCAGGCGGCAGTGCTTGGCAGTCTTGATGGCCTCTCTCACCTTGTCCGGGCATGGGGGCAGGGCGCTTCCGGCCTGGGGGGTGATCCAGCGGGCCGCCCGCCGCTCGCCGCCCAGGAAGTCGATCCCCGCCGATAGGCTGGCCGTGGTCTCCAGGGCCAGAGCCAGTTGTTTTGCCTCCTGTAAGGGCGGGGGGCCCCCATCATCATTGTGTGGAAGCTCTGTGAAGCGCAGGCCCGTTGTCTGGAAGAGCGCGCCATCTTCCGCGGTTTTGTCGTCAAAGTTGATGCTCACATGCATCCGGCTCTCCGACCCCGGCCCCCAGCTGGATGTGTTGATCAGATCGAGGGTGTCGTTGATAGCGGGGGCAAGCAGCCAGGACTCGAACTGGTGTCGATGCCAGAAGGCGGGGGGCTTGGCCAGGGGCTTGCCCTTCTCTGCTGTGGCTGTCCCCACCAGGCCCAGTCCATCCAGGTCTGTCACCGCGCCGGCCGGGGTGTGGAGGACCGTCAGCGGCACCAGACGAGCTGTCGGGGAATCGGCATCCTGTGGGCGCAAGAGCAGCGCATCCGCCGGGAGGGGGAAGAGCCAATCCACGATCTTCTTGTCCGGGTTTAGATCTTCTGCCCCCAGGTTTTCTGGCCCCAATTGGACCAGGAGAGGGCCGCGCATCTCTTCTGCTTTCAGCTTGTCAATCTGGCTGTCATCAAACTGTCCATCCGCCATGCGTCCGGCCCGGGTGCGGGTGGCCCCGGCCACGGTGGAAGGGAAGGGGTAGGCCAGGGTCGTGGCTCTGGCCCCAGGGCTGGCGTTGAAGGGCCGGCCATCTCGGAAGATGACCGGATCCCTGGGTTCGATCAACCAAAGGGTCATTGGGCGCCTCCTTTCGAGGGGTGGGGTGTGCCGGCCAGGTCATTGGCATCGGCAAACTGTTTGGCCAAGATCATTTCATGGGCGACTTCCAACAGAGAGACTTTGTCTGCCGTGAGCCAGGTGCGGAACATGTTGAGCATGTCGCTCTTGGTCTGTTCGTCCATTCCATGGCCGCCGGATTCTCGCTTGCGCTCCACAATGCGTAAGGCCTCCTTGACCAAGCCGTCGGGGTCAAGACCGCTCTCACCCAGGGCCAGGTGCAGCCGTTGCAATTCATAGGGGGCGCCGGCAGAGATCTGTCCATCTCTGTGCCAGTCGATCATGGTCTTCAATCGTTCGGTCAATCTCTCCCTGGTGCCGACAATCGTGCGGTCCGCGCCACTGCGTTTGCTGGAGATGATGGCCAGGGCATTCTTGTTTGGAACTCCCTTGGCCGTTTTTTCCGCAAGACGGGCCAAGCGCAGGGTGTTAGACAGGGGTTCCAGATGATGGGCAACCACAAATCCAATGGAAAGGGTCGGTGTGAGACCCTCTTTTGTTGTGAAACCGGTCGTCTGCATGGTTGTGTGGAAGGCGCTGGCCAGTGCATCGGCACAGGCAAAAGCCCTGTCCAGGGGCAGATAGGCCATCACATCGTCCCCGCCGGCATAGATCGGCTCGCCATCATGCACCTTGACGATTTTGGCCACAGCGGTTGCAAAGGTACTCAGGGCCTGGGAGAGGGAGCGATGGGCCGCCATGGTCCGCTGGTTGTCGATAGTGGCCCCCATGTTGTCCCCGTCCCCCACCAGCAGAACATAGTAGGGATCGGGTTCAACCGGGCCGGCGTGCGTCTTCAGAATCTTGGCATGTTTCTGTCGCACATCCTTCAACACATTTTTATCGTCGATCCACTCCACCAGCCGGGAGGCAAAGACGACCGCGCCATCTTTCTCGTCAACCGTGACCCCTTCCGCCTTCAGCATGGCGTGGATGGCGGCCAGCAGATCCGCGCGCTTGCCGGGTCGGTCGTTGCTGTCCACATGCTTCAGGAAGGGCAGGGCCGCCATGTGGGATGTGCTGTCAAATGACGCTTCCTGGCTTTTGTGCAACCCCAGCCGCTTCAAGAGATCGACCCCAGAGAGCCGTTCTGCAGGGCGGGCCGCAAAATTCGTGTACAGCGCCGCGCTCTTGGCCTGTTTTTCGTCCGCCTTGGCCCTGGGCGAAGGGTACGCACCCTCGGCGATCACCGATTCTCTGGCTCCGTCCAGGGATGATTTGGGCAGATGGTCTTCCACAGTGAATTGGCTGAAATTTCGGGTGGTTTTGCGGGCGGCCAGGGTGCGTTCGGCCACCGTTCGAGCCTGGGCATAGGCTTGTTCGCCGTCTGCAAACTCAACCCCCACCCAATAGAATTCCAACAGATCGTCCACCTGTTGGGCTGCCAGATCTGCCAAAAAATGGCTTGGCTTCTTTATGGCCCCAAAGGCATTGTCCCGCAGTTCATACAGCCGTTTTTTGACTGCCCCCCTGACACGCTGCCCGACCTCATCCGGTGGATCGGTGACGACAGCAACGACCTTATTGGCCACGTTCAGTCCTGTTCCGGGCAAAAGATCCGTCGGCTGCTGTGGGGCGGGAAAGATCAGCTCGTCGTTGGCCAGAGCATGAGCCGCCGCCTTCGAAAGCTCGCTCAACATCCATGAGCCATACCAGAGATCCCGGCTGCGTCTGGCGGTCGCAATAAAATCTTGCACCGGACCGATGGAACATTGAAATAGATACTTCATCGCCAATTCTCCTTACGCATCTTTAAGAGAGGGAAGAGCCGAGCGACAGACAAGCGTAGCCCGGTTTGCTCTCTCTGCTAGTGGGTCATCTGCAAAGAGCTCTTTAACCGCCGAGATCGCAGAGATTGCGCGGAGAACGCCGAGGAAAGCCCTGGCTTTTCTTTGCGTTCTCCGCGCCTTTGCGGTGAATTTGACCTTTTTATAGGGTAATCTGCTTTATAGGGTAATCTGCCAGTGGGTTGGCAATTTCCTTCGAGTGTAACAAAAAAACGCCCACCCCAAATCTTCCGAGGCAGACGCAACAAAATTGAATAGGTATTCCATGCCCATGCCCATGCCCAACCCACCCGCCACGCGCAAACACGCAGGCATAGGGATAATCCGAGGTGATCTGTTCGATGTTTCAATGTAGGCAGCAGACATGGACATGGGGCTGTCCTGTGGAGGTGAGGGTGGCCAGGACACAACTTGCTCCATCATACCGGAAAAAACGACGTCGCGCAAGGGCAATTTGGGCGTTTTTGGCCCAAAACCCTATCACATCTCTATCACATGTCTCTCATCTTTTGCTCTTTCTGGCTTTGCGGGTCCATTTCCTCCGTGGTTGAGGTGAAAAACGGTCCACGCCCTTAAAACTTCCCCATTTTCAACTCTCAACTCTCACTTCTTTCCGCCCAGCGCACAATCAGCAGAGACAGCCCCGCGCCCACGGCCATGCCGACCATCAGGGGCATGACCGTGCCGTTGTAGCTGCGCCCGATGGTCAGCCCCATCAGCACGGAGATCAGGGTGGAGAAGGAGCCGATGACCGCGGAGCCGATGCCGGCAATGTGGCCCAGGGGCTGCATGGCCAGGGCGTTCATGTTGCCAAACAGGATGCCGATGCAGAAAAAGGTCGTCATCAGATAGGCCATCAGCGCCCACAGGGGCGGCTGGCCCCCGATGAGCAGGGACGTGCCCAGGGCCGCAATCGCCAGGAGCAACATGGCGCTGAGGGCAACCCTGGTCAGCAAACGCATGCCCACCCGCATCACCAAGCGTGAATTGGACAGGGAGGCCAGCCCGACTGAAAAGGCGATGACGGCGAAGTAGATGGGAAAGAGGTCGCCCAGGGCGTACTGCTCTTGCAGGATCTGCTGGGCGGAGTTCAGGTAGCCCAGGTGTGCGCCGCCCACGAACCCGGCGACCACGGTGTAGCCCACGGAGAGCCGGAAGCTGGCAAATTCCCGGATCGCCCGCCCGATCTGTTTGGGCGAGAAGGGCGAACGCTTCTCCGGGGGAAGGGACTCTGGGATGCGCAGGGCAAACCAGGTCAGGGCGGCCACGGCGATCACGATGAAGCCGCCAAAGATGCTGCGCCAGCCTGCCAGGATCAGCATAGCCTGGCCAAAGCTGGGGGCCAGCATGGGTACCAGGATGAAGACGGTCATGACAAAGGACATCACCCGGGCCATGATGCGGCCCTCGTAGCGGTCCCGCACCAGGGCCAGGGTCACCGCCCGGGGCGAGGAGATACCGATGCCCTGGATGAGGCGTCCAGCCAGCAGCATGGCGAAGCTGCCTGCAAAGAGGGCGATCAGGGAGCCGGCAAGGTAGAGGGCGAAGCCGACATAGATGGCCGGCTTGCGCCCGGTTCGGTCGGACAGAGGCCCAAAGAAGAGTTGCCCAAGGGCCAGGCCCAGGAAGAAGATCGAGACCACCAGTTGTCGGTCGTTGGGGGCAGCCACGCCCAGGTCGCTGCCGATCTGGGGCAGGGCCGGCAACATGGCGTCGATGGACATGGCCGTCAAGGAGATCATCAGGGAGATGATGAGGACGAACTCGGCGAAGGGAGGGCGGGCCTTGGTCTGGGTCGTGGCTGTCGCCGTTTTGGTTTGGGCCTGGGCCATGCGGGTGATCCTCGCGGATATGTTTGTGCGCGAACGTAAGGAATGACGGTCAAACGATCTATCTATCTGGGGAGAGATTGAGAGATTGGGAGATTG
>CAZKEX010000215.1:0-1512 GCA_964551895.1 uncultured Caldilineaceae bacterium | reverse complement strand
TCTCCCAATCTCCCAATCTCCCAATCCCCCAATCTCCCAATCTCGATCCCCTACTTCT
This sequence comes from uncultured Caldilineaceae bacterium, assembly GCA_964551895.1. Classification (GTDB taxonomy): domain Bacteria; phylum Chloroflexota; class Anaerolineae; order Caldilineales; family Caldilineaceae; genus JAGNDO01. Next base: position 1,454 of record CAZKEX010000215.1, on the reverse strand, counting down.
GCGGTGCGTTCGGATCGCCTTCCATCTGCCAGAAGGGGGAGGTCAGCCCCAGTTCCTGGAAGATCACCCCGACCTGGGCCGCGGTGCGGCCCCGATAGTCTGCCGAGAGCCGGTTGTGATACCAGTGTTGGGAGAGGGTCCACACCTGCTGCATGGGCAAGACCTCGCCCCGCGCACCGCCGTGGGCCGCACACCAGGGATCGATCAACTCTTCCGACCGGAAGAGGAGGATCGTGCCTCAGGTGAAGACCATGTCCTCGTACCAGCGGGCAAAGGGGACCAGGAAGTGGACCACGGCGTCCGTGGGCAGGAGGCGGCCATCCTCCACGGTCAGGGCGAGGGGTTTGCCGCTCTGGGCGCAGGTGGCCTGGATGGTGGCGTCGGCGTGCAGGGCCGCCGGGATGCCCAGGGCGTCCCAGCCGCAGTTGGCCCAATAGGATCGGCCCTTTGCCGTCACCCGGAAGCCTGTGGGCACGGCGGAGAAGGGGTTGGCGATGTGGATGTCCAGGGTGCCCGGCTCCAGAAAGAATGCATGGACCCGGTCCAGTTCGTGGAAGAGGGCTTCCCCCGCTTGACGGGTCAGGCCGAAGTGGCCGGCCACTTGGTCCACCGTGGGCGGCTGGGCTGTGTCCGCGAAGCGCTGGTAGATATAGGCCCGGGCTTGCCAAAGTTGTTCTTGATCGAACTGGTTCATGAGGTCTGCCTTTCTAGGCGGCCATGCTGAAGTAGGGGATCAGCCAGATCACCCAGACCGCCACGCTGAACTTGTGGAAGCTGCGGATGGCCTGTTCGTCCTTCTTATACAACACCCACGCCGCCCACGCCGCCCACGCCGCCCACGCCGCGTGGACAAACATCAGCAAAAATGAATTTGAGAGATTGAGAGATTGGGCGATTGGGAGATTGCCACGGCGCAATCGCCCAATCTCCCAATCTCTCAATCTCGAAACAATCAACCTGCCTGGCTATTTTTGATCCAATCATCATACACCGCCTGCATCTGGGCCACATGGTCCGACACATGGCGATCATACGTGTCCAGCCAATCCTCCATGCTGATCACCCCGTCCGTCGAGTGATTGACCGTGTTGGCCCACACCTCCGCCGGCGCCTCCTTGATCAACAGATACGACGTGTGGCGCAGCCATTTGAAGAGGGCCAGGGCATCCTCCGGGCTTTGCTCGTGATAGCGCAGACGCTTGGCCCAGCCGGCCTCGTCGTAGCCCAACACCATCCCCCCTGGCTCGGCCAGCAACCGGCGACAGCGCACATAGCTGTTGGCCTCGCTGTCGGCGATGTGGATGATGATCTCGTGGATCGTCCACTGATCCGGCCCGGGGCGGAACTGCCACATGGAACGCGGAAAACGTTCCAGCGCAGCGACCAGCCGCCCATAGGCCGCGCCATAGGAGTCAATCTTGGTTTGACGCTCTTCGGGTGTCATAGGAATCCTT
>CAZKEX010000214.1:0-8045 GCA_964551895.1 uncultured Caldilineaceae bacterium | reverse complement strand
AAGCAAATCCGTGCATTTCGGGGGTAGACAAACCCAAACAAATGTGGTTTAATGGTTTTGTACAGAGTTTGCACAATAAATTTGCGGAAAACAGTGAGATTTGCGGGTTGACTTAACCCCGATGCGGCAATGTGTGCAGTATTTGTCCGGTTTTGAACCGACCGCCGCTTGTGACACGGGCTGAGGCCCGTGTCTTATATTGAACTGACAAGAACGAGACCAGGAAAGGGAAATCAGAAATGGCCAGTCGAACCTTGCAGCCCATGCGGAGCGCTCCCCGACGCACGACTACCCCCTACCCCGCCACCGTCGCCACCCTGTCCTGGGATGCGCCGGCCGATAACCCCAGCCAGAACATGACACAGATGATCGCCTCCATCCGCAGCGAGGATGTGGTCTTTAATCGAGCTGTCTCCAGGGACAAGTATGTGCGTGGCGAAGTTGTGGCCACATCTGAAGATCTGGCCCGCAAGATGTTTGTGCTGATGAGCGGGCGAGTGCAGTTTGTTTGCACCAACAACGAGGGGCGACGGCTGGTGATTGCCACTATGGAGCCTGGCGCCATCTTTGGTGAGGGGGCGTTGGACAACCCGGCCGATCCCACGGTCTTTGCCGAGGCCGCGGCCGACAGCCAGGTGTGGACGATTCCCGCCTCGGAAGCCCGCAACATGACCATGCGCTACCCTATCTTGGGATGGGGGATGCTACAAACCTATGGACAACGACTGATGCAAGTAGAAAATAGCCTGGAAGATGTCGCCTACAAGAAGCTGCCCGAACGCCTGGCCTCATTGCTCATGGAACTGGGAGACAATGGCGACGGTCCGATCAAGGGTGTCAGCCATCAATCCCTGGCGGATCGCCTTGGCACCTATCGAGAGACAGTGAGCGCAATCTTGCGGGACTTCAAACGTCAGGGGCTGGTTGAGCTTGGCTATCGACGTATCACTGTGTTGGATGCCCTGACCCTCAAGGATATTGCCGGCATCTGGGTTTAGCGCCCTCTGATCTGATCAATACTTTAGATATGCCGGTGGCCATGCTGCCGGCATATCTTTCTGTTTGAACGCTCCTTGACCATGCGTCCCAGCTCTGTTTCTGCGTCTTGCTCGCTTGCCCAAACATGCGTGGAAGAAGCCAGGCAAACAAGTGAGAACAGAGGGGGAACATTTAGGCATAAAGAGCAGTTGACGTTACAAGGATCTGTTGCTATAATGATCGTGATTTCCATGAATCCTCTCTGAGATCATCAAATGCCTCTGATTGCTACACAAGTCCGTCATACAAGCCCGCTTTTTTGTCAACATAGTTCTTCTCCACATAGAGTGATTCAATGATTTGACCGCGTGCTATGCCAATGTGCCAATTCGGCACACGGTCTTTGTCGCCCATGGGTGACAACACGCCGCATTCTCCAGCTATTTTGGATACCCCAAGCATACGCCCACAAGCATACATTTTACAGCCCAATCCTTCAGCCGATCTTGGTACTCTACGAGCAGTGACGTAACGCTCCTGCTTTCTGTCCGCATCTTGATCAACAGAAGTTTGATCAACGACGATCAACCACAAAACGATCGACCATGAGTAGTGTATCAGCGTTACCCGGTCCAGTCTCTTGAGCGCTCCCCTTTTGAAACCGGACGAAATCTGTAGTCGTCCTTTGCTCCCGCCTTCCCAGCCCAAGCGTGGCGCATCGTAGCCACTGGATGGAACCAATTCCCGATCACAAACTCTTCTCATCTTATTCCATACATTGATCTTATACATTGATCCTATACATCGATACTTATACATCGATCTATGCGGTTGATCCAGGCAATGTGGCGATCGCCAAGTGCGAATGCTGGCGCTTCCTTGTCTGCTACGTCTCCGCTTCGTCTCTTGGGACCCCCTGAAATCTCATGCAATGACCGATTGAGCCTTCCCAATTCCAACCGCTCATGTGTCCTGCCTCCACTAGATCCCCCGTGATCTTCCGTAATTCTCCGGGCGTAGGCCGAACTGTTTAGAATAAACGCCGGCTCATTGGAATCTTCCGTGGTCCGCGGGCTAGCGCAGGTTGACCACGGATATTCCCAATGAATCTAAACGCCAAAGGCGCTTTGGACCCACGAGTGCAAAACAACCATAGATGCAAGGTGAAAAATGAGTGAACCTGTTGTAGAAAACACAATGATGAATATCTCGCAGTTAGAGGCAAATACCCTGGAGGAACTACAGGATATTGCCCGCAGCATGGATATCAAGGGGTATACGCGCCTGAAGAAGTATGACCTGGTGATGCGGCTGTTACGGGCAAGCGCCGAACAACTGGGCTATATTTTTGGCGGCGGCGTATTGGAGATCGTGCAGGATGGCATCGGCTTCCTGCGCAGCGATCACCTGTTGCCCGGCCCAGAAGATGTCTATGTAAGCCAAAGTCAGATCCGCCGCTTTGGTCTGCGCACCGGGGATCTGGTGGTGGGGCAGGTGCGCCCGCCCAAGGAGACCGAGAAGTATTTCGGGCTGCTCAAGGTTGAGACGGTCAACGGCCTGGACCCGGAAGAGGCCAAGCGGCGGCCCCATTTCGAAAAACTGACCCCTATCTTCCCGGATGAACTGCTGACCATGGAGACCCGGCCCAGCATCTTGGCCACCCGGCTGATCGATCTGCTGGCGCCTGTGGGCCGGGGTCAGCGTGGCCTGATCGTCAGCCCGCCCAAGGCCGGTAAGACCACGGTACTCAAGCGGCTGGCCAACGGCATTACTACCAACCACAAAGATTGCCACCTCATGGTCGTGCTGATCGGTGAGCGACCGGAAGAGGTCACCGACATGGACCGCTCCGTCGAGGCCGAGGTGATCAGCAGCACCTTTGACGAACCGGTACAAAACCATGTGCGGGTGGCCGAAATGGCCCTGGAGCGGGCCAAACGGCTTGTTGAGGGCAAGAGGGATGTGGTGATTCTGTTGGACAGCATCACCCGGCTGTCCAGAGCCTATAACTTGACCGTGCCGCCGTCCGGGCGCACCCTCTCCGGTGGTATTGATCCCGCCGCCCTCTATCCCCCCAAGAAGTTCTTTGGGGCCGCCCGCAACATCGAAGAGGGGGGCAGCCTGACCATCATGGCGACCTGTCTGGTGGACACAGGCAGCCGGATGGACGACGTGATCTATGAAGAGTTCAAGGGTACAGGCAACATGGAGCTGATCCTGAGCCGCAAGCTGGCCGAGCGGCGCATCTTCCCGGCCTTTGATATTGAGCGCAGCGGTACTCGAGCCGAAGAGAAACTGTTGGATCCCGAAGCCCTGGCCAAGGTCTACACCCTGCGCCGCATGATCGATGCCGTGGGTGGCGGCCACGAGGCCCTGTTGCCCATTCTGGAGCGTCTGAGCAAGACCCGGAACAACCAGGAATTCTTGGACACCTTGACTCGCTAAGATTTTACATTGGGGCGAGATTGAGAGATTGAGAGATTAAGAGATTAAGAGATTAAGAGATTATGTCGTGGCAATCTCCCAATCTCCCAATCTCCCAATCTCCTAATCTCCCAAAACTCGGCTAAATTCAGTTTTCCGACCTACGATTTCCCTACGAAAAACCGACGAACTGACCTGAAAAGGTCCAGTTCGTCGGTTTTTTGGTTAGAAAACCCAATTGACTTGGCTATTTTTTTCGCATCGTGATATAATCCGCGACTAGTATGGGTGAAAAAGTTTAAGGTCCTGTTGTGTCGGATTTGAATTTTTGTCAGGTCTCTGCAGGCTTTTCCCCCAAAAGCTCGACTATGGGAGCAACTTTTTATGACAATAGACGCCAACTCGGCTAAACCTTCCAGGCGATTTTCCCGGCCTGAAGTACGTCGAACGGGTGCTACGCAGTCCAGGTTGTTTGCTAGCGCTACATCATCTATGCAAACAGAAACCCTGCCCTCTACCAACGCCGCCGATTCGTTTCAGGCTGGCTCTCTAGGGGAACTATCTGATCTGGGCAGTTTGGGCAGCGTCGGTGCCAATTCTCTGGTAGAGTCCCTTAGGACCAAGCTCCGCCACTTCTTCTCCGATCAAGTTACGCCTATTCGGTTGGCCAGCCATCTGGCTGTGTTGGTGGTCGCTGGCATTGTGCTGGTCTTCAACCAGGTGGAGATCCCAGATTGGGAGATGCCCCTGCGCACGATTGGTCAAAGTAGTGAGTTTACTCTTCAAAACAGCCTGGCCGGCGCGATTCCTATCTCCCCCGCCGACTATGTGATCAGCCAGGATAGCTTCACCCCGGACCTCAGCGGCTCTTTACAGCGGGCCGCTGCCCCTATCACCACGGTCCAAAATCGCCAACGCCAGGACATCGAACTCTATACAGTGCAGTCGGGAAATACAGTTTTGGGTATTGCCGCCCAATTCGGTATCAATCCTGAGACGATCCAATGGGCCAATCCCAGCCTGGAAAGCAACCCGGATCTATTGCGCATCGGTGATTCTTTGGTGATTCTGCCGGTGGATGGCGTACTGCACAATGTGGTGTCCGGTGACACCCTTTCGTCCATCGCCGCCAAATACAAGGTGGAGGTCGCAGACATCCTGGCTTTGGATCTCAACGGTCTGGCAAGTCTGGATGCGCCTTTGAGCGTGGGGAAACAGCTTGTTGTGCCAGGCGGCCAGAAGACCTTTGTTACCCGCCAGGTGGCGGTCTACAATGGCCCCATTCCCCAGGGCGCTTTCAAGGGATCGGGTTCCTTTGCCTGGCCAACATCCGGCCGTGTAACCCAGCAATATTGGGGCGGTCACCCGGCTGTGGATATCGGCGCCCTTCCTGGCACGCCGGTCAAGGCGGCGGACAGCGGCTATGTGATCGCTGCCAGCAGTGGATGGAACGACGGCTATGGCACAATGGTCATAATCGACCACGGCAACGGCTTCGTCTCCCTCTATAGCCACTTGAGCAGCATCTTTGTGCGCCAGGGCGAAAGTGTGGGCATGGGCCAACAAGTGGGCGCAGTGGGCAACACGGGCAACAGCACCGGCCCTCACCTCCACTTCGAGATCCGCTACCAGGGCATTGCCCGCAATCCCTTTGGCTATCTGCAATAGCCAGAAATGTTGTGTTAGGTCATAGGCCACAATCACGCACCTAATTCTAAACGCTAACAAGGCCCTGGCATATGCCAGGGCCTTGTCTGTGCCATCATCACTCTTATCATCCCAGCCATCTCATCCCAGCCATCTTATCCCAGCCATCTCACCTCATCGATCTCGCCATGTCCATGGAACCCGATCCCCATCAACTGAAATGGAGCCGCCGTGCCCGTGCCTGGGTGTGGATCGCCCTGGGGTTGACCGCGCTCTTCCTGTGGGTTGCCGGCGCCGATCTCTTGCCCTGGCTGCGGGGACCCGGCCCCTATCCACCGGAGTGGCGCTGGCTCTATGCCCCCCTGGGCTGGGATCGACCGTGGCGCAATGGGGCGCATCTGGCGCTGCTGGGCATTTACGTCATTTTTGCCCTGCTTCTGGCCTGGCCCCAGCCTGGGGATGGCCCGACCCAGGGCCGAACCCGACGCTACGCCTGGGGTGTAGGGCTGGCCGCCCTCTTTCTGCTGTTCTGGCAATTTGCCCAGATCTGGCTGCGGGAGCAGAGCCTGCTGGACCAACTGGTCTTTCGTACCTACGCGCCGCCCCTCAACGGCTATTTTGTGGCCCCGGCCCAGGTGGACAGCGTGTGGGAGACCCTGAACCACTATCGGGCGGCCATGCCCACCTTTTTTTCCGACAAGGCCAAGACCCATCCGCCAGGACTGTTTATCTTCTATGCCCTTTTCAACGGTCTCTTTGAACGGCTACCGGACTTCAGCGCCTGGTTTGCCGCCACCGCCCGCACCTGGGCCATCCCTGGGCGTGATTGGCCCCAGCTCATGGATCATCTGGTCACCTCGGCCTTTGTGACCAGCGTGGTGCAGATCGTGTGGGTCAGCCTGGCCCCCATCAGCCTCTATGCCCTGGTGCGCCGCCTGGATCGGGGGGATGACCCCGGCGGCTCGGAGACAGCCCTGTGGGCGGCCCTGCTGTTGCCACTGCTGGCCCCCCTCACCCTCTTCGTGGGCCAGTGGGACCCCAACTACTTGCCCATCGCCTTTGCCGCCTGGTTCTTGGCCGTGCGCGGCCAGGATCGGCTCCATGCCGGGCAGCGCACCCTGGCGACATGGCTGAATTGGGTGGGCGCGGGATTGCTCCTGGGCCTGTTGACATGGCTGAGTTTTGGCAATGCGTTTGTGGGGCTGCTGGTGGGGCTGCACATTCTGTGGCGAGAGGTGGACTATCTGTGGATTGCCCTGCCCAGACCCCTTCTGCTGATGAGCGGGGCGCTGCCCACAGTGTGGGGGTTGGGGGCGATGGCGGTCGGGGTGGCGTTGCCCTGGGCGCTGGCCTATTGGGCCTGGGGCATGAACTTTTTTGCCATGCTGGAGTACGGCATCGGCAGCCACTTTGACATCGTCACCGCCCACAGGGACTATGGAATTTGGTGGTGGATGAATCTGGTCGACTTTGCCTACTGGCTGGGTCCTGGGCTGCTCCTGTTGGCTGTGGGGGGCAGCGGGTGGCTGGTCGCGCTCTGGATGCGCCGTCACCGAACCGTGGATCGGCTGACCTGCAACCTGGCCGGCATGGCCCTCTCCTTTTGGCCCGTGCTGCTCTTTCTCAACTTCAGCGGCACCACCCGGGGTGAAATTGGCCGGCTGTGGATCTTCCTCATGCCCTATCCCCTGCTCATCAGCCTGGGTCTCGTCCGCACCCCCGGCCAGCGAACTGTCCTCTTGCTGATCATGGCCGCGGTCAATGTGCTGCTCAGTTATGTCTTGACGCCACTATTATGCTGTTGAGCGAATGGCGAATGGCGAGGGGCGAATGTGGGAACAATCTCCCAATCTCCCAATCTCCCAATCCCCAATCCCCTACTCCCCTCCCAAAAAGCAGATCACACTATCCGCCACGCCTTGGGCGACGAACTGGGGGCGCTCTTCCAGCAGGGTGCGGTCTCCGCCCAGAAAGCCCATTTCCAGGATGATGGCCGGGGTGTCCGGGGCGATGCGGTTGAAGGCGTGGTATTCGGTCATGTCGTGGGTGACTGTGGTGGGGTGATGGGCCAGCCCTGTGGCCGCGGCGTACTGCTGGTCGATGCAGGCCAGCAAGCGGCCTTCCTCCACGGCGATGGGGGAGTTGACGTGGTTGGCCGCCTTGTAGCCGCTGGCCTCGACGCAACTGTCCGCATGAAGGCTGATCAACACATCCACCCGCAGCCCGGCCAGCCTGGGATCGTATTCCTCCAGGATCATCACATCCGCCCCGGCCCGACGCAGACGACGGGCGGCCAGCTCCGCCACCCGGGCGTTGACATCCACCTCTCGCAGGGTGATCCGCCCGGTCTCGTCCTCGCACACCGCCCCGGAATCGGACCCAGCATGGCCGCTGATCAGGGCGATCTGCTTGTTGAAGAGCCCGGGCACAAAGCCCTGGGCTGGCGTGCCATCCAAATTGGGCAGGCCAAAACCGGCAATTCGCCCGCCGATCAGGGCAATGCCCAGGATGGCGATGCCCAGGATCAGAAGAAAGATACGTTGGAGTCGTTGCAGGCTATTGCGGCGCACGGGTTGGTGGGTGGGTGGTTAGTTGGGTGGTTGGTTGGTTGGTTAGTTGGTTAGTTGGTTAGTTGGTTAGTTGGTTAGTTGGTTAGTTGGTTAGTTGATTGTACCTGAGTGGTGGGGGGTGTCAATTTGGGGTGGGGCGGTGAGGGCGCCGTCTTCCATTCACTCGCTTCGTGTTAACCCAGGACTTATTTGCGCTAAACTGAAATTAGATTGAAACCTGCACTTCTGCGCTCTAGCTGGGTCCGTGACCCATAGGGATCAAATTAATAATTTTGGGTTCAAGAACAGGGCATTCCGGGAAAGGGCCGGAGCATTTTGGGTTGAGAACCTAGCGTTGGCCCTTTCCCGGAATGGACGAGAGAGCCCCACCGATCCCGGAATGGGCCAAGACTACTGCATGATCCCAGGAAGAACCGGCCCATTCCG
>CAZKEX010000213.1:0-8049 GCA_964551895.1 uncultured Caldilineaceae bacterium | reverse complement strand
TGTTGAGCATGGGCTTCTATCCCGATATGATGGAGGTGCAGCGCTATGTGCCCAAAAAGGGGCTGGACAGCCACCTCTTCTCCGCCACCTTCCCGGTCAGCGTGATCCGTCTGGCCGACCGCTTTTTGGACAAGCCCGGCTTCCTGGGCCTCAGCCGGGACCATGTGCATGTCACCGACACGGAGCACAGCTACTGCCTGGTCTCCGGCGCCCAGCGGGAGCGCAGCTTGATCCGGCTGATCGAGTCCGAAAACCCGGACTCGGCCATCATCTTCTGCAACACCAAGGCAGAGGTGCGCTTCTTGGCCACGGTCCTCACCCGCTTTGGCTATGAGGCCGACGAACTGAGCTCGGACCTCAACCAGAATGACCGAGAGGCAGTCTTGGCCCGGGTGCGCACAGGGGATCTGCGTTTCCTGGTCGCTACGGATGTGGCCGCCCGGGGCATCGACATTCACGAGCTTTCCCACGTCATCCAATATTCGCCGCCGGAAGACCCGGAAGCCTATATCCACCGCTCCGGGCGCACAGGCCGGGCCGGGGCCAGCGGCATCGCCATCACCCTGGTGGACTTCATCGAGCTGGGCCAGATCACCCGCATCGGCAAGCGCTACAGCATCCCCTTCACCGAGACGCCCATGCCCACGGACGAAGATGTGGCCGAGATCGTCTCCGAGCGCATCACCGCCCTGTTGGAGGCCCAACTGCGGGGCCGGGACCGGGTGCAGACCGAGCGTATGCGCCGCTTCTTGCCCCTGGTGCGCTCTTTGGGCGAGGACGAAGACGCAATGATGCTCATGGCCATGCTTTTGGATGAGTTTTACCAAAAGACCCTGCACACCCCGGTGGTGGCCCAGTTTGATCCTGCCCAAGTCCGCACATCCGGCCGTGGGGACCGTTCCCCCCGCAGCGCCGAATCTTCCGGCCCTTCGGACAGCCGCGGCAGCCGAGGGAGAAGCCAAGGCGGCAGCGGAAATCGTGGCGGCGGCGGACGTGGCGGCAGCCGTCCTCGGCGCACGGGCAACCGGCGATAGAAAACAGACGGGGTGGGTGGAACAGTCGCCACAGCGACCGTCCCACCCACCCCGCTTTTTTATGGACTCAACCCCCACCCAACCAACAAACCACCCAACCAACCAACAAACAAACCAACAAACCACCCACCCATGGACCAACTCACCCACCTCGCCGCCAACAACCGGCGCTGGGCCGCGGCCATCAAGGCCCAGGACCCAGGCTTTTTTGAGCGGCTCTCCCATCAACAAGCGCCGGAATACCTGTGGATCGGCTGTGCCGACAGCCGTGTCCCCGCCAACCAGATCACCGGGCTGGATCCGGGCGAAGTCTTTGTGCATCGCAACATCGCCAATCTGGTCGTCCACACGGACCTCAACCTGCTTTCCGTGCTGCAATACGCCGTGGAATACCTCAAAGTCAAGCATGTGATCGTCTGCGGTCACTATGGCTGTGGGGGCGTGGTCGCGGCCTACGACAACAGGTCCCTGGGGCTGATCGACAACTGGCTGCGCAACATCAAAGACACCTACCACCGTCACCAGGCCGAGGTGGAGGCCCAGCCCAACCGGGAAGCCCGCATCGACCGCCTGTGCGAACTGAACGTCACCGCCCAGGTCGGCCGGGTGGCCAAGACCTCCATCGTGCAAAATGCCTGGCGGCGGGGCCAATCCCTCTCCATCCACGGCTGGATCTACAGCATCAAAGATGGTCTGCTGCAAGACATGAACACCCGCATCATCGGCCCGGAGCAGGTGGAGCCCATCTATCGCTTTGCGGCGTGAAGCGAATCGGCAGGGGCACGAGGTGGGATGGCGATGAAAACGGTCTGTCTTTGCGAAGATTTTTCCGCCATCCCACCTCGTGCTCCTACCCCCGTCTGTCATCCGGTTCTGTTTGCCGGTTTTTATTTGCCGGATAGCCTGAAGAAAGAAAGTGACAAACGATGGATCTGATAACCATTGCCGCCTTGATCGGCGGCATGATCTTGTTGGTCGTTGGGGCCGAGGCCCTGGTGCGGGGCGCCTCCCGCATGGCCGCCATGGCCGGGATCGCCCCCTTGATCATCGGTCTGACCGTGGTCTCCTTTGGCACCAGCGCGCCGGAGTTGGCCGTCAGCGCCCAATCGGCCCTGGGCGGACAGGCCGACATCGCCCTGGGCAACGTGATCGGCAGCAACATCTTCAACATCCTGGCCATCCTGGGCATTTCTGCCCTGGTGGCGCCCTTGGTCGTCTCCCGGCAACTGGTGCGCCAGGATGTGCCGGTGATGATCGGCGTCTCCCTGCTGGTCTTTCTCCTGGCCCTGGACGGTGACATCAGTCGGCCAGATGGGTTGATCCTGCTCTTGGGTGTGGTGGGCTATACCGGCTTTCTGGTCACCCAGGCTCGACACGAGCGGGTGTCGCCGCCGGAGGCAACCGGGCGGACCGGGGAGTTCACGGCTGCCTATGGGCATGGGGTTGAGGCCGCCAAGGGCTGGCGGGCCTGGGCGGGCAATCTGCTTTTGGTGGCCGTGGGCATGGCCATGCTTGTGTTGGGATCCAACTGGCTGGTCCATGGGGCGGTGGCGATTGCCGAGACCTTGGGTGTCAGCCAACTGGTGATCGGCCTCACCGTCATCGCCGCCGGCACTTCCCTGCCCGAACTGGCTACCTCCGTCATCGCCAGTCTGCGGGGCGAGCGGGACATCGCCGTGGGCAATGCCGTGGGCAGCAACATCTACAACCTCCTGCTGATCCTGGGCGCGGCCGCGGCGCTGGGCGATGGGGTGGCCGTGGCGCCCAGCGCCCTCTACTTTGACATGCCTGTGATGTTGGCCGTGGCCGTGGCCTGTCTGCCCATCTTCTTCACCGGCTACATGATCGCCCGCTGGAACGGCGCGCTCTTTCTGGGCTACTTCGTGGCCTACATGGCCTATGTTGTCCTCTCCGCCACCCATCACGATGCCCTGAACGTCTTTGGCACGGTGATGATGCTCTTCGTCATTCCCCTCACGGTCCTCACCGTGGGCGCGGTGCTGTGGCGAAGTCTGCGGACCGAGGCCAAAGCCCCCGCCCGTTCATAAAAGGAGCGCACCATGATTTCTGACCGCCTACGCCGCCAAATCGACTTCATCGTCGAGGCGGATCGCCTGAAACAGGTGATCCGGCACACCCACATCATGCCCGATCCCCGCACCGGCGAAACCCGCAACGAGAATTCCGCCGAACATAGCTGGCAACTGGCCCTTATGGCCCTGCTCTTGGCCGAACACGCCAACCACCCGCCGGATCAACCCGTAGATCCCGTCCACGTGGCCAAAATGGTCCTGATCCATGACATCGTGGAGGTCGACGCCGGGGACACTTTTTGCTATGACGTCACCGCCAATCTGGACAAAGAAGAGCGGGAGCAACAGGCCGCCAACCGTCTCTTCGGCCTCCTCCCCGAGGACCAAGGCGGGGAGCTGCGGGCCCTGTGGGACGAGTTCGAGGCCCGGCAGACCCCGGCGGCCAAGTTTGCCAACGCCATTGACCGCCTCATGCCCGCCCTGCACAACTTCCACAACCAAGGCGGCTCCTGGCGGGATCACGGTGTGGCCCTGGACCAGGTGCGGGTGCGCCTGGCCCCCATCGCCCAAGGCTCCGCGGTCCTGGGCGAGATGGTGGACGAGATCCTGGCCGCGTCCGTGGACAGCGGCATCCTGGCCCAAAACGAGGCCGCGCCATGATCCTCCGCGACCTGACCGTGGCCGACGCCCGGGCTTTTTGGGAGCTGCGTCTCTTGGGCTTGCAGACCGATCCAGCCGCCTTTGCAATGCACAATGCACAATGGACAATGCACAATGCACAATGCACAATGGACAATGTTGTTCGCTTCACCCATTGTCCATTGTGCATTGTGCATTGTTCATTGCTCATTGCCTGATCGCCCAGACCAGCACCGGATCGCCTACGGCCAACTCTGTCACCTCCTCGGGGATCACGATGAAGCCGTCGGAGCGGGCTAGGCCGGCCACGTTGGCGCTGCCGGCCAGGCCGGCGGTGTGGGCGGTGTAGGTCGTGCCGTCCCAGGTCAGCCGGGTGCGCACAAACTGCCGCCGGCCTGAATTGCGCAACGGTTCGGCCAGCCGGGCGGTGATCTGAAAAGGCGGCGTCACCGGCTCACCCAGCAGGGTTTGGATGGCCGGGCGCACGAAGACCAAACAGGCCGCCACCGCGGCCACCGGGTTCCCCGGCAGCCCGATCAGGGGCAGGGGCGTCTCCGTGCCCGTGCGCCGCAGACTGCCAAAAGCCAGGGGCTTCCCCGGCTTGATGGCCACCTTCCAAAAGTCCACGGTCCCCAACTCGCCCAACATCTGCTTCACCAGATCGTAGTCTCCCATGGAGACCCCAGCGCTGGTCAACAGCAGATCCAGTTCCGCCTCCCCGGCCTGGACCAACCCGGCTTGCAGATGATCCGCATCGTCCCGTACAATGGGAAAAGCCACCGGCTCGCCCCCAAACTCCCGGATCAAGGCCGCCACCGCCGGGGTGTTGGCATCGTAGATCTGCCCCGGCTTCAGCGTCTCTCCGGCGGGGCGCACCTCGTCCCCCGTGGCCAAAATGCCCACCCGGGGCCGCCGGGTCACGCTCACCTGGGCGATGCCCTGCCCGGCCAACGCCCCCACATCCAGGGCGTGGAGGCGGTGGCCTGCGCATAGCAACAACGCCCCAGCCCGTAGATCCTCCCCCTGCACCCGCACATGCGCCCCTGGGTCCACCGCAGTGTGGAAGCTCACCCGGCTGCCATCCTGCGCCGGATCGGTCAGTTCCACCGGGATCACACTGTCTGCTCCATCAGGCACCGGCGCCCCGGTCATGATGCGCCGGGCGTGGCCAGGGCGCAGGGGCGGATTCGTGCCATCCCCCGCCGCGGTTACCCCGTCCACCGGCAGGGTGACGGGCAACTCAGCCAGATCCACCGCCCGGATCGCGTAGCCATCCATGGCAGCGTTGGTGAACGGGGGTTGATCCAAGGTGGCTGTCACATCAATGGACAGCACCCGGCCCACCCCATCCAACAGAGGAACGGTCACCGGGTCCAGAGGCGTCAACTGGGCACAGATCGCCGCCTGAGCATTTTCAACAGGAATAAGATTAGACATAATCACTTTCGAGTTGGTTGAAAAAGATTGATCCACGAATCTTCACGAATCTTCACGAATCGACACGAATCAAAAAACAAAGATTCGTGTCGATTCGTGAAGATTCGTGGACAAGTTTTGCTGATTGTATCAGACCCAATGGGATAGTTGAAACGAGGAGGAGCCAAGAAATGTGTGGAAGATTCGTCCTACGCGCCTCGCCCGAGGCCATGATGACCCTGTTCGACCTGGCGGAGGCCCCTATGCTGGCCCCCCGCTACAACATCGCCCCCACCCAGCCCGTGGCCATCGTGCGGGTAGACCCGGACCGCTCCCTCATGGTCCCCCAGCGGGAGTGGACCCACGTGGTCTGGGGGCTGATCCCCAGTTGGGCCAAGGACCCGTCCATGGGCGCTCGCATGATCAACGCCCGCGCCGAGACCGCGGCAGAGAAGCCCAGCTTCCGGGCCGCCATGAAATATCGCCGCTGCCTGGTGCCCGCGGATGGCTTTTACGAGTGGATGAAGCTAGGCAAAGATCAGGGTGGCGGCAAACAGCCCATGTTCATCCACCGCCCAGACCACGCCCCCTTCGCCATCGCCGGTCTGTGGGAGCGCTGGACCAGCCCGGACGGCTCCCTGATCGAAAGCTGCACCCTGCTCACCACAGAACCCAACGACTTCATGGCAGGCATCCACAACCGCATGCCCGTTATCCTGGACCCAGCGGACTATACCATGTGGCTGGACGCCGGCCGCTTCAAGCCCGACGCTGTGCAGCGCCTCCTGCGCCCCGCCCCCGACGAGTGGCTGACCGCGTATCCGGTCAGCACGGTGGTCAACAATGCCCGAAACGAGGTGGCGGCGTGCGTGGAGCCGATTTGAACGAATGAGTAAGGAGTAATGAGTATCGCGCAGGAGACCCATTCCACGCGCTACTTCATTACTCTTTACTCATTACTCCTTACTCACTGCCCTCCCTCCCAAAAAATCCAACTGGTGGGCAATATAGACCAACTCGCCACGGTCGATCTGACCGTGGCGTTTTTGCAGCCATTCGCCAAACTGGGCGGCATCCAACTCTGGGTGCCCGCCCAAACTCTCCGCAAAAAATCCCAAAATCGCCCGCAAAAAGATGGCCTCGTCTGCCACATAGCGCCCATCCACCCCGGCGTGGACCACCCAGTCCGACGCGCCGGCGGCCAGGATGGCCATGCCCGCGGCCCGCAGATGGCCGAAAAGGCGCCGCCCTGTGCGGCTGTCCCCGGACGGCTTGCCGTCGATCATGCGCTGGTCCATGCTGGCGTGGTAGAGGTCTTCGAATTTTTTGTCCAAAACCGGGTCAATGGTTGGCTCGAAGAGGGTCACGCCGTCAAAGTTGATGGTGGCGTAGAGCAGCCCGTCGGGCCGCAGCAGCCCCACCAGATCGGGCAACGCCGTGGGCAGATCCAGCAGATCCAGGAAGGCGTGGGCGATGAGCAGGTTTGCTTGGCCTTGATTGACCACGTTATTCGCATAGTCAAGCACATCGGCAGTCATGATGGCCAGATTTATGGATAAATCCGTCCCAGCCAGCCGGGCGTGGGCCGCTGCCGTATTGGCCGGGTCCGAATCCAACAGGGTGTAGCGGATCGGTCCTGTGCGCCCGTCAAAGAGCCCCCAGGCCATCACCCGCTCCAACATGGTGCCGATGCCGCCGCCGACCTCCAACACGGCCAGGGGCGCGTCCACCGGGGGCAGGGAGGTCCGCAGCGTCTCCCACACATGCCGGTTGAGCGCCCGGTCATCCACGGTGGTCTTGGCGGCCAGGTAGGCGGGGAAGGGGATTTGTTGATTTGTTGATTGGTTGATTGGTTGGGGCATAGGGATTGGAAAGACGAGAGATTGAGAGATTTGGAGATTAGGCGATTGAAGAGATTCGTGAAGATTGGTGAAGATTCGTGGATCAAAAGATCCGCGGATCACGCAGAAATGCCCGGATGCGCGCGCCGGTTTCCGCCCAAGTGGGGTGGCGGGCGTAGCGGGCTTGGGCGGTGTGGCCCATGTGGGCGAGACGGTCCCGGTCCGTGTGCAGGGCGATGATGGCAGCGGTGATGGCGGCGGCGTCCCCGGGCTGGACCAGGAAGCCGGTCTCCCCTGGCGTCACGATCTCGTGGGCGGCCCCGGCGGTGGAGGCGATCACGGGCAGGCCAGCGGCCAGGGCTTCCAGATAGACGATGCCAAAGCCCTCGTATTGGGAGGGCACAGCTAGCAGTTGGCTGCGGGCCAGAAGTTTGGGCAGTTCCGGGTTGCCCAAGGTCCCCAACAAGGTCACGCTCCCCCCAATTCCCGCCGCCCGGATCGTTTCTAGGATTGATTTCGTGTAGCCATCATCAGGATCGACACCGCCCACCACGTCCAACCGCCAGCTATCTGCGGGCATTTTCGACAGGGCGGCCAGCAGGGTGTGCAGCCCTTTGCGGGGGATCAGGTTGCCCACAAAGAGGATGCGCAAGGGACCGGGTTCATGCGCCCGGCGGTCGATCTCCCCGGGGGTGACGGCGGTGGGGCGGTGGTCCCCGGCGGGGTAGGCGACCACGGAGGGGCGACCAGGGCCAGCCAGGGCCTCCACCGTGGCCTGGGTGGTGCGGCTGTTGAAGATAAAGCTGTCCACCGAGCGCAGATAGCGGCCCTCCACCCAGCGATAGAGCCGGTTGAGGAGGGCCGGGCGCTGTTCGCTGCAGCGCAGATGGTGGACCAAGGAGATCACCGGATAGGGACGGCGGCGGGCCAAGGACCGATTGACCATCAACAGGGACGGATGGTTGAGTTCGTCCTGGATCAGCACGTCAAAGTTGGCGTCCATCAACCGACGGCGCAGGTGGACCGAGAAGTTGTCCCCAAAATGACGGCCATAGTTGCGCCAGGGCAGGGAGATGATCTCCACCG
>CAZKEX010000212.1:0-8062 GCA_964551895.1 uncultured Caldilineaceae bacterium | reverse complement strand
TGTGGCGGAGGCCCTCTCGGCCGCATAGACCTGAACAACGGGATGGAGCGTGTAGCGCCCTTGGTTTTCGGGACCGACCACCAATGACTTGATACTGAGCTCGGCCAGGTGCTGCGGATGCGCGCCGGCGACCTGTTTTGCCGCCTCGACAGTGAACCCACCCTGAAAGACCGAGAGACGGGCCAGACAGCGCTGAAGTATGGGCGTCAGCGTGTTCCACGATGTCTCGAAGACGACACTCAGGTTGCGGTGACGGACCGGCACATCCCGCAGGGAGGTACCCAGCCCGCTGAACCCAGCCTGAAGTCGCTCGGCGATCTGCTGGATGGAGCTATCCCGGGTCAGGGCGGCGGCCAGTTCAATGGCCAGGGGCAGGCCTTCCACCATACGGCAGATGGTGCGGATGGCGACCATGCTCTCCGCGGCAATCTCCCCCCGCCGATGCTGGGCACGGCGGGCCACGAACAGGTTCACCGCCTCCGAAGGTCTCTCGTCTGCGGCATGGGCAGGATAGGACAGACCGACCAAATCGATGGACCACTCGGCCCGGATCCGCAACGCCTCTCGAGAGGTGACCAGCAACTGTACCATTTGGCAGCCCTGCAAAATATCGGGGATGACCTGGATACCCCCAAGCAGGTGTTCGAAGTCATCCAGCACGAGCAGCGTCTGTTTGTGTCGCAGATGATCCAGCAGCTGCTGGATCGGTGTGGCCGATCCATTCAGACGCAGGTGCAGAACCGAGGCGATCTCAACGGCGATGGCCTCGGTCAGATCCTCGTCATCCGCATCCACATCGGCCAGATTGACCAGCCAGACCCCATCCCGATAGTGGTCGAGACGGCGCCGGGCGATGGTGGTGGCCAGGCGGGTCTTGCCCACGCCGCCCTGGCCCGAAATGGTCACCAACCGACAGAACGGCTGATCCAAACGGTTGTGGATCTCCCGCTGGGCGTTGTCCCGACCAAAAAACTGATCGTAGGGGGCAGGCAGGTTGTGGCGGGCAGTGATTGTCCCCTCGACAACGATTGGGGGTCTGGGGGAGGTATTCTGGATCAGCGCGGTCAGTTCAAGGGGCGGGTCCATGTCCAGTTCGGTGCGCAGCAGCCGCACACATTCAGCGTATTGGGCCTTGGCCTCGGGCAGGTTGCCGCTCTGGAGAAGCAGCCGAATCAGCGTCATGTGGGCGATCTCGTTGAGGGCATCCGCCTGGATCCATTGCCGGGCCGCGGCAATGCCCTGATCCACCGCGCCGGTTTCCAGCATATAGCTTGTCAGCTTGTGATGGGCGACGATCACCTGTCTGCGGATCTGCTCCCGGGTCGTCGTTGCCCATTCGTCAAACTGGGGGGCGTCGCTCAGATAGAAGTCTGCGAGGAAATCACCGCCATAGGCGCGCAGGATCTGATGCAAAGCTGCCGCCTTTTCTACCGAGTCCACATGGCCAAATCTGGCCAACTTCTGCAACAGCAGGGCGGAATCCGCCTGTTGCCGATTCTGGGGTGCAAGGGCCACGGAGGTGCGGGTGACATCCAGCTCGTCGCCAACCTGTTTGCGCAGCCGGCTGAGCGCAGTGCGCAGGTTCGAAAGCGCCTGGCTCTCTGTCCGCCCATCCCAGAGCAGTTCCGCGACCGATACCCGGGCATGGCTCTGCCCTGTGTGGGCCAGATAGATGAGGAGCGCCGCCTCTTTCTGGCTGCGAAACTGCTCAACCGGTGTCCCGTCCATCGACAGCTCAGTTTTTCCAAGCAGGGTGAATGAAAGCACCAAAAACTCTCCACGAAAGATATGATCAATAACGTGTCGGTGAGACGTATCATCTCTGGACAGAGCAGGTTTGCAGGTTTGTTCGTTGGGTCGGTCTGAGAGGTCGTCTCATACAACTCAACAGATCCGAGGGTGAGACGAAAGATGACGAGTTGGGAACTGGTAGGCACTATGGAGGATAACAAAAGGGGATGGGGGTTGTCAAACAGCCTTTTCGAGAGGAATGATTTGGGTGTGTTCAAAATGAGTTGGGCCAGGGTGGCATAGACCGAGGCCCTACCCCACCGCCGTCTCCCCAAAATCCGGCAGAGGCCATTTCGCCTCCAATTCGGGATTGGGGAGGTGTTCCGGGGCATCCTGGCCCAGGCGGAAGAGGGCGTGGGCGGCGGCCAGTTGGGCAGCCTCTTGCTTGCTGCGGCCCTGGCCAACGCCACAGGCAATCCCCCCGGCGCTGACCTGGATGGTGAAGAGTTTGTCGTGGTCTGGGCCTTCGCTGGCCACGGTTTTGTAGCGGGGGGTGCGGCCAAAGGTATCCTGCACCCATTCCTGGATCCGGCTTTTGGGATCCTTTTCCAGGGCGCTGCGTTCGATCTGGAGAAGTTCGGCCTCCACCACCGGGGTCACGAAGGCCCGCACGGCCTCCAAGCCCTGGTCCACATAGAGCGCGCCCAGCACGGCCTCGTAGGTGGCACAGAGGGTGGCAGGCCGAGTGCGTCCGCCGCTTTCCTCTTCCCCATTCCCCAGCATGAGAAAATCACCCAGATCCAGCTTGGTGGCAAAGCGGGCCAGGGTCTCCCGGCGCACCAGGGCGGCCCGCAGGGTGGTCAAGTCCCCCTCTTGGCGGTTGGGATAGCGGGTGAAGAGCAGTTCGCTCACGATCATGCTCAACACCGAGTCGCCCAAAAACTCCAGACGCTCGTTGTCGGCGGGGGCCTGATCCTCCATCCCCTCCAACAGATACTCATTCACATAGCTGCGGTGGACAAACGCCCGCTCCAGCAGGGAAACATCCCCAAACCGCATCCCTGTGGCAGCCAAAAACTCCTGAATTGAGCGTCCATCCATGATAGATCCTGTTTCGTGTGGGCCAAATCTTGTCGTGAGCGTCTCAGCGTCCGGTCTGAACTCAGGCGGTGGGGGGACGTTTCAACCCATGCCCGGTGAGGATCACGACGACGGTTTCGTCGGGCCTGATGTGGGGGCGCAGCTTGACCAGGGCGGCGACGGCGGTGGCGCTGGTCGGTTCCACAAAGATACCTCGGCTGGCCAGGGTCTGGTGGGCGGCCTGGAGCTCCACATCATTCACAGAAATAGCCGTGCCGCCGGAGCGATGCAGAGCCGACAGCACCGCCCGGCCATGCACAGGTCGCTCGATGGAAATGCCGTCGGCCAGGGTGTGGCCTGTGCGGGGGAGAACACGAACCTGATCCCGGTGTTCGTGGAAGGCTTCGTAAACAGATGTAAATGGCTCGGCCTGCACCGCCACCATCTTGGGGAATCTGTCGATCTGCCGGGCCTCGTAGAGCCGCTGAAAGCCCCGCCACGCCCCCAACAACATGCCGCCCTGGCCCACCGGCCCCACCACCCAATCGGGCGCTCTGCGCCCCATTTGCTCCCAGATTTCCCAGGCCACGGTCATCTGGCCCAGCAAAAAGGCCGGGTGCCAGGCGTGGGACGCATAGGCCGCCCCCCGCTCGATCACCGCCTCCACGGCTTCCGTGGCCATTGTGCGGGGACCAGGGACCTCGACAAGTTCGGCCCCGTAGACGGCGATCTGGGCCTTTTTCGGCTCTGGGGCGCTGGCGGGCACGAAGATGCGGGCGGCCAGATTGGCCCGGGCCGCATAGCAGGCCAGGCTGGCCCCGGCATTGCCCGAGGAGTCGTCCATCAAAATGTCCGCGCCCTGGTTGCGAAACCAGTTGACCATCACCGAGACGCCCCGATCCTTGTAGCTGCCCGTGGGCATGTGGGCGTCCATCTTCCACAACACAGACAGCCCATCCCACCTGTCCGGGATCAACGGGGTCCAGCCTTCCCCCAGGGTGATGGGAGCTGTGTCCGGGGGCAGAACCGGGAGCATGGGGGCATAGCGCCACATACCCGCACAGTCGGGATCGATGAGGGCGGGATCGAAGGGGGGGAGATCCGTATATTCCAGAGGCTGTCCAGAGATCGGACAGCGCAGGGGGCTAAACTCCGCCGGAACTCGAAAATTACTGATCGGACAGAAAGTAATCACAAAACCACCCTCATCTTCCTCGGATTGCTCCAAAACACCAATTGAAGAGGTCGATGATGCAAGGGACTACTCAACCCCAGCATCGACAGGCCCACCAGCCACCAAATCCAGCATCCCCATCGATGCAGAGCGATACCGCCTCAGTGTATCTAAATCCAGCGGGCAACGCAAGCATTGCACCCTGTGGGGGAAATTTCTTTGATTGGGTGCATACAGCATGATATAATCAGGGATGTTGCCCCGCGGATCCCCCACCGATCCCCGGCGGATCTCTGGGGGATCAGACCATTAAACCCGTGCCCAAGATTGGAGCCAACCCGGTGCTGAGACGATTTTTTGGCAAGGAAGAGCAGAAGAGCGCAGACGACATCAAGCTGGAAAAGAGCCTGGAGAAGACCCGAAACAGCAGTTTTCTGGGCCGGATCGGCACAATTTTCCAGGAAAATGAGATCACCGACGAGCTTTGGGACGAGTTGGAAGAGGCCCTGATCATGGGGGATGTGGGTATGAACACGGCCACGGACCTGGTGAAGGTGACTCGGGAACGGGTGCGCCGGGACAATATCAAGTCCACCCAGGGCGCGTACAACGTGCTGAAGCAGGAGATCGTCAACCTGCTCAGTTCCGACGAACCCCTGCGCATCGACGAACCCCGCATCCTCACCGTGGTGCTGGTGGTGGGGGTGAACGGCGCCGGCAAGACCACCACCATCGGCAAGATGGCCCACCGCTACAAACAGCGGGGACGCAAGGTGGTGATGGCCGCCGCGGACACCTATCGGGCCGCGGCCATCGACCAGCTCAAGATCTGGGGCGAGCGGGCCGGGGTGGATGTGATCGCCAGCGTCCCCGGCGCGGACCCGGGCGCGGTACTCTTTGACGCCATGCGGGCCAGCCAGGAGAGCCGGCGGGCGGATCTGCTGATCGTGGACACGGCCGGGCGCCTACAGACCAAGTTCAACCTGATGCGGGAGCTGGAAAAGCTGACCAAGGTGGCGGCCAAGCAGGTCCACCGTGCCCCCCACGAGATCCTGCTGGTGTTGGACGCCTCCACGGGCCAGAACGCCATCTTGCAGGCCAAGGGCTTCATGGAGGCCACGGGCATCACCGGCATCGTCCTCACCAAACTCGACGGCACCAGCAAGGGCGGCGCGGTCCTCAACATCAAAAAAGAATTGGGCGTCCCCGTGCGCTTCGTAGGCACTGGCGAACAGATCGACGACTTCGCCGAATTCGACCCCGTGGCGTATGTCGAGGGGCTTTTGGGGGAGTGAAGGGGTGACAAGGTGACAAGGTGACAAGGTGACAAGGTGACAAGGTGACAAGGTGACAAGGTGCATATGTCGCCAATCTCCCAATCTCCCAATCTCCCAATCGCCACACCCAACCAAACCAACAAACCAACCAACAAACCATCCAACCAAACCAACCAACAAACCAACCATGACCGAAATTGAATCCCGGCTCGGCACTTTGCTGGAGCGCGTTGACCTTATAAGGGGGAGGCTTTGACTTGGCCGACAAGGCCAAGCAGGTCGCCCAACTGGATAAAGAATCCGTCGGCCCCGGTTTCTGGGATGACCAGAACGAGGCCCAAAAGAAGATGCAGGAACTGAGCGCCCTGCGGGAGACCGTCGATCTGTGGAACGGTCTATATCGCCGCACCGCGGATGCCCTGGAACTGGCCGGCATGGCCGAGGACGACCCGGAGATGGTGGCCGAGTTGGACCAGGAAGCCGACAAACTCTTCGACATCTTGGAAAAGCAGGAGTTCCGCCTGGCCCTGGGCGGCAAATACGACGACGGCGGGGCCATCATCAGCATCCACGCCGGGGCTGGGGGGACCGAATCCCAGGATTGGACCGAGATGCTCCTGCGCATGTATCTGCGCTGGGCCGAACGCCGGGGCTTCAAGACCACCATCACCGACATGACCCAGGGCGAAGAGGCGGGCATCAAGTCCACAACAGTAGAGATCGAAGGCCCCTATGCCTATGGCTATCTACGTTCGGAAAAGGGTACCCATCGCCTGGTGCGCATCAGTCCCTTTGACTCTGCCAGCCGCCGACACACCAGCTTTGCCAAGGTCGAGGTGCTGCCCATCCTGGACGAGGATATCGAGATCGAGATCCATGCCAACGATCTCAAGCTGGACACCTTCCTGAGCAGCGGGGCCGGGGGCCAGAACGTGCAGAAAAACGCCACGGCCGTGCGATTGCTCCACATTCCCTCGGGCATCGTGGTCACCTGCCAGAACGAGCGCAGCCTGACCCAGAACCGGGAGAGCGCCATGAAGGTGCTGCGGGGCAAGCTCTACGACATGGAGCAGGAGAAGTTGGACGAAGAGAAGGCCCGGCTCAAGGGCAAAAATGTCCAGGCCGACTTCGGCTCCCAGATCCGCAACTATGTGCTGCACCCGTATCAAATGGTCAAGGATCTGCGCACGGACTTCGAGACCGGCAACCCCTACGCCGTGCTGGATGGGGCGTTGGATGATTTTATGGAAGCCTGGCTCAAACAACAAGTAGGAGAGGACTAAATCCGATGACCACATCGACCTATCCGCCGATCTTTGACGGCCACAACGACACCCTGTTGCGTATACACATGGCCAAGGCCAGCCAGCATCGCAACTTCTTTGACGACACGGCAGATCTGCACATCGACCTGCCCAAGGCCAAGGCCGGCGGGCTGGGCGGCGGCTTCTTCGCCACCTTCATCCCCAACCGCAAGAAGGAGACCTATCTGCCCAAGGACCAGGAGAGCTACGCCGTCCCCCTGCCCCCGGCGCTGCACCGCACCTATGCCACCAACTTTGTCATGGGCATGGTGGCCCGCCTCCTGCGTCTGGAGACCGAATCCCAGGGCCAGGTCAAGATCGTGCGCACGGCGGACGAGCTGGCCACTGCCTTGGAGACGGGCGCGCTGGCCGCCATCATGCACTTCGAGGGGGCCGAGGCCATCGACAAAAACCTGGACGCCCTCCACGTCTTCCACGCCGCCGGGCTGCGCTCCCTTGGCCCCGTGTGGAGCCGTCCCACCATCTTCGCCCAGGGCGTCCCCTTCCAGTTCCCCGGCAGCCCGGACATGGGGCCGGGGCTGACCGATGTCGGCAAGGCGCTGGTCAAGGAGTGCAACCAGTTGGGGATCATGGTCGATCTCTCCCACATGAACGAGCAGGGCTTTTGGGACGTGGCGGCCATCACCGATGTACCCTTGGTCGCCACCCACTCCAACGCCCACGCCCTCTGTACCACCCCCCGCAACTTGACCGACAAGCAATTGGACGCGGTGGCCGAATCCGGCGGCGTGGTGGGGCTCAACTATCACACAGGCTTCTTGCGGGCCGACGGCCAGGGCAAGGAAGAGACCCCCCTCACCGAAATCGTGCGCCACGCCGTCTATATGGTGGAGCGCATGGGCATCGATCACGTGGCCCTTGGTTCCGACTTTGACGGCGCGGCCATGCCCACGGATCTGGTCAACGCCGCCGGGCTGCCCAAGCTGATGGCCGCCTTCGTCGAAGCCGGTTTCGACGGCGGGGATCTGGCCAAGATCGCCAACGGCAACTGGCAACGGGTCCTGCGGGCGACGTGGAAGGGGTAGGGGATTGGGGATTGGGGATTGGGGATTGGGCGTAGGTTGAGTAGACCGGGGCAGTTTCCGGTCGTATCGAAACCGGATCGGGGATTGGGCGAATGCCTCTTGCCCCTCGCAATTCGCCCCTCGCAATTCGCCCCTCGCAATTCGCCCCTCGCAATTCGCCCAAATTGCTCCCAGGCCAAACCCGTGTTACCATATTGCCTGTCCGAATTGAGCAAGTCCTGGAGAGGTCGCATAGTCCGGCCGAGTGCGCTCGTCTCGAACACGAGTAGGGTTTACGCCCTCGAGGGTTCGAATCCCTCCCTCTCCGCCTTTTGTGAAGGGGTGAGGGGGTGAGCGGGTGAAGGGGTGAACAACCACCCGCTCACCCTTTCACCCCTTCGCCCCTTCACTTTTTCGTCCCGCCCCCGCCATAATGGATGCCCATGAGTTCTGATCTGCGTCGTAAATTTC
>CAZKEX010000211.1:0-8084 GCA_964551895.1 uncultured Caldilineaceae bacterium | reverse complement strand
AAAAATCCGTTTTAATCCGTTCGATCCGTCCAATCCGTGTTCTATTTCTACAGGATCGCCGCCTCTGTATACTCCCCCCACACATCCCGCAGCACGTCCATCATCTCTTGCAAGGTGGCGTATTCCCGCACCGCCTCCAGGATCGGCGGCATGAGGTTGGCGCTGCCTTGGGCCGCCACCCGCAGATCCGCCAGCTTGGACCGCACCGCCCGGTTGTCCCGGCTGCGGCGCACGTCGGCCAGGCGGTCCATCTGGCGGCTGTAGCCGTCCACATCCATCTCCAAAATGGACACCTTGATATCCTCCTCCTGGGTGAAGTCGTTGACCCCCACGATCACCCGCTCGCCCCGCTCCACCTCCTGCTGGGTGCGCACGGCGGCCTCGATGATCTCCCGCTGGAAGAAGCCACGGTCGATGGCGGGCAGCACGCCGCCCAGGTCATCGATGCGCCGGAAGTAGTCACGGGCCTGGCGCTCCATCTCGTCGGTCAGGGCCTCCACAAAGAAGCTGCCGCCCAGGGGATCCACCGTGTTGGTGACCCCGCTCTCGTGGGCGATGATCTGCTGGGTGCGCAGGGCCACGGTCACCGCGTCCGCGCTGGGCAGGGCCAGAGCCTCGTCCATGGAGTTGGTGTGCAGACTCTGGGTGCCGCCCAGGACCGCGGCCATTGCCTGCAGGGCCACCCGGGCCACGTTGTTGAGGGGCTGTTGGGCGGTCAGGCTCACCCCCGCGGTCTGGGTGTGGAAGCGCAGCAGCCAGGAGCGGGGATTCTTCGCCCCGAAGGTCTCCCGCATCTCCGTGGCCCAGATGCGCCGGGCGGCCCGATATTTGGCGATCTCCTCGAAAAAGTCGTTGTGGGCGTTGAAGAAAAAGGACAATCTTGGCGCGAAGTCGTCGACGTCCAGCCCCCGTTCCACGGCCCAACGCACATATTCCATGCCATCGGCCAACGTGAAGGCCAACTCCTGGGCCGCGGTGCTGCCCGCCTCGCGGATGTGATAGCCGCTGATGGAGATGGGGTTCCAGCGGGGCATCTCCTGGGCGGCGAACGCCACGGTATCGGTCACCAAACGCATGGAGGGCCGGGGCGGAAAGATATACTCCTTTTGGGCGATGTATTCCTTCAAAATGTCGTTTTGCAGGGTACCACCCAATTTCGACCGGGAGACGCCCCGCTTCTCCGCGGTGGCGATGTACATGGCCCAGATCATGGCCGCCGGGCTGTTGATGGTCATGGAGGTGGTGATGTCGCCCAAAGGCAGGCCGTCCAACAAAATCTCCATGTCCCGCAGGCTGGAGACGGCCACGCCGCACTTGCCGAACTCCCCCTCGGCCTCGGGCGCGTCCGTGTCGTAGCCGTAGAGGGTGGCCATGTCAAAGGCCACGGAGAGACCGGTCTGACCCTGGGAGAGCAGGTATTTGAAGCGGGCGTTGGTCTCCTCCGCGGTGCCAAAGCCGGCGAACATGCGCATGGTCCACAGCCGGCCCCGGTGCATGGTGGGGTGGACACCCCGGGTGTACGGGTACTCGCCGGGCAGACCCAGATCCCGCCCATAGTCCAGATCCGCGCCGTCCGCCGGGGTGTAGAGCCGTTGAATGGGCACGCCGGAGAGGGTGGTGAACTCGGCCTGGCGTTCGGCCTGGCCGCCTGCCTGAACAGTGGCCGCCCAGACCGCGGTCTGCTGCTTCATGCGGTCCACGGCGTCCTTGTCGTAGAGGGTCATGGGTTGGCTCCTTTGAGGCAAAAGGGATAAAAAGCGAGGGGACGGCAGGGTTAAGCGATTTTTCATTCTATAGCATTTGGCGCTTTCACCGCAAAGAGTGCATGATGTGGGCGAGGGGCGAATTGCGAGGGGCGTATCGAGAATTCGACTCGCCCCTCACAATTCGCCCCTCGTATCTCGCATCTCGCCAAAGGCACGCACATGCTTCGATCGTCACTTGCCCGATCCGTCAGAGGGCAAATTTTTATCTTGTTGAGTTTGATCTTTCTGGTTGGGCAGCAGCCTTTGACAGCTTTGGGGTTGCCCGCGCAGACCGACCCGTCGGCTGATAAATGTCTTCCCGGCCATTGGTCCGGGGCCGGATATGGCCTGAAGGATCATGCCATTTTTCACGCCGACGGCTACTATTATGGCGTATCCATCTATCTTTCGGCGCAAAACTACGAGGATCGCTTTGCCTATGCCCGTTCAGCGGATCTCTGCACCTGGACCGAGCTGCCCCCAATCCTCACCCAGCGCACACCCGGCACATGGGACGCCTTCCGCATCTGGGCCCCCTTTGTGATCCGGGAGAGCGACCCGTCCGCCACCAATCCCCTCTACTTTATGTTCTACACCGGCGTCACCCCGGAGATCACCCAAAGCATCATGCTGGCCACCACCGCCACCCCCCAGGACCCCGCCTCCTGGCAGCCAAGGGGGATGGTCTTTCAGCCCGACCATCCTGGCATGGTCTGGGCCGGGGCCGGGAAATGGTCCGATGTCCGGGATCCCATGGTGGTGGAGAGCCAGGGGCGTTACTATCTCTACTACACAGGGCTGGATGTGGACGGTGGCATCGTCGGTGTGGCCGTGGCCGACAGCCTCCTTGGCCCCTGGCAAGATCTGGGGGCCACCCTCACCCTGGCCGGGGCCATGCCCGAAAGCCCCACTGTTTTGCAAAAGAATGGCTTCTTCTTTCTGGCCTACAACCGCACTGGGGACGGGACGAGGTCAGAGATGCGCATGGGGCCAGCGCCCATCGGCCCCTGGTCCGACCCTGTGCCCATCCACCTGGGGTGGGCCCACGAGTTCTTCCAGGCCGCGGATGGACGCTGGATGACCTCTTATTTGACCGACTATTCGGTCACTGTCGATCTCCTGGACTGGGTACGCCGGGGCACCATCAACTGGCCGGTCGTGCGTTTCCCCTGGCAGATCTGGCTGCCCCAGGTTGTTGCGAATTGAGATGCGGTTGCCCGTTCTCCTGTTCTCTCGTTCTCCTGCCTGCGCCAATTCTTATGCCGGTTCGGGAATCAACCGCCCACCCCGCACAGTCCCACCCAGCGCCAGCCCAGCGCCGATCAGCACCAGGTTTTTGACGATGTATTGGCCCTCCAGGGTCAGCCCGAGGGGGAAATGGGTCCACACCACCTCGGGCAGAAGGACCAAGGGCAGGGCTGTGCCCGGCATCTGCAAGAAGAGCAAGAGCAGCGTCACCCGCATATACTTGCCGAAGACCAGCCCCAAACCGATCAACATTTCCCAAATGGCCAGCACAGGGATAAAAAGATCCGGGTCGATGAAGTAGACGGTGTTGCGCACCAGATCTTCCGCCGGGCTAAACCCAGGGAAGAGCTTCAGCGCGCCGAACCAAAAGAAAACAATGCCCAGCCCCACCCGCATGATCACCAAACCATAGCGGGCCATCCACGCTGTGATCTGGGCGTCCAGCCCGTCAAACCGGCTAACGAGTCGCTCACCTTGCTCAGAAGCCAATAGATTCTTCATCTTTAGTGTCATGGATCTTATCCTTTCACACCAGCTTTGCGGCACAACAGTGCCTTGCGACAAGGGCAGATTTGCCTTGCCACCATCTTATCCTATGGAGTATTTTTGTTCTGTAGTAGTCTCTCCAAAGGGGCAAGCTCCCATGCCGAACCAGCAGCTCTCAACTTGTGGAATCGGATGTGGATGATGCTGTTTTTTATCCACGAATCTTCACGAATCTTCACGAATCGACACGAATCTTCTC
Source organism: uncultured Caldilineaceae bacterium (assembly GCA_964551895.1). Classification (GTDB taxonomy): domain Bacteria; phylum Chloroflexota; class Anaerolineae; order Caldilineales; family Caldilineaceae; genus JAGNDO01. Next base: position 4,346 of record CAZKEX010000211.1, on the reverse strand, counting down.
TTTTTTGAGAAAAAATCCGTTTTGATCCGTCACATCAGCGTCATCCGCGTTCTATTCCTTTTTCATCTTCTCAAGGAGATCCCATGTCCGCCCACCGTCGTCATTTTTTGAAATTGTCCGCCCTGATCGCCGCGTACACCGTGGTGGCGGCCTGTGCTTCCGAGCCGTCTCCCCGACCTTCTGGGGTGAAAAATCCCCCGGCGCGCCCACAGGTCCTGGTGATCGGCGCCGGGATCGCCGGCCTGGCCGCGGCCCGCAGTCTCCACGACCAAGGCCATACCGTCACTGTGCTGGAGGCCCGGCCCCGCATGGGCGGCCGGGTGTGGACCGACCGCACCACCTGGCCCGATCTGCCCGTAGACCTGGGCGCATCGTGGATCCACGGCGTCCGGGGCAACCCCATCGCCGACCTGGCCGTGGCCGCCGCCATCCCCACCGCGGCCACGGACTATGACAACAACCAGATCTACGACAGCCAGGGCGCCCCTCTCTCCTCCACAGCGGAAGCGCGCCTGTGGTCACAGTTCGAGACCTTGATGGCACAGGTGGCCGAATTGCAGGACGAGACCGAAACCGACATCTCTTTGCAGGCCGCCATAGACCAAATTCTGGCCCAGATGAACCTGGAACAGACCGATCTCCACGCCCTGCGCTCGGCCATCCTCACCACCATCGAACACGAATATGGCGCGGACGCCGCCCAGCTCTCCCTGTGGAGCTACGACCACGAAGAAGACCTTCCCGGCGGCGATGTGATCTTCCCCGGCGGCTACGATACCATCGCCACCTTTTTGGCCAAGGACCTGGATGTGCGCCTGGGCCACCGGGTGCAGGCCATCGACTACAGCGGAGACGGCGTGGAGGTGAAGACGGATCAGGGCAGTTTCAACGCGGACCAAGTTGTGGTCACCCTGCCCTTGGGGGTGCTGCAAAAGGGCAGCGTCACCTTCGCGCCAGCCCTGCCCCCGGCCAAACAGACCGCCATCACCGGCCTGGGCATGGGGCTGTTGGACAAACTCTATCTGCGCTTCCCGGCCTCGGACATCTTTTGGCCCACGGAGCCGGAGATCCTCAACTTCATCGCCGCGGACGCCGAACGCTTTGGCCAGTGGGCCGAATGGCTCAACATCGCCCACTACACCGGCAAGCCCGTGCTCCTGGGCTTCAACGCCAGCCGCATCGCCCGGCAGATGGAAACCCGCACGGACGCCGAGACCGTCGCCTCGGCCATGCAGGTCTTGCGCACGGTCTACGGTCCCCAGATCCCCGACCCGGAGAGCTTTCGCCTCACCCGCTGGGCGCAGGATCCCTTCGCCCTTGGCTCCTACAGCTACCTTCCTCCGGGCACGGAGCCGCAGATCATGGACACCCTGGCCGCCCCCGTCGCCAATCGCCTCTTCTTCGCCGGAGAAGCCACCTATCGCGAACACCCCTCCACCGTCCACGGCGCCTACCTCTCCGGCCTGCGGGCCGCCGAGGAGATCTTGGATTTGTAGGGGTTTGGGTGGCGAAACCCCTTGGATCATGACAAATCTTAATCCAAAGGCTATAATCCTTCCCAAATTCTACCCACGCGCCCAACCCAAACGAGACCATCCAATGCCCAAGACCGCCTTTGTCTACGATCCCTTCAATGTCAAACACACCAGGGAAGGCCACCCGGAACACGCCGGGCGGCTGGCGTCCACCATGACGTTGCTCAAACAGGACGGCATTTTGGACGAATTGGTTCAAATCCAGGGCCAGCCCGCGCCCATACGGGCGGTGACCCGTGTCCACCACGAAGCCTACGTGGACCGGGTGCGCATGCTCTGCGACTGGGGCGGAGATCACCTGGACCCGGACACCTATTTGACCCCGGACAGCTTTGACGCCGCCCTGATCTCCGCTGGGGGATTGCTGGCCGCGGTGGACGCGGTGATGGACGGGCGGGCGGCCAACGGCTTTGCCCTGGTGCGGCCGCCGGGCCACCATGCCACCCCCAACCGGGGCATGGGCTTCTGCATTTTCAGCAACATCGCCATCGCCGCCCGCCACGCCCAGGACAAGTGGGGGCTGAAGCGGGCGCTGATCGTGGACTTCGACGTCCACCACGGCAACGGCACCCAGGATGCCTTTTACGCCGACCCCTCCGTCCTCTTCTTCGACACCCACCAATACCCCCACTACCCCTTCACCGGGGCCATGCGGGAGACCGGGGCCGAGGCCGGAAAGGGCATGACGGTCAACATCCCCTTCCCCGAAGGCGTGGGGGACCAGGGCTGCCTGGACGTCTACCGCCAGATCCTGCGCCCCCTGGCCCGCCGCTTCCAGCCGGAGATCATCCTGCTCTCCGCCGGCTTCGACGCCCACTGGCTCGACCCCCTGGCCAGCTTGAACTTGACCATCCCCGGCTATACCGAACTGATCAAAGAGTTGATGGCTTTGGCCGACGAACTGTGCGGCGGCAAGCTGGTGGCCGTCCTCGAAGGGGGCTACCATTTGGGCGTGCTGCCCCACGCCGTCCTCAGCGCCCTGCGCACCCTCAGCGGCAGCCCCAAGGGCCCCAGCGATCCCTTCGGCGACTATCCCGGCGTGGAGCGGCAGTTAGGCCAACTGATGGACGAGCTAAAGCAAGTCCACCTGGGAAGCCGATCCATTTGACTTTTACCGCCCGTTTCGAGATACTGGCTTGATGTCCGCGAGGAAAAAATAGAACACGGATTGGACGGATGCGACGGATCTTTACGGATTTTCTAAAAAGATCCGTTTTGATCCGTTCGATCCGTTCAATCCGTGGCCTATTTTGAAAGCTTTTGATCGACGAGGGGAACGAAGCGACCGGTGCAACTGTCTGCGTGGGGGAAGGCCATCGATACTGCCCTGGATGAAGGGGAAATCCAGACCGCCGTGGGGCTGGCCCATCTGCTGTTGCGCAAGCAGCCCCGGCATCTGGTCACCTACGAGCGCATCATCCACCTGTGCTGGACCGCCCGGCGCTGGGAGGAGGGGCGAGAGTGGGGGCTGCGTCTGCTGCGGGGCGACCCGTCCAATGTGCTGGGGTGGGGCATCCTGGCCCTGGGCGCAGAGAAGCGGACGGAGACGCGGGCGGACCGGGGCGGGCAGGCTGGTGAATCCGCGGCCCACAGCCTTTGGGATCGGGCCTTGGCCTTGGACCCCTATAACGCCGAAGTGCGGGCTGGGTGGAGCCGCACCCACGGGCAACCCCAAGCTGGGAACAAGCCCGACGAGGCCCAACCCGCGCTGAACCAGGCGGCCTTGGCCTTTTTGCAGTTGCGGGCCAAACGGTGGCATTCCGCCTTGCCCCTCTTCGCCAACCTCTCCCGGCTGGATAGCGGGCAAGTGGTCTACCGCATGGGCCATCTGCTCAGCCTGTGGCGCACCCAGGACAGCGGCCCGGCCCGGATGATGGCCCAAGAGTTGACCGCCAGTCACCGGGGCATGTTGGCCGGCTGGCTGGTCCTGGCCAGCGTGGGGGATGCCAACGACCGCGCCATCGCCCAAGGCCACATTCAAAGCCTGGACCCCGACGGCGAATACGCCACCCGCTGGCTCGGCCCCACCGCCCAGCGCACGGACTTTGAGATTAGCCTTTCCGAAGAAGAGCAAGCGATCTATGAAGGGCTGAAGGGGTGAGAGGGTGAAGGGGTGAGAGGGTGAAGGGGTGAGCGGGTGAAGGGGTGAGCGGGTGAAGGGGCGACAATCTCTCAATCGCCCAATCTCCCAACCACAAATCCAATCAACAAATCAACAAATCAACAAACCAACCAACAATAAAGGACCCAAACCATGGAAAAAACATTCATCATCATCAAGCCCGACGCTGTGCAGCGCGGGCTGGTCGGCGAGATCATCCACCGTTTTGAGCGCCGGGGCCTGAAGATCGTGGCCATGAAGTTCCTGTCGGTCAGCAACGAACTGGCCCAGGAACACTACGGCGTCCACAAGGAGCGTCCCTTCTACCAGGGGCTGATCGACTACATCACCAGCTCCCCTGTGGCGGCTTTGGTGCTGGAAGGGACCGACGCCATCAAGGTTGTGCGCAACACCGTGGGGGCCACCAAGCCCGTGGACGCCGCCCCCGGCACCATCCGCGCCGACTTCGGCATGGAGATCGGGCGCAACCTGGTCCACGCCAGCGATGGCCCGGAGACCGCCGCCTTCGAGATCGGCCTCTGGTTCGGCCAGGATCTGGTCGAGTGGAGCCGGGCTGTGGATGGGTGGATCTTCGAATAGATCCCTCCCTTCGGCAGACAAAAGGCATAAAAAACGGACGGCACCCTCAGGGTGCCGTCCGTTTTTTATGCCTTTTGTCTGCCGAAGCTTTACATCACTTTCACAACCAC
>CAZKEX010000210.1:5444-8105 GCA_964551895.1 uncultured Caldilineaceae bacterium | reverse complement strand
ACAATCCGTGCATTTTTCTCTGTTCCAAAGCGGGGCAGGATATCCATCCCCTTACTCAGATTCTTATCATACACCATCACTGTTACCAGTACATTGGAGAAACATTGGAATTGTATTAGAGATTCCCATTGCCACCGCAAGAAAAATCGGGTACCCCTTGGCGAAGAGATACCCGATTGCATTGCCCATAGAAATCGCTGGCGGAGTTTACACCATCCGCTAACCCGTCATCGACTAACTCTTCGCAGATGGATCGACGCTGCCGTTGACAAAGCGCCCGCCGCCAGATGATCCAGCCCCACCTGTGGACAGACCATCGCCGGCCTGGTCCGCGGCCAGATAGGCCAGGGCCTGTCGCCACCGCGCTTGTTGATGGTCGGGAATCTTGCCCGGGGCGATCCGATCATAGAGGCCCACAGGGCTCTCGCCCCGATCAAGGGTTCGGCCCACCAAGGCGGCCACGTCCATCAGCGACTGGCTTTGTTGCGGGGGGAGGTCGGCCAGATGTGTGGCGGCCTGGGCGCCGGCTCGACACAACTCCTCCTGGCCGCCATAGGGGACCTCACCCCCACCCTCTTCTCGGCTGAAGAGGGCGCGCAGACGGCCTTCGCTGACGGACTTGAGGGCATTGGAGAAGACTTCGACCACATAGGGGCTGTCCGTGCGGGCGGCCAAGTGGGCCGAATGGCTAAAGCAATAGTCCCCCACCAAAATGGTCGCCCCGACCAGAGATTTTTCGGTTCGGCCCGGGGCAGCAGAGGCCACCAGATCTTCGTGGATCGAGAGGGCGATGCGCAACATCTCCAGGGCCGCGGCCAAGAAAACACGCCGCTGGCCCACGTCGGACGACTCCCGCACCGGCAGCCCAGCGGAGAGGATCACCACGGCCAGGGGGAAGGGTTCTGCCGCGGCCAGATCTTTGCGCACAAAGTGGCGTAGGGCGGAATCCAAATCGGCAAAGGCGCTTTCCAAATGGACGCGCACCGCCTGCACCTCGGCCTGAAAGGGGGTCGTCTGGCGGGTCATCTCCCCCCCCACGTCCTGGGCGGACGGGGGAAGGGGCGGATTGGTTGGATTGGTCATGGACATTCCCGATCTCTTTGACAAGCGTTCCGCATGTCTTCTCAAATCCAGACACTCTCGTTCCCACGCTCTGCGTGGGAACGCAACTGGACGCTCTGCGTCCCTCGACACAGAGCGCCGAACAGACACGCCCACGCAGAGCGTGGGAGCGAGGTCCCCATTTGTTGAGTGGATACTACCCGGCCACACACCCTTTTGCTCAAACAGCGACCACAGCGACCACAATCAACCACAAAATGCCGGGTCGGACTATAGCACAGCCGGGGCGATCGTTCAAAAAGCCCAGGGAGACAAGGAGACAGGGAGACAGGGAGACAAGGAGACAAGGAGACAGGGAGACAGGGAGACAGGGAGACAAGGAGACAAGGAGACAAGGAGACAGGGAGACAGGGAGACGGATGCTCGCAACCAATCTCCCAATCTCCCAATCTCCTTGTCTCCTTGTCTCCTTGTCTCCTTGTCTCCTTGTCTCCCTGTCTCAACCTCGCGACTGGGGAAACACCCATGTCTGGCCATTGCTGGCGGCGGCCAGGGTGATCAGGGCGGCTTCCAGGCTGACCAGGGCGTCTGCGCCGGGGCTGATGGGTTGGCCGCCCCCCCGCACGGCGACGTTGAAACGCTGGATCACCTGCCAGAAGGGGTCAACCGTGGCGATGGGGATGGGCTGCACCTGGCCGTGGCGGACCAGGTAGAGTTCCCCCGGTGTGTGGGGCAAGAAGCAGCCCCGGGCCAACAGGGTGCCCGCGGTGCCGTAGAGTTCGATGCGGTCACGGGCATGGGGGACGATGTAGCTGTCCCGCACCTGGACCAGCACACCCCGGCGGGCCATGCGCACGTTGACCGCCACATCATCGAAAACCCCTTCGCCCCAGGCCTGCTCGGCCCCAAAGGCGCTGACCGCGTCGATCTCGTCCTGGAAAAGGAAGCGCAGCAGATCCAGGCTGTGGATGGTGCGGTCCAAGATCACCCCGCCGCCCCGGGGCTTGAGCCGCCAGGTGTGTTGACGTAGGCCCAGGGGGTTGATGTTGTGAAGGGTGGCCCCATAAATGTCCCCCACAGCCCCCTCGGCCACAAATTGCTGCATACGCACCAGGGCCGGTTCCGCCCGCAGGCGATAGTTGACCGCCAGAATCAGCTTACGCTCCTGGGCCGTGCGCACCAGGAGCTGGGCCGCCTCCATGCTCAGGGCCAGGGGAGATTCCAACAGCACATGCTTGCCCGCCTCCAAGGCGGCCAGGGCCTGCTCGCTGTGATGGCGGGGGTGGCTGCTGATGTAGATGCACTGGATCTCAGCCCGGCCCAACAGGTCCATAAAGCTGCGATAGACCGTGGAAACGTTGTTTTCCTGGGCAAAGGCCACGCCCCGCTCGTGGCTGTGGCTGTAGATGCCCGCCACCCACGCCCCGGTCTGGCCCTTGGCCTGGGGGGCCGGGGGCTGGCCCTGGATGGCCTGGATCATGGCCGAGCGGGCGATCTGGCTGGCCCCCACCAGTCCCCAGCCCAAAGAATGGGGACCTACTCGCGTATAGGGAAGGTGTTCTTGGGGATAGGGCGTCACGATTTTGAATTTCTGATTTT
>CAZKEX010000210.1:0-5344 GCA_964551895.1 uncultured Caldilineaceae bacterium | reverse complement strand
ATGATGGTGTTGACCAGGTTGTCCAGGTCGTCGTCGCTGTAGAAGTGGATCACCAGCCGCCCGCTGCCGTCGGGGTTGCGGGCCAGGTTGACCTTGGTGCTGAGATTGGAGCGAAATTGGTCTTCCAATGAACGCAGATGGGCCTTCATCTGGGGGTCCACCGGGGGCTGGGCCGGGGCGACCGGGGTCTCCAACATGCGCTTGACCAGTAGCTCGGTCTGGCGCACGTTGAGCCCCTTGGACAGGATCTCCTTGAGCGCGCCGTGCATGGCCAGGGCATCGGGCAGGGAGAGCAGGGAGCGGGCGTGGCCGGCAGAGATGTGGCCGTCGTTGAGGGACGACTGGATCCCTATGGGCAGTTGGAGCAGGCGCACAAAGTTGGCCACGGCGGAGCGGCTCTTGCCCACCCGGTCAGCCACCTGGGCCTGGGTCAGGTTGAAGCGCTCGATCATCTCCTGATAGGCGGCGGCCTCTTCCAAGGGGCCAAGGTCCGCCCGCTGCACGTTCTCCACCAAGGCCCATTCCAACAACTGTTGGGGCGTGGCTTCCCGCACGATGACCGGCACTTCCCGCAGCCCGGCCAGGTGGGAGGCCCGCCAGCGGCGTTCCCCGGCCACCAGCCAGAAATTCCCCGGCCCCATCTCTGGGTTGACGGTGACGATCAGGGGCTGGATGATGCCGTGCTCCCGGATGGAGGCGGCAAGTTCCAGCAGGGCGGTCTCGTCGAACTGGGTGCGGGGCTGCTCCGGGTTGGGGGAGATGTGGTCCATGGGGATCATCTGCACCCCGCCGGCCTCGGCCTGGGCCATGACTTCGGGGCTGGCCGGGTTGGCCGTGTCTGTGCTGGCGATCAGCGCGCCCAGGCCGCGGCCAAGTCCCCGGCGGCGGGTGGAGGGTGGACCGGAGGGTGGGGATTGGGTCGAGTCGGCGGAGGTGGGGCGATTTGGATCGGCCATGATGGTCACTTTTCCTCGATCTGCGCTAGGTCTGGCTCAAGGATGGGCATGGGGGGCGGATCGGTGGCAATGGCCCCCATTGGCTCTGCCTCGATCTGATCTTTGGCGGCGATCCGAGGTTGACCCACCGCTTTCCCCTTTTCAAACCGAAGCAAAAACTCGTCGGCCAAGGCGGCATAGGCCTGGCCACCGGCGCTGGACGGGGCGTAGGTGAGGATGGTTTGGCCGTGGCTGGGGGCCTCGCTCAGGCGGATGTTGCGGGGCACGATGGTCTGGAAGACCTGTTCCGGGAAGTAGGCGCGCACTTCTTCGACCACGTCCTGGCTCAGATTGGTGCGGCCATCGTACATGGTCAGCACCACCCCGGCGATGAAGAGGCGGTCGTTGAGGATCTCCCGCACCTGCTGCACGGTGTTGACCAACATGCTCAACCCTTCCAGGGCCAGATATTCGCACTGCACAGGGATGATCACCCCATCTGCGGCGGTGAGGCCGTTGACCGTGAGCAGGCCCAGGCTGGGCGGGTTGTCGATGATCACGTAGTCGTAGTGGGGGAGGAGGGGGGCCAAGGCCCGGCTGAGGAGGCGCTCCCGGGCCATCATCCCCGCCATCTCCACCTCGGCCCCGGCCAGATCCGTGCTGGCCGGGAGCAGATCCAGCCCCAGGCGATCGGTGAGGGTGAGGACCTGGCGCACGGGCACGCCATCGATGAGGACGTGATAGAGGCTGAGGGTGAGGGAGCGGGGGTCCAGGCCCAGGCTGGTGGTGGCGTTGCCCTGGGGGTCCATGTCCACCACCAGGACGCGGCGACCGGCCGCCACCAAATAGGCGCTCAGGCTGACTGCGGTGGTGGTCTTGCCGACCCCGCCTTTTTGATTGGCCATTGCGAAGATGGTTGCGGGCATGGTGGGTGGGTGGTTTGTTGGTTGGTTAGTTTGTTAGTTTGTTGGTTGGGTGGGTGACGTGGAGATTGGGAGATTGGGAGATTGGGAGATTGGGAGATTGGGAGATTGAATGCATTCCCCGATCCCCGATCTCCGATCCCCAGTCCCCGATCCCCGATCCCTAAACCGGATGGTCCGCCATGTAGGTTAGGACTTGGGCGCGGGTGGGGATGGTGGAGGCGCCTTCCCCTTCGACGCCGAAGGAGGCGGTGACGTTGGCAAAGCGGGCGGACTGGATGGGGTCACCGGTCTCTTGATAGTGGAGCAAAAAGGCGGTGGCGAAGATGTCCCCGGCCCCGGTGGGGTCCACCTCTTTGGCCACACGGGCCGGCACCTTGGTCATGGCATAGTCGCCGTCGGCCTGGCGCTGATAGACCGTGCTGCCGTCCCGATATTCGGTCAAAATCAACAGGGGGACCTGGGCAAAAAATGGAGATAAATGGCTCAGATTGTCGTCAATGTCCTCCAAGGAAAGGATCAGCACATCCAAGTGGGGCAGGAAGGCGTCCCGCTCGCTCCACCGCTTGCTGTGGACTCGGCCATTGGCATCCCAGCGGCGCATCCAGCCCTGGGGGATGGCGGCGACCAGGGTCTCCGGCCCAAAGACCGTGGCCACATCCGGCGTGATCTCGGCTGCGATCGGCCCCATCAAGGCGATGCGGGGCGAGCGCAGCCGGGCGGGAATGTCGGCGGCGGTGATGGGCGGGGCCGGGGTGAAGCAGTACTGCACCCGTCCCTTGGGGGTGTAGATGTTGGCAAAGGTGGAAGAGGTGGCGCTGGACAGCCGGACCAAGTCCACGTCATCGCCCATAGCCGTAAAGTCTGTCGTGGCCGCCGCCCTGGTCACCACAGAGGGGCGTCGCCCCAAACGCTGGGCGGTGATGGCGGCGAAGGTGACAGTGCCGCCCAAGCGATATTGGTCCGCGGTCAACTGCGTGGTATCCGGGGCAGCGGTCCCCAGGCAAATCTGGGTATCCACCAGATCCTGGGTGATGTTGCCGATAACCAGAAAATCGGCCTGGGGCAGGTCAACGTCTTGGCTGCGGCTGAGATCGGATTGTAGCATAGCACACTTTCGACGGTCAAAGGAATTGGGGGTGGGTGGGGGGAGTTGGTTGGTTTGTTGGTCATACGAAGTCCAACCAACAAACCAACTAACCAACTAACAAACCAACCAACCAAAAAAGCCCCACCCCTTATTGGGGGTGGGGCCAAGGGTGTTGTCCTATTTCTTGAGCAGGATTTGGACCTTGCGTCGTTCATCCTCGCCCACGCTTTGGGTGATGACGCCGGGGTGATCCCGCAGGGCCAGGTGGATCAGGCGGCGGTCGGCCGCGGGCATGGGTTCCATGGCCACGGATTGACCGGACTCCACCACTTGGTCGGCGATGCGCCGGGCCATCTGGGTCAGGCGGGTTTTGCGCTTGGCCTTGTATTGCTCCACATCCACCACCACGCTGGGCCATTGGCGCAACTGCTGGTTGATCATCAAACGCAGCAGATATTGCAGGCTGGCCAAGGTCTTGCCATAGCGCCCAATCAGCACGCTCAGATCTCGGCCTTGGATGTCCAAAACCAGGGTGGACCGTCCATCGCTGCCGGTCTCCCAGGTGGGGACGACCTGGGCATTCAGGTTCATCAGGCCCAACATTTGGGAGAGCAGGTCAACCGAAAGGCTCTCCAGGGCGGCGGGATCTTCCGCCGCATCGCCGCTGTCATCGTCGTCGTCGTTGTCAGAGTCTTGGGGACGGCTGGCTTGCGCAGGGACCGAGGCCGGGGTCGGCACGGGGACGCTGACGCTGGGTTCATCCGTCCCAACGGACGCTTCCGACGTTTCGGGGACGCTGGCCGCCGGGCTGGGCTCAACCGGGGCGGGTGGCGCAGGGTCAACCACAGGGGCCGGAGCGGGCACAGGCACGGGAATCGGGGGCGCGGGGGTTGGGGGCATTTGGACCGGAGCCTCCACAACCGGAGCCTTCACGATCGGGGTCAGGCGCACACGGGCGGCCTCGCTGCCAATGCCCAGAATGCCCCGGCTGCCCTTGTTCAGCACATCAATCGTGACCCGATCTGGGGTCAAGCCAAGTTGGCGCAGACCCTCCTCGACGGCTGCGTCAACGGTCTTGGCGCTGTACTCGTAGCTTCTGGCCTGTTCCTGACTCATTTCCGTTTCCTTTTTTTGCGGCGCACCGGGGTGGTTGGTTTCTTGTCGGTGTCGGGTGATGGGCTGGCCGTGGCGCTGATGGCCTTGCCGTTCACCGTGACCGTGCCACTGCCGCCAGCGCCGACCAAGGCTGGGGTGGCGGATGTGTTCAAGTTCATGCGGTTGGCCACAAACCACTGTTGGGCCAATTGCAACAGGTTGCTGGTGACCCAATAGAGAGAGAGGCCGGCTGGCACTTGCAGGGTGAAGAAGCCGAACATCAAAGACATCATAAGCCCCATCTGACGCATCATGTTGCCCTGGGTGTCCGAAGGGTCAGCCGTGGTCGTGGCGTTGGTCATGCGCTGCATCACAAACTGGGTGACCATGAGCAAGACGGGCAGGACCAAATACGCGGCCAGAAGGCCATAGTCCCCGGCGTTGAAGGCTTCGGGGATCCAACTCAACCCCAGGCTATAGGCCGGGAAGCCCAGATCCGGGATCCAGAAGAAGTGGGCATCGACCAAGGTGCCACCCAAGGCCACCAAGGCGGAATAGAGACCAAAGAGTACGGGCATTTGCACAACCAAGGGCAGACAGCCGCTCAGGGGGTTGACCCCGGCATCTTTGTAGAGCTTCATCTGCTCTTGGGAGATCTTCTCCCGGTCCTTGCCATATTTTTTCTGCAATTCCTTCAACTTGGGTTGCAGATCCTTCTGGGCCTGCATACCCTTGAGCTGGGTCATGGTCAAGGGGAAGGTGAGGACCTTGATGATGACCGTGAACAGGATGATGGCGAAGCCCCAGGCGTAGGGGACATTGATACCATTCAGGGCCTCGTACATCCAGATCAACGTCTTGGCCAGGGGCCACACGGCCAGGGTCTGCCACAAGCCTTCCGGGGCCACGGTGGCTACGTCAACCCCTTCTCGGGGGACGCCACAACCACTGAGGGCCAGCATGGACAGCGCCAGGACCGCAAATAACAATAAATGCTTTCGTTTCACGTTTGTCGTTCTCCTTGGAATCCCGCAGGATATGCCGAGATACGAAATCTAGCGAAATCGGACGCAGATTTTCAAGATGCACGCAGTTCTTGCCGTTTTTTCAATCGGCGCAGAAGATATCTGCGCTGATCAGCGTGCATCAGGAGCATCGGCGTTCTATTTTTAATGAGTCCACTGCAAAAAGCTCTTTTTCACCCAAAGACGCCAAGAGCGCAGAGAAAAGCAAGGTTTCCCCTCGACGTTCTCCGCGCAATCTCTGTGATCTCGGCGGTTAAATCTTCTTTGCAGTGCAGT
>CAZKEX010000209.1:0-8106 GCA_964551895.1 uncultured Caldilineaceae bacterium | reverse complement strand
AAATCCAAAATCACCGACTTCGCCCTCCTCACCCTCGCCCTCACCGGCGGAGGCGCGACGATCTACGCCTTGCGCCAGCCCTGGTCCCTGGCGGATTCCTGGACCTGGCTCTGGTACGCGCTGATCGCCGCTGGCCTGCTCGGTGGACTGGCCCTGGTGCGCATGGAGCGCTGGCTGCCCGATGGGCAACTGCCCCCACAGGTGGCCGACTTTCCCTCCGTGAGACGCCAAGTGATGGGGCTGTTGACCCTGGCGGTCGCGTCCGCCATCACCGTGTGGATTGTCAAGACCCTGTGGCCCGCCTATCGGTTCAACTGGCCGGGGACCGTGTGGCCCTGGGTTATGTCCCTGGCGCTGGCCGTGGCCGCGGGCTGGCTGCTGCGTGCCCTGGGCCGCCCCGCGGTGGACGACGCCAACATCCGCCTGCGCGCCGGCGTGGATCCTACCCCCACCCTCACCATCTCTCCGCCCTGGGAACTCATCGCCTTCCTCCTGATCCTGGCCCTGGCCGTCTTCTTGCGCCTCTACCGCCTGGGCGAAATCCCCACGGGCATCTATGTGGACGAGACCAACGGCGGCCTGGACGCCCTCTATATTTTGCAGGGCCGGGCCACCTCCCCCTTTGGCGTGGGCTGGTACGAGACCCCCAGCGGCTACACCTACTACATGGCCGCCCTCTTCAAATGGTTTGGGGCCACCTTCTATGCCCTCAAAGCCGCCTCGTTGATCCCGGCCATCCTCACTGTGCCCGCGGTCTATCTCCTGGCCCGGCAGATGTTTGGCCCGGTTACCGGCCGCCTGGCCATGACCTTCATGGCCTCCAGCCGCTGGCACCTGACCATGAGCCGCTGGGGCTGGAACGAGACCGCGCCGCCCCTTTTTCAAGTGTTGGCCACGTTTTTTTTATTGCGGGGATTGCGCGAGCGGCGCGCGTTGGACTATGCCCTCGGTGGCCTGATCACCGGGCTGGTCGTCTACACCTATTTGAGCAGTCGATTGGCCGTGGCTACCCTCGGCCTCTTTGCCATTTACTGGCTGCTCACGGACCGAGAAGGCCCCATCCGCAGTTGGCAACGCCACTGGCGGGGCCTGGGCCTCTTTCTGATCGCCTCCCTGATCGCCGTCAGTCCCATCCTGGTCACCTACATCACCAACCCCTTCACCTTCAACAACCGGGCCTCGGAGATCAGCATCTTTGTCGAGGTGGCCCAAAAGGAGAGCTACCAGCCCCTGATCGACAACGTCAAAGACCATCTCAAGTTCTTCCACCAGACCGGGGACCGCCACGGCAAGCACAACCTGCCCGGCGAACCCCAGACCGACCCCATCACCGGCCTGCTCTTCGTCGTCGGCCTGGGCTACGGCCTCCTCCGTCTGCGTGATCGGCGGCGGGGTCTGCTCTGGCTGTGGCTGCTATTCGCCATGGTCGGCGGCGTCCTCAGCGTGCGCCACGAATCCCCCCAGGCCTACCGCACCCTCACCGCCATCCCCGCCATCTCGATTTTGGCCGCGGATGTCCTCTACCGGGCCGGCGCGGGGTTGGCAGGGTTGCGACAGCGGGCTTTTGGGGAAAAAGGACAAAAATTCGGCGTTTTGGGCGTCCTGGGCGCGCTTGTGGTGATCGCCGGGGCGGGCTTTGGGGCGGCGTGGGAGTCCACGGTCTATTTTGGCCGTCAAGCCGATTCGGAGGCCGTGCAGGTCAGCTTCAACCTGACCGAGAACTGGGTCACCAAGGAGGTGCAGACCGCCCTGGCCGACGACACCACCGTCTATCTCTCCCCCCGCTTCCACGCCTTCTCGCCCCTGCGCTTCCTGATCTGGGGCGATCAAATGCGGGCCACAGGCGCCGCGGATCTGGACACCCCACCCTATCTCCTCCTGCGCCCGGAGGTGGACCTGCCTGTGCCGGACCCGGTTGGCCCCGTGCTTTTTCTGGTGGACAGCTACTATTGGCCCCTGGCCGACTATTTCCGCGTCTACTACCCCAACGCCGCCGTGGATCTGATCCGAGGGCCGGGGAACGCCCCCCTCTACATGCGGGTGATGGTCCCGGAAGCCGACACGGCCGCCATCCAAGGGCTGCGCGCCACCCTCACCCTGGGCGACGGCAGGATCACCGAGGCCATTGTCCCCTCACCCAACCAGAACTGGGCCGAACGGGAAGAGGTGGCCCAGGTCCAGTGGGCGGGCAGCCTGCGCATCCCCGCCAGCGGAGCCTATGACTTTGTGCTGCCCCCCGGCTTGCTCCTAACCCTGGACGGCGCGCCCTGGACCGGTTCCCGCTATCTGGCCAGCGGCCTGCACACCCTTTCCGCGGTCATCGCCAACCCGGCGGCCCAGACCCTCTCCACCGAGCTGGTCTGGCGGCGACCCGACCCGGTCCGGGGCACGGTCCAAGAAGCCGTCCCCGCTGCCGCCTATTTCCAGATCGAGCCGCCGCAACAGGGGCTGTTGGCCACCTATTATGCCGGGGAGACATGGAGCGGCCCGCCCCTCTTCCAGCAGATCACCCCCTTCCTGCTTCTGGCTTGGTCCCCCGAAGGCCCCTTTGCCAGCGCGTTCAGCGTCCGCTTCACCGGCAGCCTGCGCCTGGACAGCCCCGGCCCCATCCGCTTCCGCCTGGACGCGGACGACGGCGTGCGCTTCATCGTGGACGGCCAGATCGTGGCCGAAGCCCTCACCCCGGACCAGCCCAACCAGGTGATCGTCAGCCTGGACCTGGCCGCGGGGGAACACCCCATCCAGATCGACTACTTCCAGCGCGGCGGCGGCAATGCCCTGGAATTCTATTGGCAGCCCATGGGCCTGCCCGAAAGCCCCGTCCCCCCCAGCGTCCTCACCCCCAGGGAGTTGGGGCAATGAGGATGATAGGTAGATCTTTTTCACCGCAAAGGCGCGAAGAACGCAAAGAAGAACAGAAGTTTTTTCTTTTTTTCTTTGCGTTCTTCGCGTCTTTGCGGTGGATTTTTCTTTTGCCCTTGCTATTCTTGACCTTGGCCGTGCCTGTCTTCGCCCAAGCGGCCGCGCCCACGCCCCTGATCACCACGCCGACCCCCACAGCCACCATCACCCCGACGCCCCTGCCCGCGCCCACAGTCACCCCCACCCCCGCACCGGTCCCGCCGGAGTTGGCGGGCTACGTCCTCTACACCGTCCAGCCCGGCGACACCCTGCTGCGGGTGGCCTTGGAGCTAGGCCTGGACGTGGACGAAATGGCCTGCGTCGTGGCCCCGGACCACACCTGGGATCGCCCCCTGGTGATCGGCGACCGCCTCAGCGTCCCCCCGCCGGAGGTGATCTGCCACACTACCCGGCCCGGCGAGACCGTGGACGCCATCGCCGCCCAGTACGCGGACCGGGGCATCACCCCCGACTCCATCCGAGCCACGGCGTGGAATCAACTTGACCGCTGGCCGGAGCCACTGCCCCCTGGGTTGCACCTGCGCGTGGTGCCGCCCCCTCCGCTTGTGGCCATCGCCCCCAGCCCCACCCCCCAGACCGGCGTCCTCACCTTCAGCCAAATGTTGCAAAGACCCGTGGCCGGGACGGCATCCGCCGCCACCGGCGGGCCGACAAGCGCCCAGGCCCAAGCCAATGTCCCGGCCAATTGGCCCTACGGCAGCGGCCACTTCGCCTGGCCCCTCTACGGTTGGATCACCCAGGGCTATCACGTGAACGGTGACGGCGTCCACCGGGGTCTCGACATCGCCGCCCGGGCCGGCACCCTGGTCACCGCCGCGGACCGGGGCGTGGTGATCCGCGCCGGGTGGAACGACCAGGGCTACGGCAACCTGGTCATCATCGACCACAACATCGACTACCTCACCCTCTACGCCCATCTGGACACCATCGCCGTGGCCGAGGGGGAGATCGTGGGCCAGGGCCAGGTCATCGGCGCCGTCGGCTCCACGGGCAACAGCACGGGTCCGCATCTGCATTTTGAGATTCGGGATTTTGGGAACTTGGCGGATCCGTTGCGGTTGTTGGGAAGGTGAAGGAATGAGTGATGAGTAACGAGTAATACGTGGTGGGGGTTTTCCTAACGCATCAAACTCAGTGGAAGCTGATCGGTTTTTCTGCTATACTGAGTTACCCCTCTAGAATTGATGGCTCATTGGGATCTTCCGTGATCCGCGGGCTAGCGCAGGTTGAGTAGACCGGGGCAGTTTCCGGTCGTATCGAAACCACAGCGGGTTTACCACGGACATTCCCAATGAACCGAATTGATTGAGGAGTTGGACCTATGATTATCGAAACCAGACCCCTTGCCGAAATAACCCAACAGGCCATTCAGGTGCTTTTTCGAGAAATTGGCGTTACGGATACCGTGCGATTTATCAACCAGTATACGACTGGCTATGGTAATTACACGGAAGAACGACGTGAACTCTTCGCGGACCAAACCCTGGATGGATTGGTCGCCGAGCTAAAGCAGCGCAGAGAACGCGGGAAATAACATTATGTCTGAGGCTGTCCTCGACCAAATCACATCCATCACCGGCGTAGGGGCCAAGTATTGGTCGGCCTTTGAGACCGTCTCGCCCGGCGGCATCCCCTTTGGGGGCTATTTGTGCCGCCACGAGAGCGACAAGTTCGGCATGTTGGCGGTGACGGAGCAGGCGGGCGCGCCCCGGCTGGAGCTGATCTACGCCATGCCCAAGATCGACTATCCCTACGTCCCCCAGCAGGACGGTAGCCTGCGGGTGGTGATCGACGTGCCCCCCGGCACCGTGGACGCCCGCTTCACCCACAAGCTGGACGGCACGGCCATCATCTTCTATCCCCTCACCGGGCCGGATGGGGAGATCTTGGAGGTGATCCCCCGCACCCGCCTCCAGCCCGTCCTCGCCCCCAGCCGCTGGGGAGACTGGAACGCCCTCCTGGACGCGGCCCTGCCCGACCGCTCCGGGGTGGAGGCGGCAGTGCGCAACGAGCGGGCCGTGCTGATCTTCGAGCTGTGGGGCAGCCGCAACGCCCACCTGATCCGCTATGACGAGCCCCTGGGCCTGACCCTGCACACGGCCCGCCATTTGGATGGGACGCTTTTCCCCTTCCCCGGGGTGATGGCCTTGGGCGAAAAGTACGGGCTGGATGTGGTGAAGTCCGTGGCGGTGTTGACGCCGGACGCGGCCGGGCTGGTGGCGGCCTATGCCCAGGTGCAGGCGGAGATGGAGGCCCGCAACCAGGCCGCCGGCGAGGCGGTCTATGTGGACGAGGGGGTGATCCTGGCCCTCTCCACGACCCAGACCGCCGTCTACCTCAAGTGCAAGCCCCCCTCCATCGAGGAGATCCACTGGCAGCCGGATCAGCATGTGAGCAAGGCCCACATCGAGCAGGCCCTCTTCAAGCTGGCCGAAAACAACTACGATTTCGACGCCGGCCAAGTGGGCGATCTCTACGACCAACTCGAATCCGACTTCGACCGGGAAGAGCTGGAGGCCAACGCCGACCTGATCGAGCGGGTCTTCCACGACTTCCGCACAGAAATGCGCAAACAAGCCAAACTGCGCGACCTCGTCCGCACCCTCATCGCCCAAGAAAACTTGGACCCCACGGATCTCCCCGCCCTCATGCGCCACCTCTCCAAACACTATGCCCGCAGCGAGATGAATTGGGTGTTTGGGGTGGTGAAGAATGGGTAATGGTTAATGGTTGATGGTTGATGGTTAATTTTTAAGTGTCGCTGTCCAGAGCCGACACTTAAAAATTAACCATCAACCATCAACCATTAACCATTTCTAAGTTTTTGCCTCTTGACATTTCCCGAAAACTACTTTACACTAAGTTAATCGGTTACGTAACCGGTTAACTTGCCCCCAAAGCGCTCTGTCCACCCCACCTTATGGATGACTTATGGCGACGATTCGTGACGTTGCCGAGCTGGCCGGTGTCAGCACGGCAACGGTTTCCCACGTGATCAACAACACCCGCACGGTCTTGCCCGATACCCGTGAGAGTGTGTTGGCCGCCGTTGCCCAGCTCAACTATCGCCCCAGCGCCATCGCCCGCAGCCTCTCCACCAGCATCACCCATACGGTCGGCATTGTGGTGGCCGACATCACCAACCCCTTCTTTGCCGAACTGGTGCGGGGGATTGAGACGCGCCTGGCCCTGGCCGATTACAACCTGATTGTCTGCAACACGGACGAACGGCCCGAGCGGGAACGTCGCTATCTGGACCTGCTCTATGGCCGCCGGGTGGACGGGGTGATCATCTCGTCTACGGGGGGCGACCACTCTATCTACAACGCCTATGTGCGGTCGGGCATTCCCCTGGTCTTTGTGGATCGCCAGCCGCCCCAGCGCTACGGCCAGTCGATCACCGGGGACAATGTGCGGGCGGGCTTTGCGGCCACCACCCATCTGCTGGATCTGGGCCATCGCCGGGTGGCGATTCTGTTGCGCCACCCCACCCTCTCCACCGCGGCGGGCCGGTTGGCCGGTTTTCGTCAGGCTTTTGAAGCTCGCCAGATCCCCGTCCCCGAGGGCTTTGTAGTCGTGACCGATTCCCAGATGGACGCGGCCTATCACGAGGCCATGGGCCTGCTCTCCCGCCCGGACCGGCCCACCGCGGTGATCGCGGCCAACCACTTGATGGCCTTGGGGCTGTTGCGGGCCACCCAGGAAATCGGCCTGGCCTGCCCCGAGGAGCTTTCCCTGATCTGCTTTGACGATCAGCCCTGGGCCACCCTCTTCCGTCCCCATTTGACCGTTGTGGCGCAGCCGGTGCAAGCCCTGTGCGACACGGCGGTCGATCTCTTTCTGGGCGCGGTTCAGCGCCGTCTGGGGGAAAGTGACCCGCAGATTCCGTCAAGTGGCGTGGGGGCGGACGGGGAAGATGTGGTGTTGGAAACCCAGTTGATCGTGCGAGATAGTTGTGGACCACCGCCGCCGGTTTGATGGGGGGGGTGTTTGTTGGTTTGTTGGTTTGTTGGTTGGTTTGTTGGTTTGTTGGATGGTGGGGGTGTGTGGAAAGGGGGCGGTGATTCGATAGAGATTAGGTTGACGGTATGTGTGTGTAGCAATGTTGATACGAGGATGTATTTTCAGATTCCAAGGAGGAAGAAAGCTCATGCCAAAGTTTAAGACCCTGTTTGCGCTTTTGTTGGTGGCCGTGATGCTGGTGGGCTGTGTGGCCCCGGCTCCCGCGGCCCCTGCCGCCCAACCCGGGGCGGATCAACCGGCTGCCCCGGCAGAGGCCGCGCCCGCGGCCTTTGATTGGAAAGCCTACGAAGGTTCCACCGTGCGTTTCCTGGCCAACAAGCACCCCTGGACCGACGCCATCGAAGAGTATATTCCCCAGTTTGAAGCCGAAACCGGCATCAAGGTCAACCTGGAAATCCTGCCCGAAGATCAGTTCCGCCAGAAGGTGTTGGTGGAGTTGACCACGGGCGCCGGCACGGTGGACGTCTTCATGTCCATGCCGCCCCAGGAAGGGCTGAAGTTCCACAGCGCCGGTTGGTATGAACCCCTGCAAGAGTACATCGCCAACCCGGCTCTGACCAGCCCGGACTATGACGCCGCCGACTTCCTGGCCGGTGTCATGGGGGCCGAGACCATCAGCGGCGACGTGATCGGTATCCCCATCATGATGGAGAACGAGGTCCTCTACTATCGCAAGGACATCTTTGCGGACAAGGGCATCGCCGTCCCCACCACCATGGACGAACTACAGGCCGTGGCTGCCGAGTTGAACGACCCGGCCAACGACTTCTACGGCTTCACCGCCCGGGGCAAGGGCGCAGCCGCTGTGACCCAGTTCAGCACCTTCCTCTACAACTACGGCGGTGAATGGCTGGACGCGGACCGCAAGCCCATCATCAACAGCCCAGAAGCTGTCAAGGCGTTTGAGGTCTACGGTGGCTTGCTCAAGGACTACGGCCCTCCCGGTTCCACCAACAACCACTGGTACGAAGCCAGCAGCATCCTGAACCAGGGCAAGGCCGCCATGTACACCGACGCCAACAGCCTCTTCGCTGTGGTTGAAAACGCCGAGAGCAGCACGGTTGTGGGCAAGATCGGCTACGCCATGATGCCCGCCGGTCCCGCCGGCAACCACCCCTACGTCTCTGTGTGGGGCATCAGCATGGCCAGCAGCAGCCAGAA
>CAZKEX010000208.1:0-8146 GCA_964551895.1 uncultured Caldilineaceae bacterium | reverse complement strand
TCATCAACGGCGTGGGGCTGGGCTTTGCCAACCGGGTGCGCCGGGGAACCATCGGCGTGGTGGCCGCGTCCGGCACCGGGCTGCAGGCCGTCACCGCTGCGGTCCACAACCTGGGCCAGGGCATCTCCCACGCCATGGGCGCCGGCGGCCGGGATCTCAAGACCGACGTGGGCGGCCTCAGCGCCCTCACCGGCCTGGCCTGGCTGGCCCAGGACCCCGGTACCCAGGTCATCGTCATCATCTCCAAACCGCCCCATCCCGCGGTCGCCGCCCGCCTTTTGGCCGCGGCCCGGCAGATCCACAAGCCCGTGGTCGTCAACTTCCTCGGCCAATCCCCTCCGGCCCGGCGCATGGGCAATCTGCACTTTGCCGTCAGTTTGCAGGAGACCGCCCAATTGGCCGTGGATCTGTTGGTTTTTGAAAAAGAAGCGCCTCTCGCCGTAGACGACCCGTTGCCATTCAAGAGCCACTTGCGTGGTCTGTTTTCCGGCGGCACCCTGGCCCTGGAAGCGCTGATGGGCCTGCAAGATTGGGTGAGTCCGCTCTATTCCAACGTGCCCTTGCGCCCGGAGCAGGCCCTGGCCGACCCCCTCACGTCCCAGGCCCACACCATCCTGGACCTGGGCGAGGACCTCTTCACCGTGGGCCGCCTCCACCCCATGCTGGACAACGACCTGCGTCTGCGTCGCCTGGGCCAAGAGGCCGCCGACCCGGACGTCTCCCTGATCTACCTCGACGTGGTCCTGGGCGACGGCGCCCACCCGGACCCAGCCGCGGAACTGGCCCCGGCCATCGCCGCGGTGCGGGCCGCCCACGGCGTGGACGTGGTGGTCGTCATCATCGGCACCGACGAAGATCCCCAGGATCTGGCCGGGCAGATCGAACGCTTTGAGGCTGCGGGAGCCGCGGTCTTCCGGGACGTCACCACGGCCAACGCACACATCGCTGCCCGTTTTGCCCCGACTCGACCCGCTGCGGTTTCGATACGACCGGAAACTGCCCCGGTCTACTCAACCTACGCTGGCCTTTCGGGTTGGGAAGATCTAAACCTACCCTTTGCCGCCGTTAACCTTGGGCTGGAATCCTTCCACGACAGCCTGATCGCCCAGGGCGCGGAATCGGTCCACGTGGTCTGGCGGCCCCCGGCCGCGGGGAATGAGAAATTGATGGACATTCTGGCCAAATTGCGGGGTGGATGAATCAAAAAATAGAACACGGATTGGACGGATTAGACGGATTTTCACTGATTTTTAAAAGAAAAAAATCCGTTTTTATCCGTGCGATCCGTTCAATCCGTGGCCTATTTTTTTCTTTGATTGAGAGGATTTTTATGACATTAGATATCGACCAAGCCAATCGCACCGCCGTCGAGCGGATGATGAGCGCCCGGCCTATTTTGCGGGGGGTGGCCCCGGCCCGGGAGGTGATTCCGGGCATGCGGGACGACCTGATTTTGCACGCGGGGCCGCCGATTTCGTGGGAGCGCATGTCCGGCCCCATGCAGGGCGCGGTGATCGGGGGCATTCTGTACGAGGGGCTGGCCGAGGACGCGGCGGAGGCCGTGGCTTTGGTGCAGAGCGGCGGCGTGGACTTTGAGCCGTGCCACCATCACAGCGCGGTGGGGCCCATGGCCGGGGTGACCACCGCGTCCATGATGGTCTATCGGGTGGAGAATGTCACCCACGGCAACTGGGCCTTTTCGACGCTCAACGAGGGCTACGGCAAGGTCCTGCGTTACGGCGCGTATGCCCCGGAGGTGCTGGCCAAGCTGCGCTGGATGAACGAGGTGATGGGGCCAATGCTGGACGACGCCCTCTTCGTCTCGGATGGGCTGGACCTGCGGGCGTTGGTGGCCGAGGCCCTGCACATGGGCGACGAGGGCCACAATCGCAACAAGGCCGGGTCGCTGATCTTCACCAAACTGCTGGCTCCATTGTTGGCCCGCACATCGACCGATGGGGCGGAGCTGGAGAAGGTGCTGCAATTCTTGGGCGACAACGCCCTCAGCGTCCTCAACCCGGTGATGGCGGCGTGCAAGACCATGGGCGACGCTGCCCACGGGGTGGAGGGCAGCACCCTGGTCTCGGCCATGGCCCGCAACGGCACGGACTTTGGCATCCGGGTGAGCGGGTTGGGCGACCGCTGGTTCACCGGCCCGGTGGGCCAGCCGGACGGTCTCTACTTCCCCGGCTACACGGCCGCGGACGCCAGCGGGGACATTGGCGACAGCACCATCACCGAGACCGCGGGGATCGGGGCCTTTGCCATGGCCGCGGCCCCGGCCATCGTCACCTTCATCAGCGGCACCCCCCAGGACGCCCTCAACGCCACCCTGGAGATGTACGAGATCAGCGCGGCCGAACACAGCGCCTTCACCATCCCGGCCCTGGGCTTCCGGGGCACGCCCGTCGGCATCGACATCCGCCAGGTGGTGGCGCTGGGCATCCCGCCCCGGGTCAACACCGGCATCGCCCACCGAGAAGCCGGGGTCGGTCAAGTGGGGGCCGGCCTCGTCCGTCCGCCCATGTCGATTTTTGAAGAGGCGTTGATCGCCTTTGCGGAAACGTATCTGTAAGTCACAAAAGCTCAACCGCCGAGAGCGCAGAGGATCCGCAGAGAGACGCAGAGAAAACCAGCCCCCTCTGCGGTTAAGAAAAATCCGTGTAAATCCGTCAAATCCGCGTCATCCGCGTTCTATTCCTTAAGGAGCAACCCATGAAAATCCACGATCTATCCCAAGGCCTCAACCAGGACTGTTCGTTCTGGCCCTTCTATCCGCCCTTCGAGGTGAAGTATTTCAAGCGCAAGTCCGAGCACGGGGTCAACGCCCAGTATATCCAGACCTCGAACCACATGGGCACCCATCTGGACGCGCCCAAGCACTTTGTGACCAACGGCAAGACCATCGAGCAGTTGCCCCTGGAATGGCTCTACGGTCCCGGCGTGATCGTGGACCTCTCGGACCAGTTGGACGAGCTGGGCGTCTTTACCCCGGAGATGATCGAGGCCACCGCGGACGTGCAGGATGGGGACATCCTCTTCATCCACACGGGCTGGGCCAAATACAGCTTCCTGGAGCCGGGCGGGGACGAGGAGAAGTATATCCTGCGCCATCCCGGCCCCCATCACAGCATCTGCGACTGGCTGTTGGACAAGAAGATCCACCTGTGGGGCGTGGACATGATCTCCACGGACCACCCCATGAACCTGCCCATCGGTCGCTTTTTGGGCAAGGGCGGGCTGGAACATTGGGCCAAGGTGCGGGCGCAGTGCGAGGCCAAGTTTGGCGGCTCGGACAAAGTGGACGAACTCTTCCCCAAGGAGGCGTACCAACTGACCCACAACGCCCTCTTCCCCCACGACTGCTTCCACGTGGAGAACCTGGGCGGCGAGATCGGCAACCCCGCCCTCCACAACCGCCGCCTCACCCTGGGCTGCTTCCCCTGGAAATTCGTCGGCGGCGAAGCGGCCTTCGCACGGGCGGTGGCGTTTACCGAAGAGTAAAAGCTTAACCGCAGAGGGCGCGGAGGAGACGCGGAGGGCGCAGAGAACATCTCCGTTTTTCTCTGCGCCCCTCTGCGTTTTCTCTCTGCGTCCTCTGCGGTTAAATCAGTTTTTTTTGGAGCTATCCATGAGTACTCAACTTTTTGGCGAACGCATCAAGCGCAACGAGGATCCCCGGCTGTTGACGGGGAACGCGTTGTTTGTGGACGATGTGCATCTGCCCGGTATGCTGCATGTGGCCTTTGTGCGCAGCCCCTATGCCCACGCCACGATTCGGCGCATTGACGCGTCCGCGGCCAGGGAGCGGGCAGGGGTGGTGGCGGTCTACACCGCGGCGGATCTGGGTGACTATTGGCGGGAGGGGCCATTGCTGGTGCCGCCGCCGCCCATCCGCCGGCTGACCTTCGAGACCCGCACCCAGCCCATCCTGGCCCGGGAGAAGGTGCGCTATGTGGGCGAACCCGTGGCCGTGATCGTGGCCGAGTCCCGCTACATCGCCGAGGACGCGGTGGAGGATGTGCGGGTGCGCTACGCCTCCCTGCCGGCGCTGGTGGACATGGAGGAAGCCCTGACCTCCGAGACCCTGATCTTCGAGGACTCGACCAGCAACGAGGCCGCCCATGTGATCCAGGAGAAGGGCAACTATCACCTGGCCCGGCAGAAGGCCGAGGTGGTGATCAAACGCCGCTTTGTCTATGATCGGGGCACGGCCGCGGCCATGGAAAACCGGGGCATCGTGGCCCAGTGGGACGGTCGCAGCCAGCGGCTGACCATGTGGGACACCACCCAGGCCCCCATTCCCATCCGCAACGGCATCGCCGCCATGTTGGGCCTCTCGGAAAACCAGGTGCGGGTGATCGCCCCCTTTATCGGCGGCGGCTTTGGGCCCAAGATCATGATGTTCTATCAGGAAGAGATGTTGGTACCCTGGCTGGCCATGCAGCTCAACCGCCCCATCAAGTGGATCGAGGACCGCGCAGAGAACTTCTACGCCACCACCCAGGAGCGGGGCCAGGTCCACGAGGCCGAGATCGCCCTCACCCGCCAAGGCCGGGTGATCGGGGTCAAGGACAGCTTTATCCACGACGCCGGCGCGTACATGCCCTATGGGCTGACCGTGCCCATCAACAGCCAATGCACCCTGTTGGGCTGCTACGACATCCCCAACTACTACAGCGAGTTCCGGGCCGTCTTTACCAACAAGCCCATCGTCACCCCATACCGGGGCGCCGGCCGCCAGCACGGGGTCTTCGTCATGGAGCGGCTGCTGGACATCGCCGCCCGGGAGTTGGGGCTGGATCGCACGGAGATCCGCCGCCGCAACTTCATCCCAAAGGAGGCCTTCCCCTACGACAACAAGATCATCTACCAGGATTTCTCCCCCCTGGTCTATGACAGCGGCGACTACGAGCCGGTGTTGGACAAGATTATGGAGCTGATCGACTACGACAAATTCATCGCCGAGACCCAGCCCCAGGCCAGGGCGGAGGGGCGGCTGCTGGGTGTGGGCATCGTCACCTATGTGGAAGGCACGGGCATCGGGCCGTATGAGGGGGCCCGGGTGCAGGTGCAGGCCAGCGGCAAGATCTCTGTGGCCACGGGCGTGGGTACCCAGGGCCAGGGCCACTTCACCAGCTTCGCCCAGATTGTGGCGGACCAGCTTGGGGTGGGGGTGGAGGATGTGATCGTCACCACCGGAGACACGGACCAATTTTATTGGGGCGCCGGCACCTTTGCCAGCCGGGGCGCGGTGGTGGCGGGCAACGCCATCAACGAGGCGGCCAAGGATGTGCGGGCCAAGGTCCTGGGCATGGCCGCCCGCCTCCACGAAGCGCCGGAGGGGGATCTGGAGTTGGTCAACGGCGGGGTGCAGATCAGAAACGATCCGGACGGGGCCATTCCCCTGGGCACCTTGGCCCAGTTGGCCAATCCCTTGCGGGGGGCGGTGCGGCCCGGCACAGAGCCGGGCCTGGAGGCCACCAACTACTTCGGGCCGGAGCGAGGGGCCACGGCCTTTGGCACCCACGCCATGATCGTGGAGGTGGACCCGGAGACCTATGACGTGGAGGTGCTCAAATATGTGGTGGTCCACGACTGTGGCCGGGTGATCAACCCGCTGATCTTGGACGGGCAGATCCACGGCGGGGTGGCCCAGGGGCTGGGGAATGCCTTCTACGAGCAGTTGCACTTCGACGACCAGGGCCAGTTGCTCAACGCCTCGTTCATGGACTTCCTGTTGCCCACGGCGTTGGACGTGCCCCCCATGGTCGTGGACCACAAAGAGACCCCCTCGCCCCTCAACCCAATGGGCGTCAAAGGCGCGGGGGAGGCCGGGGCCATCCCCACAGGCGCCCTCTTTGCCCAGGCCGTGGAGGACGCCCTGAGCAACGCCTTCGAGATCAACGAGATCCCCCTCAGCCCCAATCGGCTGTGGGAACTGGCGGGGGAAAAATAGAACACGAAGTAGCAAAAAATAGAACACGGATTGGACGGATGAGACGGATCAAAACGGATCTTTTTTCTTTTTCAAAAGAAAATCCGTTTTAATCCGTTCGATCCGTCCAATCCGTGTTCTATTTTTTATCCACAAGGCAGTTTTGACGCCATATTGGGGCTAACCTATAATGGCACAGTTAGGCCGCCGAGCGCGGAAAGCAGCGACCTTCACACCCAGCCAACGAAAGGTAGACAAGCATGAGCCGTGTTGTGATCACCGGCCTTGGAGCCATTACGCCCATCGGCAACGATGCCCAGAGCTTTTGGGAAAACCTGCTGGCCGGCCACTCCGGTGCCGGAAAAATCACCCAGTTCGATTCCACAGACATACCCTTCAACATTGCCTGTGAGGTCAAGGATTTTGACCCCAAGCAATATATGGACCACAAGCAGGCCCGCCGGGTGGCCCGCTCGTCCCAATTTGCCGTGGCCGTGGCCCGCCAGGCCCTGGCCGACGCCGGCATCGTGATCGACGAGAGCAACCGGGACGACGTGGCCGTGATGATGGCCACGGGCGGCGGCG
Organism: uncultured Caldilineaceae bacterium; assembly: GCA_964551895.1. Classification (GTDB taxonomy): domain Bacteria; phylum Chloroflexota; class Anaerolineae; order Caldilineales; family Caldilineaceae; genus JAGNDO01. Next base: position 1,623 of record CAZKEX010000208.1, on the reverse strand, counting down.
GCATCACCGAGATCGAGGCCGCCTCTGTGGTGATGGCGGAGAAGGGCTGGCGTTCGGTGGGTCCCTTTGTGATCCCCAGCGCCATGGCCAACGCCGTCAGCTGCGTGGTCTCCATCGAGACCGGCGCCCGGGGGCCGGTGATGACCAGCGCGGCCGCCTGTGCCTCCGGCCACTATTCGATTTTGGAAGGCTACCACTTCTTGCAGCGGGGGGAAGCGGACATCGTGATCGCCGGCGGGACCGAATCCGCCGTCTCTCTGCTCACCTTTGCCGCCTTTGGGCGCATGGGCCCCCTGTCCGGCCGCACGGACGACCCGGCCACAGCCTGCCGCCCCTTCTCCGTGGACCGGGACGGCTTTGTCAGCGGCGAGGGCGCGGCCGCGGTGATTCTGGAGACCGAGGAACACGCCAAAGCCAGGGGTGCCCGCATCTACGGCGAAGTGCTGGGGGGCCGCCTGACCGGGGACGCCTATCACATCACCGCGCCGGACCCCAGCGGCAGCGGGGCCGAGCGATCCCTGAGCGGCGCGCTCAAGAACAGCGGTCTGCGCGCCGAGGATGTGGACGCCATCTTCGCCCACGGCACGGGCACGGTCCTCAACGACCGCTCGGAGAGCATGGCCATCCAGCGGGTCTTTGGGGCGCACACGCCCAACATGGCCGTCACCAGCATCAAGAGCATGGTGGGCCACGGCCTGGGCGCGGCCGGGGCCATGTCCGCGGTGGCGGCCATCCTGGCCATGCAGAACGGCATCGTCCCCCCCACCATCAACTACACCCCGGACCCCGAACTGCCCGTCACCATCGTGGGCAACACCCCCCAAGAGCGCCCGGTCCGGGTTTCTTTGGTCAACGCCTTTGGCTTTGGCGGCCAAAACGTGGTGGTGGCCTTTGGGCGCTGGGATGGGTAAAGTTTAACCGCAGAGGGCGCAGAGAAGACGCGGAGGGGCGCAGAGTTTTTTCTCTGCGTCCCTCCGCGGTTCGCTTTCTTTTCACCCATTGAGAAAGCTGAACGGGTCCAGATCGAAAGTGAAAAGGTGGGCCTGGCTCTCGTCCAGCCCCAAGAGGGTGTAGATCGCCTGGTCACAGATGATAAACCTGGCCCCGTTGGTGGCAGCCCGCTGGCACAGATCGCGCAGCCGGGGGTCGCTGTCCAGAACAGTCGCCGCGCTCGCCGCACACGGCAGCACCACCAGGTCCACCGAGTTCGCCAAGACCAAGGCCTCGCTCAACAGAATATCCGGCTGCAAGGTGAGGCCGTGGGCGCCCATGTTGCGCCGCCCGCTGATCCCCACCACGGTCACATTGGTGCCCTGTTGCCGAAAGGCCGCCACAAAACCAGCCGCCACGGCTTCGTTGCAGCCATAACCCCACAGGACCAATACCTGGGCGGACGAGTCGAATCGATTCACGGGAGGCGCTCCTTTGCGGCGGTTAGCGTGGCTCAATGCCCCCAGTCTAGCCGATTTCACCTCTCCGTGATCTATCCACTTTCTACGCGGACCCTTTCACTTTCTATCCACTTTACGAAATGGTCGAAGATCGGTACAATGAGTCTACTGCAAAAAGCATTTAACCGCCGAGAACGCCGAGATCCGCGGAGGATGCGCAGAGAAAAGCCTT
>CAZKEX010000207.1:1215-8192 GCA_964551895.1 uncultured Caldilineaceae bacterium | reverse complement strand
CCCTGCCCGGCGTGGTGAGGGTGTTGACCTATGAAGACGTGCCCGGGGATCCTCGTCACGGGCTGGTGGAGAACGACTGGCCGGTCTTTGCCGGCGGCAAGTTCCCCGCCCGCTATGCCGGGGATCCCATCGCCTTGGTGGTGGCGGAGAGCGAGGAGATCGCCCACACTGCCCTGGCCGCCGTCCGGGTGACGTACGAAGTCATGGCCCCCATCACCGACCCGGTCTTTGCCCGCAGCCCAGAGGCCCCCATCCTTCACCCGGACCGGCCTACGGGCAATCTGCTCAAGCATATCAAGGTGCGCCAGGGAGATGTGGACGAGGGCTTTGCCCAGGCCGATGTGATCATCGAGCGCACCTACCGCACGCCCATGACCGAACACGCCTTTTTGGAGCCCGAGTGTTCCATCGCCGTGCCCGCCGGCTATGATGCCGACCATCATAAAATGACCATCTATGTGGGCAGCCAGATCCCCTACAGCGATCGTCACCAGGTGGCCAAGAGCCTGGGCTTGCAGGAGGACGAGGTGCGGGTGCGGGGCGCAGTGATGGGCGGCGGCTTTGGGGGCAAGGAGGACATCGCCGGCCAGGTCCACGCCGCCCTGGCCGCCCAGATCACGGGCCGCCCGGTCAAGATCCTCTATCGCCGAGACGAGAGCCTGCGTTTCCACCCCAAGCGCCACGGCACCATCATCAAAGTGAAGACCGGGGCCAAGCGGGACGGCACGTTGACCGCGGTGCTGGCCGAGCTTTACGGGGACAGCGGCGCGTATGCCAGCCTGGGCGAAAAGGTGATGACCCGGGCCACCACCCACGCCACCGGCCCCTATGTCATGGACCACGCCCAGATCGACTGCTACGCCATGTACACCAACAACGCCCCCTGCGGCGCGTTCCGGGGCTTTGGCGTCACCCAGTCCGCCTTCGCCGTGGAGAGCAACATGGACATCCTGGCCGAGGCCCTGGGCATGGACCCGGTGGCCCTGCGCCGCAAAAACGCCATGCGCGTCGGCACCATGACCGCCACGGGCCAACCGCTGAAGGAGAGTGTGGGGTTGTTGGAATGTCTCGAAAAGGTAGAAAATCAGATTTTAGATTTTGGAATGCCGATTTTGGATTCTGCCACCAATGGCTCAACCGCCGCAATCCAAAATCAAAAATTCCAAATCCAAAATCCCTGGTCCCCGACCCAGATCGGCCCCAAACGCTACGCCTGGGGGGTGGCCGCCGGATACAAGAACACGGGGCTGGGCGGCGGCGCGCCGGACAAGGCGACCGCCGAGGTGGAGGTCTTCCCCAACGGCACCGCGGCCATCCGCACCAGCAGCGCGGAGATGGGCCAAAACTTGGTCGGCGTCCTGGCCGCCTGTACCGCGGAGGAGTTGGGGCTGCCCTTCGACAAGGTGAAGGTGCTGGTCATGGACACGGACCTCACCCCGGACGGCGGCCCGACCACGGCCAGCCGCCAGACCTACGTCAGCGGCAACGCCGCCCGCCTGGCCGCCCGCACCATGCGGGAACGGCTGCAATCCGTCCTGGCCGAAAAGTTCGACGTCCCCCCCAGCGTCATCACCTTCCACGAAGGGCTGGCCTATGTGGATGAGGCCCGGCTGGAAAAGGTGCGGGGAGGCGATGGGGAGATTAAGCGATTAGGAGATTTAGAGATTGGGTACTCACACCAATCTCCCAATCTCCCAATCTCCCAATCTCGCTCCATTTCCTTCGCCGAAGCCGTCAACGCCATGCTGGCCGAGGGCCGGGACGCCAAGTTGCAGTACGAGTATTGGGCCCCCAAGACCCAACCCCTGGGCACGGGCGGGGACATGCACTTTGCCTTCAGCTATGCGGTGCATGCCGCTCTGGTCAGCGTGGACACGGAGACCGGCGAGGTGGCCGTGGAGCGGGTGGTGACCGCCCATGACGTGGGCCGGGCCATCAACCCTCTGAGCCTGAACGGCCAGATCGAGGGCGGTATTGTGATGGGCATGGGCAACGCCCTCACCGAACACTACATCGTGGAAAACGGCGTGCCGTGGACCACCCGGTTGGGCCAATACAAGATGCCCGGCATCAAAATGACCCCCCACATGACCAACTTCATCGTGGAGCACGCGGCCGCGGCCGGCCCGTACGGGGCCAAAGGCGTGGGGGAGATCAGTTCCGTCCCCATCAGCCCGGCCATCGCCAACGGCATCTACAACGCCGTGGGCGTGCGCTGCACCTCCTTGCCCATCGATCAGGACGCGCTGCTGCTGGCCATGAAGCGGGGCGAACACGAGACGGATCGACGCTGGGGGGATGCGCCGTAATCCAAAACCGGGCATAAAGAGAGCGGATGGGGCATTGCCCCATCCGCTCTCTTTATGCCCGTGCTTCTCTCAATCTGCGGCGGCAAGTTGTGGCTGGAGGGCAGGGATCTGCTCGAAGGAGAATGTGCGCATATTGGCGGGCTCCTGGGCGTGTTCGATGGTGATGGCAACGACATTGCCGTCCGCATCCAGATCGACGAGAGTTTGCTCGTTGAACTCCAACGTATCGACCACCGGGCTGTTGGTCAGTTCGATGTGGATTGTATCGGTATCCGTAAAATAGCGAATGTGCATATAGCCTCACTCCAATCGACGCAGAGACGGGAAACGAATGAAGACAAAGATCGCGGCGATAAACACGATCACACCCCCAAACGCAATCGCCACGGGGGCGCCAAAGCGTTCGGCGATGGCCCCGGCCAGGAAGCTGCCCAGGGGGGTCATGCCGAAGAACATCATGATGTAGACGGCCATCACCCGGCCGCGCAGGGCATCGGGGACGGTGGTTTGGAGCAGGATGTTGCTGAGCGCGGCCCGCAGTACCAGGAAGCCGCCGATGCCCACCAGCAGGATCAGGGCCACGGGCATGGTGCGGGAAAAGCTGAAGGCGATCAACATGAGGGGGAAAACCAGGTCGCCCACGGTCAGGAATTTGCCCTTGCCCTTCATGTTGCTGAACGAGGCCAAGGTAAAGGCGCTGATCAACGCACCCACGCCCGTGGCGCTGAGGAGCAGGCCGTAGCCGTGGACATCTGTGTGCAGGGCAGTGTCCGCAAAGACGGGCATGAGGGTGGTGTAGGGGATGCCGAAAAGACCGATCACGGCCACCATGCCGATCAAGGCCTGGGTGGGCGGGTCCGAGCGGATGTAGGCGAAGCCCTCCACCAGGTTGTCCTTCAGCGAGCGGGTGGCGGAGCGGATGATGCCTTCGGGCATGTTGATCAGGGCCAGACCGATCAGCACGGCGATGAAGGTGAGGCTATTGATGAGATAGGCGGCGGCGATGCCGATGCTGGCGATCAGGATGGCGGCCACGGCCGGCCCCACCACCCGGGCCAGGTTGAAGACCGTGGAGTTGAGGGCCACGGCGTTGGGCAGATCCTGTTTGTCCACCAGATCCACCACAAAGGCCTGGCGGGTGGGGGTGTCGATGGCGTTGATGATGCCCAGGGTGAAGGCAAGCAGATAGACATGCCAGACCTGAATATGGCCGCCCCAGATCAGCCCGGCCATGATCAGGGCCTGGAGCATGGCCGCGGTCTGGGTCACCATCAGGATATTGCGTCGGTTAAAGCGGTCGGCGATCACCCCGCCATAGAGGGCCAACCCCAGCACGGGCAGGGAGGTCGCCACCCCCACCATGCCCAAGGCCAGGGCCGAACCGGTCAACTGGTAGACCAGCCAGCCCTGGGCCACATTTTGCATCCACGTGCCCACCAAAGAGATCATCTGCCCAAACCAAAAGAGGCGGAAGTTGCGGTGATGCAGGGCCGTATAGCGGGCGGACAGGCTGTGGCCCCGGGCGATCAGGGTGGTTGTGTTGATAGTTGCTCTCATGGGTTCTCTTCCAAAACAAGCGACATTTCTGCCCAAAGTGGCGGTGAAGGCCCGGTTACTAATCCGGTTTAGATAAATGGCAGTTTACGCCTATCTTGGGCAGTCGTCAAGTTTTTGGTTTGCTGGGACTAGCGTCGGTTGAGTAGCCGCCGCCGAGATTTCCGCTGACCATTCAAGTACTCGGCGGCGTATCGAAACCAAAGCGGATCAACCCGCCCCCTATGGTTTCACTTCGGTACGCTTCGCACTCAGTACAGGCGATACGGTCGGAAACTACCCCGACCTACTCAACCGACGGGGGCTAGCTTTGCTTGACAGTTACGGGCGGGGTTAAAAAACACAAAAAGCGCAGAGGCCTCATTGCCTCTGCGCTTTTTGTGAGATATGCGGGTGGGGGATGACTAGCCGGTGCGTGCGCTACTTCTTCTTGCCCGCGGTGGAGATGCGCAGCAGGCCGTAGATGGGGCAGAAGCCGATCACCGAGGTGACGATGAGGACGGCCCCCACCAGATAGGCGATCAATGCCCAGGGTTGCGCCAGGGCCACCGGCCACTGGAACATGGCCCAAAAGATCAGGGCCACGGCGACGACAAAACGGACGATGCGGTCGATATTGTGTTCGTTTACCTTAATCATGGGTCTCTCCTCAGAGAACAATGGTTGACTACGCTGCAAAAAGCATTTTGCCGCCGAGATCCCAGAGATTGCGCAGAGAACACCGAGGAAAACCCTGTTTTTCTTTGCGTTCTCTGCGCCTTTGCGGTGAATTGTTGATTCTTGCAGCGGAGTCATAGTTGGAATGCGATCATCCATCGGATGGTCTGTCGATTAGATGCAATTGACCCAGAGGGCGTTACGCCAAGTTTACAATCTGATCGGGGACAAGTATACTGGCATAAATGACCGTCAAACCGTCGGGGTCTATGCCCGATCCCCACCCACCCATTCTACCCGGAGTTCCTATGTCCATCGTTGACCTGTCCCGCGTCACCAAGCGCTTTGGCCCCAATTTGGCTGTGGACGATCTCTCCTTTGATCTAAAAAAAGGCGAAATGTTCGGCCTGCTCGGCCCCAACGGCGCGGGGAAGACCACCACCATCCGCATGATGTTGGACATTTTCAAGCCCGACAGCGGCCAGATTTCCGTCTTTGACGGCCCCATGAACGAGGCCAAAAAGAACCGCATCGGCTATATGCCCGAGGAGCGGGGGCTCTATCGGGAGATGCCCTTGGAGCGCAGTTTGACCTATCTGGGCACCCTCAAAGGGCTCTCCGTGGCCGAGGTGCGGGAACGGGCCGTGGGCTATTTGGAGCGCTTTGACCTGATCCAGCATCGGTCCAAAAAGATCAAAGAGTTGAGCAAGGGCATGCAGCAAAAGGCCCAGATCATCGCCACCATCCTGCACCAACCCGAACTGCTGATCATCGACGAACCCTTCTCTGGCCTGGACCCGGTGAACACGGAGCTGGTGAAGGAGCTGCTGGTGGAGCTAAACCAGTCCGGGGTGACGGTGATCATGTCCACCCACCAGATGCACCAGGTGGAGGAGCTATGCGACCGCATCCTGTTGATGAACCAGGGGCGGCGGGTACTCTACGGCAACCTGGCCGAGATCCGCCGCCGCTTCTCCGGCCACGAGGTGTTGGTGCAGACCAGCGACCCCCGCCCGGAATTGCTGGCCGGCGTGCCGGGGGTGGCCGAGGCGCTGCCCCACAACGGGGCCATCAAACTGCGCCTGGACGACGACACCTCCCCCAACCAGGTGTTGCGGGCCCTGCTGGCCGCGGAGATGGATGTCCACTATTTCGAGATCGCCACCCCTTCGTTGAGCGAGATCTTCATCCGCGTGGTGCGGGGGGGTGAGTCGAGAGACGATCCCGCCGACACGCCAGGGGGGGCAAAGTGAAAATACCCTGGAAAATGCCCCGAAAATTACCCTGGAATCTGGCCAAAGTCGGCCATGTGATCGTCTTTGAGTATACCAAACATGTCTTTACCCGGCGTTTTCTGTTCAGCATGTTGGCCCTGCCCGCCATCATCGCTGTGATCGCCGTGGTGGGCACACTGGTTGCCCGCATGGAGACCAACACAGACCCGGTCGGCTATGTGGACCGGGCCCAGGTCCTTCAAACGGTCTCCCCGGACCGCTTGCCCCCGGTGGACGCGGACAATGCGGTCGCCCTGATCGCCTATGCGGACGAAGCCGCCGCCAAGGCCGCCCTGGACAGCGAGACCATCCAAGGCTATTACGTGGTGGCCGAAGACTACGCCACATCGGGCCGGGTGCGCCTGGTCTATGCGGACCGCTCGCCCACAGGCGTGGCCCAGCGCACCTTCCGGGACTTCCTGCAAGCCAATCTGGTGCGGGATCTGCCCGTGGACGTGGCCCGCCGCCTGACCGCCGGGGCCGACTTTGTGCTGCCCAAGGCCGACGGCGGCCGTCAGCCCATGGACTTCTCCCTCTTCATCAACGCCTTCATGCCCGCCATCCTGGGCTTTGGCTTTATCCTGAGCATCTTCACCACCTCCGGCTATTTGATGCAGGCCGTGGTGGAGGAGAAAGAGAACCGCACCATGGAGGTGCTGATCACCTCCATCTCCTCCGGGCAGTTGATTGCGGGCAAAATTTTGGGCATCTCCTTGGTGGGGCTGACCCAGGTTGGGGGCTGGGCGCTGATGGTGGCCGGGGGGCTGTTGTGGGGGCGCACCCGCTTCGAGTGGCTGGGCAACATCCAGATCAGCGGGGAGATGGTGTGGGTGCTGGCGCTGGTGATGCTCCCGGCCTATCTGATGTTTGGCTCCTTTATGGTGGCCATCGGGGCCACCGTGGCCGAGGCCAGCGAGGGCCAGCAGATCACAGGCTTTCTCACCCTGCCCGCCATGATGCCCTTTTGGTTTGTGGCCGTCTTTTTGCAGAACCCCAACAGCCCCCTGGCCGTGGGCCTCAGCCTCTTCCCCCTCACCGCGCCCGTGGCCATCAGCATCCGGGCGGGGACGGGGACCCTGCCAGGGTGGCAGCTTGCCCTGGCCTCGGCCATTCTGATGATCAGCGCGGCGGGGGCCATGTGGCTGGCCGGCCGGGCCTTTGGGATGGGTCAGCTTCTCTATGG
>CAZKEX010000207.1:0-1115 GCA_964551895.1 uncultured Caldilineaceae bacterium | reverse complement strand
ACCCAGCGTTCGTTTTTGTTTGCGGTCTTTGGCATGCCGGTCTTTGGGCTGCTGATACTGTTGGGGATCAACCTGGTCGGTGGCCGTGCCCCCAGCGTGGTGGACCAACTGGCCACGGACAACACCGCCACCCTCCCCGCCGCCTTTGTGGACCAGAGCGGGCTGATCACCCCGGAGATTCTGGCCGATCTGCCCCCCAACCTGGCCCGGGCGGTGGATGCTTTGCTGATCCCCCTGGCCGACGAATCCACCGCGGCCCAGGCCCTGGCCGACGGCGAGATCGGCGAATACTACGTGGTTCCCCCGGACTATGTGGCCGCCGGAGAGATCCTTTTCATCCGACCGGGCACGCCGCCCCTGGACCAGCCAGCATCCAGTCATGTGTTGGAATCGGTCCTGGCCACGGCCCTGCTGGGCGGGGATGGGCAGCGGGCCAGCAGGGTGGAAAACCCCTATCAATTGCAGGAGCAGGCCCTGACCACCCAGGGGGCCAGGGACGAAAGCAATCCCCTCACCTTCATCCTGCCCTACGCCTTCACCCTGCTCTTCTATTTTGTGATCTTCGGCACGGCCAGCCACAACATCAGCAGCATGACCCTGGAAAAAGAGAACCGGGTGATCGAGATCTTGATGACCACCATCTCCCCCCGGCAGATGTTTACGGGCAAGATCTTGGGGCTGGGCATCGTCGGCCTCTTCCAAGCCCTGGTGTGGATGGGCAGCGGCTACGCCATCTCCCGCATCTCCGGTAGCGCCTTCAGCCTGGGCGCGGAGTTCGACCTGCCGCCCATGATCTTCGCCTGGGGGCTGGTCTTCTTCTTGCTGGGCTACACCCTCTATGCCGGGCTGATGGCCGGAATCGGGGCCTTGGTGCCCAATCTGCGGGAGGCATCCCAGGCCGCGTTTGTGGTCAACAGCCCCCTGGTCCTCTCGCTGATGCTGATCGGCGTGCTGATCAACGCGCCCAACGGCGGGCTGGCCATCGGCATGAGCCTCTTCCCCTTCACCGCCCCGGTGATCATGATGACCCGGCTGAGCGCGGGGGTGGCCGTGCCCCTGTGGCAACTGCTCCTGGCCGTGGGCCTGCTCCTCATCACCATCGTGCTGGTGATCCG
>CAZKEX010000206.1:4854-8224 GCA_964551895.1 uncultured Caldilineaceae bacterium | reverse complement strand
CCTGCACCCCCTGTCCAACTTTACAGGAGAACGCCATGCAAGGAACGCTACTCGCATTTCTGACGGACGGTCTGCTGATCGGCTTCGTCTACGGCATTGCGGCTATGGGCCTCACCCTGATCTGGGGGGTGATGGACGTGATCAACCTGGCCCACGGTCCTATCATCGCTCTGGGTATGTTTGGGGTCTATCTGGCCTTTACCAACTTTGGCATCAACCCCTATTTGGGGTTGGTTCTGGTGGCCATCGTGGGCCTGCTCTTTGGGATCATCATGTTCTATGTGGCCATCAATCGGGTGATCGATGGGCCACATCTCTCTACGTTGCTGGCAACTTTCTCGGTCAACATGATCTTGATCGGCCTGGGCACCACGGCCTTCAGCACCTCGCCCCGCAACGTGGACATCAGCCTGGGGTCCATCACCATGGGGCCTGTGACCATTCTGGGCACCCGCGTGGTGGCGGCCCTCATGGCTATTGGTGTGACTGGCCTGCTCTATCTTTTCCTCTATCGCACCACCTGGGGCAAGTATGTGCGGGCCGTGGCCAACAACCGGGCCGCGGCAGAGCTGATGGGCATCCCCTCCACCCGGGTGCTGGCCCTGAGCTTTGGCATCGGCACCATGTTGGCGGCCATCGCCGGCGGGCTGATCGCCACCTTCTTTCCCTTCACCATTCTCTCCGGCGGGACATACGAGTTGAAGAGCTTTGTGATCGGCGTGCTGGGCGGCCTGGGCAATCCCCTGGGCGCGCTCCTGGGCGGCCTGATCCTGGGCGTGTTGGAAGGGGTGATCCCCGCCTTCATGCCCACGGTTTGGGTGCCGGTGATCGAGTTTGTACTCTTCGTCGTCATCCTCTTGATCCGCCCAAGTGGTCTGCTGGGAGCGAAAAAATGAAACTACTGAAAAATCCTGGCCTTCTGCTCACCCTGGCGACGGTTCTGCTCATGGGGCTATACCCGGTCTTCACAGGCCGACCGGCCACCCGTGAGGTGATCTTCACCATGCTCCTGTCCGTGGTGCTGGCCTCCAGCCTGAACATCATCCTTGGCTACACCGGCTATGTCAGCTTTGGCCATGTGGTCTTTTTTGGTCTGGGCGGCTATGTGGGCCTCTATCTGATGAACGATTTTGGCCTCTCGTTGTGGATCGCCATGCTGGCCGGCGGACTCTCTTCGGCCATCCTGGCCTATCTGCTGGGCAGCGCCATCCTGCGTCTGCGGGGCGGCTACTTCGCCCTGGCCACCATCGGCATCAACGAGGCCATGCGGGCCTTTATCAACAACTTCCAGCCCTTTGGCGGGGCCACGGGGATCAGCCTGAACTTCAAGATCTACCAAGACTATGGCGGGGCCACCAGCGCCCTGTGGCTGGTCTACTACGTCACCATCGCCATGACCTTGCTGGCCATTCTGTTGAGCTATCAAGTCAAGACCAGCAAGTTTGGCCTGGGCCTCATGGCCATCCGCGAGGACGAAGACGCCGCCGAGGTCATGGGCGTGGTCACCCCCCGGGCCAAGACCTGGGCCTATGTGCTGTCGGCCATCATCCCCGGCATGGTGGGGGTGCTCTTCTACTTCAAGAACGGCAACATCGAGCCGGGGGTGGCCTTCCGCCTGCACTTCTCCATCGAGATGATCGTGATGGTGATGTTGGGCGGCCAGGGCACGGTGCTGGGGCCGATCATCGGGGCCATCGGCTATCAACGGCTGCGGGGCTTCCTGCTCACCAGCGACCTGTTCAAGAATATCCAGCTCTCGGTGGCGGGTCTGCTGCTCCTGCTCATCATCCTCTTTATTCCTGCCGGTGCGGTTGGCTGGCTGCGCCAACGGTTCCCAGTCCTGCGGAGGTTCCTGCCATGATCTTGCAAGTACAGAACGTCACCAAGCGCTTTGGCGGACTGCTGGCCCTCTCCGAAGTCAGCTTTGACCTGGCCGAGGGCGAGATCCTGGGGCTGATCGGTCCCAACGGCGCCGGCAAGACCACCCTCTTCAACGCCGTCAACGGGGTCTTTCCCCCCACCGAGGGCCGGGTGATCTTCCTGGGCCAGGATGTGACCGGCAGAAAACCCTATGACATGGCCCGGGCCGGCATGGCCCGCACCCACCAGATCGTACGCCCGCTCAACGACCTCACCGTGCGGGAAAATGTGATGGTGGGAGCCTGTTTTGGCCGAGAGAACCACGGCCTGGGCGAGGCCGGGCGGATCGCCGATGAGGTCTTGAACTTTGTGAAGCTCAATGTGCGGTCGGACCAGTTGGCGAGCAGCCTGAATGTGGCCCAGAAGAAACGGTTGGAGATGGCCCGCTCCCTGGCCGCTCGGCCCCGGTTGCTGCTGTTGGACGAAGTGCTGGCCGGGCTGAACCCCTCGGAGATCGCCGGCATGGTGCAGACCGTGCGCCAGATCCGGGACCAAGGGGTGGCCATCATCATGATCGAGCATGTCATGCACGCCGTCATGAACGTCTCCGACCGCATCACCGTGCTGGACTATGGGCAGATGATCGCGGTCGGCACCCCGGAGGAGGTTTCCAACAATCCCAAAGTGATCGAGGCCTATCTGGGCGATCCCAAGTTGGCCGAGAGACTGATGGCCGACAAGGATGAGGATTGATAGGCCCATGCGCCCAGAACCCATTCGCCCAGAGGAGCGACAATTATGGCAATACTTGAAGTGAAAAATGTGGCAAGCGGATATGGCGAGGTTCAGATCCTGTGGGGGGTGGACCTTTCCCTGGAAGCGGGCAAGCTGACCTCTTTGGTGGGCGGCAACGGCGTGGGCAAGACCACCATGCTGCGCACGGTCATGGGGCTGCTCAAACCTTGGAAAGGGGAAGTCTGGTTTGACGGCACGAATGTCAGCGCCCTGCCCCCCTACGCCAAGGCAGAGATGGGCTTGGTCTTGGTCCCCGAAGGCCGCCAACTCTTCACCGACATGAGCGTGGAGGAAAATCTGGAGATGGGGGCCACCCCCAAACGGGCCAAAGCCCGCCAGAAGGAGAACCTGGAAAAGGTCTTCACCGCCTTCCCCCGGCTCAAGGAGCGGCGCACCCAGAAAGCGGGCACCCTCTCCGGCGGCGAGCAGCAGATGCTGGCCGTGGGTCGGGGCATCATGGCCGACCCAGTGGTGCTAATGTTTGACGAGCTTTCCCTGGGCCTGGCCCCGGTGCTGGTGCTGGATCTCTTTGAAACCCTGCGCAAGCTCAAGAAGACCGGCCTGACCATGTTGTTGGTGGAGCAGAACGTGCAGATGGCCCTGGCCATCAGCGACTATGGCTATGTCCTCTCCCAGGGCAAGGTGGAACTGGACGGCCCGGCCAAGGAGTTGATGAAGAATCCCCACATCCAGGCCACCTATCTGGGGCTTTAGC
>CAZKEX010000206.1:0-4754 GCA_964551895.1 uncultured Caldilineaceae bacterium | reverse complement strand
CGTGTCATCCGTGTCATCCGCAGCCTATTTTGAACGATACAATTACGGCATGAGCCAGTAGATGACACGGATTGAATCCGTGGTATAATTACCTACTTGTGGGCAATGAACACCGCTTCAATTCCCACATCAAGAACCTATTTACACCCTGCCGCCGGGCGACCTTCATAGTGCCCGGTCAGCCTGACTTCAAGGAGGAAGTTGCTATGCTAGTTGGCGAGCGTATGTCCCACCCTGTAATGAGTGTGGCCCCGGATCTGCCCATTATGGAAGCCCTGAATATGATGAAGCGCGAGAAGATCCGCCGCCTCCCCGTGGTAAAGGAGGGTCGGCTGGTCGGCATTGTCGCCGAACGAGATCTGCTCAACGCCTCCACGGCCCCCACCACCACCCTGAGCGTCTGGGAACTCAACTACCAGCTCAGCCGCATCAAGGTGAGCAACGTGATGAGCAAAAAGGTGATCACCGTCCAGGAAGACGCCTCCATCGAGGCGGCGGCCCGGATCATGACCGACAAGAAGGTGGGCGGCGTACCCGTCATGCGGGGCGACGAGCTGGTCGGCATCATCACCGAGACGGATCTCTTCAAGATCTTGCTGGAGATGATGGGGGCCAGGGAGCCGGGGGTGCGGGTCACCGCCTTGGTGCCCGACACCCGCGGCGAACTGGCCAAGTTGACGGCGGCCATCTCCGCGGCCGGCGGCGACTTTGTCTCCTTCGGCACCTTCTCCGGCGAAACCGCCAGCGACCGGCTGATTACCTTCAAAGTCACCGGCATGGAGATGGACCAGGTTGAGCCGGCCATTGCCTCGGTGATCGAGAAGATCGTGGACATCCGCCTCTGCTGCGACTGAGCGAAGGAGCGAACGGCAAATGGCGAATGGCGAATGGCGAATAGCTGACTGCCAGATCCGCCCTTGAGATTCGGGGCTTGGTCACGCCGCTACATTCGCCATTCGCTACATTCGCCATTCGCTCATTTGCCATTTGCCATTCAATATGAAAAGTCAGACCAAACGTTGGAAGCTATACCCCCCTGCACCCCGGTTACACCTGGACACAGGACCGGAACACCCGGTCCTGGCCCAGGTGCTCTATAACCGGGGTGTACGCGTTCCGGCTGAAATGGCGGTCTTTCTGGCCGAAAACCACGCAGTCAAAGAGAACCCCTTCCGGCTCAAAGGGCTGCCCGAGGCGGTGCAGCGGCTGCTCCAGGCCATGGACAGCCGCCAGACCATCTGCGTCTACGGCGACTTTGACGCCGACGGCGTCACCGCCACCGCCCTGCTGGTCACCGCCATCCAGGCCGCCGGGGGACGGGTCGGCCCCTACATCCCCCACCGGGTGGACGAAGGGTACGGCCTCAACTTGGAGGCCGTGGAGACCATCGCCGCCAAAGGGGCCCACCTGCTCATCACCGTGGACTGCGGCATCCGCAGCGTGGCCGAGGTGGCCCGGGCCGTGGCGTTGGGCCTGGACGTGATCGTCACCGACCACCACTCCATCGGCCCGGTCCTGCCCCCTGCCCTGGCCGTGATCAACCCCAAACGGCTCGACAACCCCGACACCTTTGACGGCTTGGCCGGGGTGGGCGTGGCCTATCGCCTGGCCCAGGGCATCCTGCGGGCCGTGGCCGAGCGGGAGGAGTCGCCCCTCTCCAAAGAGCGGGCCGAGGAGATCGAAACCGAGCTGCTGGACTTTGTGGCCATCGGCACCGTGGCGGACATGCTGCCCCTGGTGGGCGAAAACCGCTCCTTGGTGCAGCGGGGGCTGGCCCAGCTCAACCGCACCCAGCGCCCCGGACTCCTGGCCCTCTACGCCGTGGCCGGGGTCCAGCCCGGCACGGTGGACACCACCACCATCGGCTTTCGCCTGGCCCCCCGCATCAACGCGGCCGGACGGCTGGACAGTGCGGCGCTGGCCTACAAGCTCCTGCGCACTACGGATCCCGTCCAGGCCGCCGAATTGGCCCAAGAGCTGGAAGCCCTCAACCAGCGTCGCCGCAGCCTGACCTTGGAGATCTCCGCCCAGGCCGAGGAACAATTGACCGATCAGTTGGATGCCAACGCGCCTCTCTACGTCATCTCCGGGCCAAGCTTTCTCTCTGGGATAGTGGGGCTAGTGGCTGGGCGGCTGACAGATCGCCTCTATCGACCCACCCTGGTCATCGAAGAGGGGGCGGAGGAGAGCCGGGGCAGCGCCCGCAGCATCCAAGAGTTTCACATCACGGCTGCATTGGACGAGATCAGCCACATGTTGGTGCGTCACGGCGGCCACCACATGGCCGCCGGCTTCACCCTGCGCAACGAGCGGCTGGCCGAATTCAGAGCCGCCATCACCGCCATCGCCCAGCGCGAACTGGGCGCGTACGACGGGGAGCTGCGCCCCACCCTCTGGGTGGACGCCGAACTGCCTTTGGCCGATGTCAACTGGGGGCTGGCCCGCCAGTTGGCCCGGCTGGAACCCACGGGCCAGGGCAATCCCGCCCCCACCTTCCTCTTCCCCAACTGCCGGGTGCGGGAGCATCGCACTGTGGGCAAGGGGCAGCACCTCAAGCTCACCCTCAGCGCCGGACGGGGCGCGGAGGTCATGGACGCCATCGCCTTTGGCCTGGGCGACTGGGCCGGTGAACTCAAACCAGGGATTCGGGTAGATCTGGTGGGTCAAATTGGGGTCAACGAGTGGAACAAGGAGAAGCGGCTACAATTGGTGGTTGAGGATATGCGGCTGGCGGAGAAGTAGGGGGTCAGGACTGATCGATCAAAGCCAAGAACTCCTGCGGAGCGAGGATGCGCAGGGAGCCGAGTGGGTCCAAGACGAGGAGATCCCCGTCGCCCGTGACTAGGAAATCGGCCCCGGCCACGATCGCATGGGCCAAAAGGTAATCATCCTCAGGATCACGGCTGATTTTTGGCACCGTTAAGGCGATGGCAGGCAGCATCAACGCACTGCGGCGGAGGATGCCCACCAGATCGGAAAGCATTTGTGGGCTGATGCGCTGGACAAGATAGGGCTTTGTCGTCACTTTTCTTTCAAGCTCTTCGATCAATTCTGCCGGAACCAGCAGCGTGTAGACGCCGTCAAGCCCATTTACAATCGACTGTGCGATAGGGCCATCCGATGACGGCATGAGCAAATAGCTGATATAAACATTGGTGTCGAGGAGGACGCGCATCAGTCAATTTTGCCTTCATATTTGATCTTACCTTCGGCGATCATATCCACGACGACGTCCCGAGTGAAACGAGCCGCCAGTGCCATCGCCTGCTCATCGGTCAAATCTTGATTTTTGGCGCGTACCCGCTCACGCAGGGCTTCCAGATCCTTGAGCGCCTGCTGCCGTCGTTCCTTTTCCTTCAATTCGACAAGGCGTGTATAGTCATCATAGTTGATCATGGCGGCCTTGGGCTGGCCGTGGCTTTGCACGATGATTTGGTCTTTTTCAGTCACGGTCCAGTCCATCATGGCGCCGAAATTGGTTTTGGCTTCTGTGGCGGTCACGGTCTTGGGCATAGGGTTCCTCCGGGAATAGTCAAAGCGATCGATACTTTAATCATTTTACCGTTCAAATAGTAGGTTGTCAAGGGGGGAATTATGTGGCACAAACTCAGTACACCTGTCAAGATTGGCCTGAGCTTCGGGGCCATCGGCATAGCCCTGGTAATCGTGGGCATCATTCGGGGCAATGTGCCTCTGCACCCGGCCAACATGGCTGTGGCCCTGCTGATCGGCGGGGGGATGTGGTTTTTGGTCAGTTGGGCCGTGGCCACCGCGGCCATCGATGTCGAAGCAGATATGGAGCCTGTAGATGAGCAGTAGACGATTAGCAGGGATCAAAGCCGTCCTCCTAGACATGGACGGCGTGGTCTATCGGGGCAACCAACTGTTGCCCGGCGTCAATGAGTTGTTGACCTTTTTACGAGAGACCGGACGAACTTATCTTTTTGTCACCAACAACGCCACCCGCACCCCGGCCATGTTTGCCAGCAAGTTGACGCGCATGGGCGTGTCGGCCACCCCGGATCAGTTCCTGGGCAGCGCAGAGGTAGCGGCGGCCTGGCTGGCCGAGCAATATCCCCAAGGCGGACGGGTCCAGATCGTGGGCCAGGATGGACTTTATGTCGCCCTCTTGTCCCACGGCTTTGAGCTGGCAGAGGATCCCATGCACGCCGACTTTGTGGTGGCGGGCATGGACATGCACCTGACCTATCCCAAATTGGCCGCGGCCACCCTGGCCATCAACCACGGCGCCCGCTTCATCGGCACCAACGCCGATGTCTCCTTCCCCACGGAGATGGGCGAAACCCCTGGCACGGGCAGCATCCTGGCCCTGCTCCAGACCACCACCGGCGTGGCCCCGGAGATCGCGGGCAAGCCCTACCCGGCCATGTTCCACCAGGCCATGCAGCGCCTGAACGTCACCCCGGCCCAAACCCTGATGATCGGCGACCGCTACGAGACCGACATCGTGGGCGCAGTGGAACTGGGCATCCTCACCGCCGGCGTCCTCACCGGCGTCACCAGCCGCCAACGCTTCGAGCAAGCCGCCCCCCCGCCGGATCTGATTGTGGAGGATTTGGTAGCCCTACGCAAGTCGTGGATCGGCTGACAAGGTGACAGGGTGACAGGGTGAGGGGGTGACAAGGTGACAAGGTGACAAGGTGAGATCGACACGTGGATCTCTCACCCGGTCACCCTGTCACCCCCTCACCTTGTCACCCCCTCACCCTGTCACCCCCTCACCTTGTCACCCC
>CAZKEX010000205.1:0-8298 GCA_964551895.1 uncultured Caldilineaceae bacterium | reverse complement strand
GCCGGTCCCATGCGGCATTGTTTAGCGCAGATAACTTTCGGTCCAAACTCCTGGATTTTGTTGGACAATTTGCTGAGGAAGTCGTTTAGCCGGGGAAAATCATGTCAACCGTCGCGATTGAATCTACCTTGGATCAACTGGAATGGGAAAAGCTACGGCTCGAACAAGAAGTCTACGCAAGTCTGCTGCCCGCTTTGCTGAAAACCCATGAGGGCGAGTACGTTGCTCTCCACGAAGGGGCGGTCATCGCCACGGGTACAAGTTTGCGGGAGTTATACGTTCAGGTTTATACCTTGCTGGATGATATTCCCGTGTTGTTTAGACGGGTGTCGGCTGAACCCGAACCTGATTTGCGGATACGGTCGCCTCGCTTGTACGACCAAGCTGACCAAATGGATGTGACGGACTAGCCTGGAACCACGCCAGTACGCTCAAGAATTAGGAGAGAAACCATGAAATTAGCTGAAGCATTAACGTATCGTGCCGATGTGCAACGCAAAATCGCTCAACTAAGAGAGCGCATTATGCGAAATGCCAAAGTCCAGGATGGTGAAACCCCTGCCGAGGAGCCGAGCGATCTCGTTATCGAATTCGAAGAAAAAGTTGCTGAACTGGAAACGCTTGTGGTCAGAATCAATCGCACAAATAGCAGAACACCATTCGACGACAACTTATCCATTGCTGACGCTCTGGCAAAACGCGATGCGCTGGCCCAAAAGCGGGATCTATTCTTTGACCTGGCTAAAGCCGCAACTGTGACGCAGGATAGGTATAAGGCGCTCGAGATCAAGTTTCGCGGCTCTGTGAGTGTGCGCGAGACACAGAAAAAGGCAGATTCCATGGCAAAGGAATTTCGAGAACTCGATCTGAAGATCCAACAGATGAATTGGACAATTGACTTGGTTGACTAAGGTTAGATGGTAGCGTTGCTAAAAAGGGCGAGCGTACCCGCCAACTGGGTCAAGTTGGGATCATGGAGGAGTGAAGGGGCATTCCAGGGTTCAACTCCCTACTCAATGCTTATCCCCAGAACAGATAACATGAGTATTGTGATTGTTAATGTCATTACCACTACGCTGACTTTTTGCTTCGTGAGGGCGGGTTAGGGGTTTAACCACATGTCACACAACAGACGCATGCGGTCGGGCGCGGCAAAGCCGCTCCGCTGATGCGGGTGTTGGTTGGGCACGATGCAGTCAACTAAAGTTTTTCGGAACGATTCCGTACAATCATTGTTAGCTTTTGGATCGTGATATGATCGATGATGTAAATGACATCGTAGAAATGTACAACAATACTGTAGAACAAGAGTATACTCGGTTGGATCGACACCAACTAGAGCATGACCTCACGTGGTGCTACTTGAACCAGTACTTGCCCGCCGAAGGCAGCGTTTTGGAAATTGGGGTCGCCACTGGAAGATATACCCTCGAACTGGCTAAACGAGGCTATACGGTTACAGCCGTTGATCTGTCGGAGAAACTGCTTGAGCGATGTAAGCAGCAGGTGACAGATGAAGGGCTGTTAGCGCAAGTTGAGTATGTGCTGGCTGACGCCCGTGATTTCAGTGCAGTAGAAAAAAGGGATTTTGACGCCGTGCTGTTGATGGGGCCTCTCTATCATTTGGTGGAGGAAGAAGACCGGCAGTTGGCCTTGAAAGAAGCTTTTGATCATTTGAAAGAAGGCGGTGTCATCGTCTCATCGTTTATCAGCCGCTTTGGCATCTTGGGGGACTTACTCAAGAGTATGCCGGAATGGATCGAGCAGCAATCAGAAGTTCGGTCAATTATCGCCAGAGGTAGAGACCCGGAGGATTATCCCAAGGGTGGTTTCCGGGGATATTTTGCGACTGTTTCAGAGATTGCTCCTTTACATGAAAAAGTTGGATTCACCACCTTAGTTGTGGCCGGCGTTGAGCCGGGGATTTCTGCTGATGACGAGAGTTACAACAAACTTGAGGGTAAGCAACGGCAGTTGTGGCTAGAACTCTTTTATGAAGTAAGCACCGAGAAAACAGCTATTGGCGCATCAAGACATCTTCTCTATATTGGCAAGAAATCAAAGCAATGAGCAAATGCTAACAGCCATTATGTATATCTGCGATCGTGGAAGCATGTCAATGACGTACGCGCCAGATTAGATAATTGTGAACTAACATGGAACTACGCCAGTACGCCCAAATCCTATACCGCCGCTGGTGGATCCCGGTCGCCCTGGTGATCCTCACCGGCCTCTTCAGCGCCATCCAACTGCGGCCCTGGCAGACCCCGGCCCCCACCTACACGGCCAGCCTGCGGGTGTTGATGGGCGTGGCCCCGGCCACCGCCGCGGACGCCGCGGCCTACGATCCCCGCTACTATGCCTGGCTGACCAGCGAATATCTGGTGGACGACTTCACCCAGGTGGTGCGCAGCGATCTCTTTGCCCAAAAGGTGAGCGAACGGCTGGCGGACCAGGGCATCAGCGTGCCCGCCGGGGCCATCCGGGGCAGCGCGGCCACGGGCCAACTCCACCGCATCATCACCCTGGACATGAGTTGGCCCGACCAAGCCCAACTGGCCGCCATCGCCCAGGCCGCCGCGGACGAGTTGGTGCAGAACGCCGATTTCTACGTCCGCCAACTGGGCAGCGACGCCACCCTGGTCACCCTGCTGGACGGCCCCTCCTTCGGCCAGGTGGGCCAGAGCCTACGCAGCCGTCTGGAACTCCCCCTGCGCCTGGGCTTGGCCCTGATCCTGGGTCTGGGCCTGATCTTTTTATTCGACTATTTGGACACCTCCATCCGCACCCGCCAAGACCTGGACGATCTGGGGCTGGCCGTGGTCGGGGAGATCCCACGTGAGAAACCTTGAGCGGAGGACAATGAGTAAGGAGTAATAAGTAAAAGCGTGGTCAACAACGTTCTTTTTCATTACTCCTTACCATTGTTCATCGCTCCAATCGGAGCATTATTATGACCATTCAAGACTACATTCGCATCATCCGCAAGCGGGGCTGGATTGTGGTGGCCGCGGCGTTGTTGGCCGCGGCGGCGGCTTTTGGCATCAGCGCCCTGCAGGAGGAGATGTACCGGGCCACGGTGCAGGTGAGCACCGTCCCCGCCCGGCCGGACTGGGGATTGGCCGGCACGGCCAAGGATCTGATGCGCAACTTCTCCATCAACATCCAGACCCCGGAAGTGGCCCAAAAATCCATCGAGCGGGCCCAGCTTGACCAAAACCCCTATGACTTCTTGGCCCACATCAACGTCTCGCCGGACTCCAGCACCTTCATGATCACCATCGAGGCCAGGGACCGGGACGCGGAAGTGGCCAAATTGATGGCCACCACCCTGGCCCAGGAATTTGTGGACGAGCGCACGGCCTACTATGCCCAGCAGGACAAGCAGGACCGCATCGAGGTCAAGATTGTCAGCCTGGCCATCGGCGCCGAGAAATATCAGCCCACGCCCCTCTTCAACGCCATCGCCGGGGGTGTGCTGGGGCTGCTGTTGGGCATCGCCGTCGTCCTCGTCCTCTTGTGGATGGAGGCCGAACTCATGTTGACCCCGGACGCCGTGGAGCGCGCCCTCGACCTGCCCGTGCTGGGGGCCATCCCTGCCGCCGCCGGGGAAAAAGCTTAAACGACTGACGCCTGGTATTGCTACAAAAACTGCTTTTTCACCGCAAAGACGCCAAGAACGCAAAGAAAAACAAGAGCTTTTTCTCTGCTTTTCTCTGCGCCTTCTCAGCGTTCTCGGCGGTTAATTGATCTTTTTGTAGCAGACCCATACCGAAACGAGAGACCCATGACCGAAACCCTGATCACCCTGAGCAATCCCCGCAGCCGGGCCGCCGAGGCCTATCAAAGTCTGCGCACCAACATTGAATTTTCCAGCCTGCAGCGCACGTTGAAGAGCCTTCTGGTCACCTGCGCCGATGTGGAGACGGACAGCGGCCACACCTTGGCCAACCTGGCCGTGGTCATGGCCCAGGCCGGGGCCAAAGTCCTGGTGGTGGACGGGGATCTGCGCCGTCCGCAACAGCACGAGATCTTCGGCTTGGCCAATAATACGGGCCTCTCCACCTGGCTGGCGGATGGCGGCACGCCCCCCATTCAAGAGACGCCGGTCAAGGGGCTGCGGGTGATGACCGCCGGACCCACCGTGGCCAACCCCATCGCCCTGATCAGCGCCAACCGGCTGGGCGATGCCCTGGCCCAGCTTGCGCCCGAAGCCGACTACATCCTGTGTGACGCCCCGCCCGTGCTGGCGGTGACCGACGCCGCTTTGTGGGCGGCCAAGGTGGATGGCGTGGTCCTGGCCGTCAACGCTGGCAAGACCAAGCGGGAGCAGGCCCAGCGGGCCAAGGCCCTGTTGGAGAAGGTCAACGCCCACATTGTGGGGGCGATCCTGTTGAATGCCAGCGAGGAGAGCGGCATCGGCGGCTATTATGGGGCGTAAATGGCAGCGCTGACGTCCGCCCGCCCCACGGGGGATCGGCCCCTGGTCTCTGTGCCAGGACTGGCCGCGGCCCTGCGCCAGCCCGACGCGTGGGGTTTCGCCTCCTCCACCGCAGATCGACTGCGGCCAGCCAAGTTGGCCCAGATCTATCGGGTGCCCCCCCATGCCGCCGGGACATCGGGGGCTTCTGTGGAAGAGGAGGCCGGATCTGCCGCCCACGTGATGGATCAGATCATGGATCGCCTACGCCGCCTGGCCGGGGCCTATGGGGCGTGGCGGGACTTTGACCCCTGTGCCTTTTTCGACCTCTTCCCGTATCAAGCCGATCTGCTGGTCCAGGTCAGCGAGCGGGTCAGCACCGTGCATGTGGTCGTCCACGCCGACCTGCTTCTGCCCGCCTTTCAGACCGCGGAGCGTTTTTGGAGCCGCCGCTTTGTGCCCGCCTACCAGGCCGCGGCCCCGGCTCTGCGGGCGGATCAAAGCGGTCCCTTTGCCCACAGCTTCCGGGCCGAGGTGCAGCCCCACATGGTGGATCTGTGGCAGCGTACCCTGACCGTGGTCCACACCACCCGGGCCATCCTGACCCAGGATCTCAGCTTTCTGGCGGCCAGCGGCGGCGAGGCCGAGCGCTATCGCTGGCGCAACGCCTGGCAGATCGCCCCGCCCGGCCATCTGGACCCGGCCCTATTTCCCGGTCTCGACACCCTGCCCACCCTGACCCTGTCCACCACCTTCCCCCTGCCCACCAGCCGCCAGCCCGGCCGTGTCCGCCGCCTGCGCCGCCGATGGGATCGGCGAAACCGAGGGGCAAATGGCAAATAGCAAATGGCGAATGGCGAATGGCGAATGGCGAATGGCGAAGTATTGACCCAGCGCGTACCATGCAACACATTACTCATTACTCATCACTCATTGCTCATCACTCATCACTCATTACGCAAAGGAACCCAAACCCATGAAAAACATTCTCGTCACCGGCGGGGCCGGTTTTATCGGCTGCAATTTTGTGCGGCTGATGCTGGACAAATACCCGGACTATACCATCACCGTCTACGACAAGCTGACCTATGCCGGGCGGCTGGAAAATCTCCAGGACGTGGCCGAAAAGCACCCGGACCGCTACAGCTTCTTCCAGGGGGACATCTGCGACGCCGGGGCTGTGGCGGAGGCCATCGAGGGCCACGCCATCGACACCATCGTCAACTTTGCCGCCGAAAGCCATGTGGACCGCAGCATCATGGACCCGGATGCCTTCATCCAGACCGATGTCTACGGCACTTATGTGCTGTTGGAGGCGGCCCGCAAGTTCGGCAACCTGCGTTTCCACCAGATCAGCACGGACGAGGTCTATGGCCACATCCACGGCGACCATCGCAGCCTGGAGGGGGACAACCTGGCCCCCCGCAGCCCCTACGCCGCCAGCAAGGCCAGCGGGGATCTCCTGGTCAACGCCTATTTTGTCACCTATGGCCTGCCCGTCACCCTGAGCCGGGGGGCGAACAACATCGGCCCCTTCCAATATCCCGAAAAGGTGATCCCCCTCTTCACTACCAACGCCCTCAACGACATGTCCCTGCCTGTCTACGGCGACGGCCAGCAGGTGCGGGACTATCACCATGTGGTAGACCACTGCACCGGCATCGACACCATTCTGCATGAGGGGGTGTTGGGCGAGGCGTACAACGTGGGCACGGGCCTGGAGATGACCAACCTGCGCATGGTGGAGATCCTGCTGGACGAGCTGGGCAAGCCCCAGAGCCTGATCCAGCATGTGGAGGACCGCCCCGGCCACGACCGCCGCTACTGCATGGACGTCAGCAAGCTCATGGCCCTGGGCTGGGAGCCGGACTATACCCACGAAGAGGCCATCCGCGCCACCGTGCGCTGGTACGTGGACAACCGCTGGTGGTGGGAACCCATCCGCTCCGGCGAGTTCAAGGAGTATTACAAGAATCTCTACGGCAACCGCAAGGTGCTGAAGGGGTGACAGGGTGACAAGGTGACAAGGTGACAAGGTGACAGGGTGACAAGGTGAAGATCTCCCGGTCGCCTCTTCACCTTGTTACCCCTTCACCCCTTCACCCCTTCACCTTGTCACCCTGTCACCTTGTCACCCTGTCACCTTGTCACGCATGAAAAAACTCCTCGCCACCCTCGCCACCCTGCTCCTCCTCTTTGTCGCGGCCACCGCCACGGTGAGCCGGGTGGAGGAGCGCAACGACTTCTGCGCCAGTTGTCACACCCCGCTGGAAGTTCTCTACGTGGATCAGGCCGAATCCGCCACGGTGGACGCCAGCCCCAATCTGGCCGCCTTTCATTTTGCCGCGGGTCAAGATGGGGAGAAGACGGTCAACTGCGTGGCCTGTCACCGGGGGGACAATGGTGTGGCCCATCGGACCGTGGCCTTGGGGCTTGGCGGCCTCAATGCCTTGAAATGGATCCTGGGCAACGACGGCAGCCAGGCCGGAATGCACCAGGTCACCTGGCTCTACAACGCCGGGTGCGACGGCTGCCACATGGACGCCCTAACCCGACCCGGCTTCGAGAACCACTACCACACCACCCTGGCCGACTATCACGCCGACCCGGACGTGATCGCCCAGGGCCAAGCCGCCCGCATCCAGTGTAGCGACTGCCACCTCAGCCACACCGACACCTTCCAAGAACTCGCCTTCCTGGCCGACGCCCCCCTCTTCGACACCTGCGAAAAATGCCACCGCCTCTGGCACCGCGGGCCGCAGGGGGATCTGCGCTGACAGGGAGACAAGGAGAAGAGGAGACAAGGAGACAAGGAGACAAGGAGACCGGGAAATCCACACCCTTTCACCCTTTCACCCCTTCTCCCCTTCTCCTTGTCTCCTTGTCTCCCTGTCCCGCCCGTGGCATACTAGATCCATGACAATCCTCGCCGCTGCCCCGCAGCATTTGCCCGAAATCCAACAACTGATCACCCATGGCTACACCCGACTGGTGCAGTTTGGCCGGGAGGATCTGCCGGATCTGCTGGCCCAGGGCGCAAGCGTGGTGGGCGTGGATGAGGGACAGCACCTGTGGGGCTTCGTCACCATCCAGGTGGAGCCGCGACCGGCCACTCTGCCCGTCTCCGCGCCGGACCGGGCCTATGTGCGGGGCATCCTGCTGGGCAAACGGCGCTCGCCCAGCGTGGACACGGCGGCCCTGGTCACCGCGGCCCTGGCCCGCCTGGCAGAGCGGGGGCGGCCCTTCGTGGTGATGGCCCAGAGCCAGGATCATTGGCTGAAGGCGGCCCTGAGCCGCAGCGGATTTGCCCAGGTGGATCAGGTGCGCTATTACAAATTCAGTCAGCGAGACGCGCCTGCCGCGCCGGCCCCGGCCCAACTCACCCCGATCTCCCCGGTCCAGTTGACGGATGTGGCCCAGTTGGACGCGGAGAGCTTTCCTCCCCTCTGGCACATGGGCGAGGGGGAGCTGGCCGGGCTGCTCTTTGCCGGACGTATGCGGGCCGCCTGGCTGGATGATCGACTGGTGGGCTATGCGGCCATCAGCCTGAACGGAGACTTTGACGACCCAACAACCTCCGGCCCCAGCGCCTTTCTGGCCCGGCTGGCCGTGCATCCGGGGGTTCAAGGCCGGGGCGTTGGGCGTCAACTGCTGGCGGACAGCATCGCCTATGCCCACAGCCAAAAGCACAACCCCATCTACCTCAACACCCAGGTCAGCAACGAACAGTCCCAGCGGCTCTACGAGGGCATGGGCTTTCGCAGCATGGGCCGAGTTTTTCAGGTCTATGTCGCCCAGGTCCGGGGAGACGACACAAGCAGGCTAGTACAGCCCGGCGTAAATAGCTAGGCGGTTATGTGCTCTAGCCCGGTCCGTGA
>CAZKEX010000204.1:7103-8302 GCA_964551895.1 uncultured Caldilineaceae bacterium | reverse complement strand
GGTCGTGTAATTGGTTGGATCAAGCCGGGCTACTCAACCTGCGCTGGCCCTCGTCCCAAATCAACCAACCAACAAACAAACCATCCAACCAACCACCCAACCAACCAACTAACCAACCAACAAACCATCCAACCCCGCGGCCACGACGGGCCAGTCAAAGCGGGCGGCGATGTGTTCTTGCAGGGATGGGGGCGCGGGGCGGGGGTGGGTGAGGCGGGTGAGGGCGAGGGTGTAGAGGTCGTCTTCGTCGTGATAGAGGCAGGCGGGGTGGAGGGCCTCGGGGAGCAGTTCCGGGTAGCTGAGGCGGGCGGGGAGGAGGGGGAAGGCCCCGGCGCAGATGGCTTCCAGGATGCTGACGCCGAAGAATTCGTGGTCCGCGGCGCTGATGACCAGGTCGGCCTGTTGCACCAGCTCGATGTAGGCGGCCCGGCTGGGCAGATAGCCCCAATGCACGATGTGGTCCGCCAGTCGTGCGCGGGCGGCCTCGAACTCCACGGGCCGGTTGCGGAAGCTCTCCCCGGCCACGGCCAGGCGGAAGGGGACGCCGGCGGCGTGTAGTCGGTCCAGCAGGTGGAAAAAGCGGTCCGGGCGTTTGTCATATTCCCAGCGCTGGTTCCACAGGATCAGGGGAGGCGTGCCCGTATGTTCGGCGCCGGGATTGAATTGACCGCACTCGATCCCCACGGGCAACACTTGGCTGCGGGCCACCACATCCTTAACCAAAGAAAGATGATTGTAGTCGGGAAAGTGTTTGAGGAGCCGGGGCGCTTCTTCAAACCAATCCTGCAGATGATAGCGACTGTTGAAGATCACCCCGTCCGCGGCCACCATACTCAGCCAGTTGATCATGGCATAGGTCAGGTCCGGCTGTTCGCCAGGGCGGGGGGGATAGGTGAGCTGGTTTTCGTGCATGTAGAGGTAGACCGGGGTGCGGGTCAGGGGGGTGTCCCGGACCAGGCCCAAGAAGGCGGGCAGGTTGACCATGTCCGTGGCCAAGATGGCGTCCGGCGGGCCGCTTTTTTGGAGTTGGCGGCGGGCCTGGGCGGCCAGTTCCAGGGCGCCGCCCTGCATCCGCCACTTCCAAAAGCGCCCGGCCATGCTCAGGATCTGCACCTGATGGCGGCTGTGCCGAGCAATCCCCTCGGCCCACGCCCGGTGGCTGCCCGTGTGATAGGCCGACAGCAACCAGATCTGCTTGG
>CAZKEX010000204.1:4827-7003 GCA_964551895.1 uncultured Caldilineaceae bacterium | reverse complement strand
CAAAAGTGACTTTGCGCTCGATCACAACTATGCTATAATCCATCCCGCGGCGACAGCGACATCCCGGCCTCTCTTTATCCTCAATTCACATAACACCCGGTCATCTTGTCTCTGCGTTGTCAGATCGCCCCGGCAGCAGTCAGCAGCCAACTTTGGAGATCCGTATGATTGAAGTCTCTATCAACAGTGTCCGTGTCAGTTTGATGTCCCAGCACCGGATTGTGGTGTTGCAAGAGCATGGCAGCGAACGCTATCTGCCTATCTGGATCGGCCCGTTTGAGGCCGACGCCATCACCATCCAGTTGCAGGGCATCGAAGTCACCCGACCCATGACCCACGATCTGCTGAGTCGGATCATCGTCTCTTTGGGCGGTGAAGTGCTGCGGGTGGTGATCAGCGATCTGGAAAACGACACCTTCTTCGCCAAGATCATCCTGGACGTGGACGGTGAACTGATCGAGGTGGACAGCCGTCCCAGCGATGCCATCGCCCTCTCTGTGCGGGCGGAAGTGCCCATTTATGTGGATGACCTGGTGATGGATCAGGCGGGGATGATGCCGGAGGAAGAGGTGGGGGTGACAGAGGCGGCCTCGGTGCGGGGCGAAAGCGAAGGCCCCGGCGGCGACGAGGATCTGGAGGCCTTCCGCGATTTTGTGGATGGGCTGGATCTGGACAGCCTGTTGGGCGACTAGCCGCCGTCACCGGCGCAGACGCCCAACGCACATGCACGCCACCAGCGGCGAGCCCACTCAACCGGGCTCGCCGTTTTTGCGCCCACGGCCCTATCCCCAGGCCATCCCCAGCCTTTGCCCGGAGTTGTTAGGCGGGGATCGGGGACTGGGGATCAGGGATCGGGGATCAGGGACTGGGATTCGGGGGATACACCCCGATCCCCGATCCCCCGATCCCCAGTCCCCAGTCCCCAGTCCCCGATCCTAGCCAACCAAAGCAGGAGAACAGAACCGCAGTGGACAATTATGTGATGGACAATGGCTTGGATACAGGCTTTGGCAATGGCGGAGAGGGATCGTCTATGGGCGAGGCTCCGCTGAAGGCGACGCCGGCCAACATGGAGGCCGAGAAGGCGGTGCTGGGCTCTCTGCTCATCGACCCGGACGCCATCATCAAGATCGCCAACTTCCTGCGCGCCGAGGACTTTTTCCGGGAGCGCCACACCTGGATCTACGAGGCCGTGCTGCTGCTCCACGAGCGGCGGGAGCCGGCGGACTTTGTCACCCTGGTGGACGAGTTGGAGCGCAGCGGTCGCCTGGAAGAGATCGGCGGCCCGGCCTATGTCACCGAGCTGATCAACAGCACGCCCACGGCCATCTATGTGGACTACTACGCCCGCATCGTCGAGCGCACGGCCATCTTGCGCCGTCTGATCAACGCCGCCGGTCGCATCGCCGAGTTGGCCTACGACGAAGGCAACGATGTGGATGACGTGGTGGATCGGGCCGAGCAGCTGATCTTTGGCGTCAGCGAAAGCCGCATCCACCGGGAGCTGGTGCCCATCCGCTCGGTGATGGGGGATGTGGTGGACCGCATCGACTTCCTCTCCCGCAACCAGGGCAACTTGATGGGCGTGCCCACGGGCTTCACCCTGCTGGACAAGACCCTGGGCGGCATGCAAAAGAGCGATCTGATCATCCTGGCCGGGCGGCCCGGCATGGGCAAATCCAGCCTCGCCCTCAGCCTGGCCCAAAACGCGGCCCAGCGCTACTCGGCCCGGGTGGCCATCTTCAGCCTGGAGATGAGCAGCGAGCAGATGGTGCAGCGTCTGCTCTCCATGGAGGCGGGCATCGACAGCCACCGTCTGCGCATGGGGGAGGTCTACGAAGAGGAATGGCCCATTTTGATGGAGGCGGCCAACAAACTGGCCACCACCAACATCTTCATCGACGACACACCTGGGGCCACGGTCATGGACATCCGCACCAAAGCCCGGCGGCTCTACACCGAGCATGGGCTGGACATGATCATGATCGACTACATGCAGTTGATGTCCGGCTCGGCCGGCGGCAGCCGCAACGAAAACCGCCAGCAGGAGATCAGCTACATCAGCCGCTCGCTGAAGGGGCTGGCCCGGGAGCTTTCCGTCCCCGTCATCGCCCTCAGCCAGCTCTCCCGCGCCGTGGAAAGTCGGTCGGACAAGCGGCCTATGTTGTCGGATCTG
>CAZKEX010000204.1:0-4727 GCA_964551895.1 uncultured Caldilineaceae bacterium | reverse complement strand
TCTTTGCGGTGAAGAGGGCGTTCCTGCAAAGCAGGCATCACACCACCAAGAAAGTGAGACAAAATGACCACAGAGACAACGTATCCATCCGTCACGGACTCGGCATCTGTCCAGAATCCGAAACAGATCGATGATCCCAGTTTCTATCAAATCGCCCTGCCCTTAGATCCCACGACGGCCGTTAGCCTGAATGGACATCAAACCTACAAGGAAAAACTGGTCCGGCTGCTGACGAGTAACCTTGATTTCCGCAACGAGGATACCGGCTATGCATCCCATGATCTGCACTCGTTTCCGGCCAAGTATCCGCCCCAATTGCCAGCAACCTTCATCAATGGGCTGACCGAACCGGGTGATTTGGTTCTCGATCCCATGATCGGATCGGGCACGACCATTGTGGAGGCCGTGCGCTTGCAGCGGAAGGCGACCGGGTTTGACATCGATCCCCTGGCCAGGTTGATCACCGTGGTGAAGTCTACTTTTTTGGACCCGGATCTGGCCTTGACGACCGGCCAAGGGGTCACAAATACCGCCCAGCAAACAGTCGCTACCCAGGGTGATGTGCTAAAAAAGATGCTCAACCAGCAATGGGACAAGCCGACCAAACGCTTTATCGACTACTGGTTTGCCCCCCAGGTTCAACTTGAACTGCTGTCCCTAATGTTGGAAATTGATCGGGTGTCGGACGATAAAATTCGCTCTTTTCTGCATTTGGTCTTGTCCGCCTGCATCATCACCAAAACGGGCGGGGTCTCTATGGCTTTTGACCTTGCCCATACCCGTCCCCATCGGGCGAAGGTTGTCTATGCCCAATCGGGAAAGCTGATTTTAGGGGAGGATCTGGCCGATTCGGAGGATGCCAGGGTGCAATTTTTGACCAAAAATCTCAAATCCCCCATTTCCGAATTTGCCCGAAAACTCAAGCAAAACATTTCCAGCATTCAGGATTTGAACGCCACCTGGGATGCGCCGACGATCAACGAAGGGAATGCCCAACAGCTTCCCCTGGCCGACGCCACCGTGGATCTGATCGTGACCTCGCCGCCCTATGCGTCCAATGCCATTGACTATATGCGGGCGCATAAATTTTCCCTCGTCTGGCTGGGGCACAGGATCGATGACTTAAGCGTGACCCGCAGCGGCTATATCGGCGGAGAGTCCGTCCAGACCTTTGACTTTGAGGAACTGCCGGCCTACACGACCGGGGTGATCCGAGGTGTGGCCGCCAAAGATGCCAAAAAGGGTCGGGTGCTGCATCGCTATTATTCCGAAATGAAGCGGGTACTCGAAGAAATGTACCGGGTTCTGCGGCCTGGGAAAGCCTCGATCGTGGTGGTCGCCAGCTCCATCATGCGCGGACGGGACACAGAGACAGATCGCTGTCTGGCCGAGATCGGCGAGGCCATCGGGTTTGAAATCCCCGCCATCGGGGTCAGGCACATCGACCGCAACAAACGCATGATGCCCGCAGGCAAGAAGATCGACTTGGATTCGCAGATTCAGCAACGCATGCACGAAGAATATGTCATCGGATTCTATAAGCCCTCGGAGTGATGCAACATGAACATCTCTGACCTACGCCGTCGTTATCATGACAAAATCTGCACCCAGATCATCCGTGTTTCCCGGCGCGCAGGCAAGGAAGACTATCCCAATTTTGCCGATGGGGATTCGGCCCTCAGCCGGCAATTGGCGTGGGGGATTGTGGAGAAGATCGGCTGCAATAACAACTATTTGGCCATCAAAGGCCAGACCGCCGGCAAACGTTTTGAGGTTAT
The DNA here is from genome assembly GCA_964551895.1 of uncultured Caldilineaceae bacterium. Taxonomy (GTDB): domain Bacteria; phylum Chloroflexota; class Anaerolineae; order Caldilineales; family Caldilineaceae; genus JAGNDO01. The sequence continues at coordinate 2,949 of CAZKEX010000204.1, read as the reverse complement.
CACCAAAGAATTTTTGGAAGAAACCTTCGCCCTTTTGGGCCATGTCCGCCCTGGCGATTGGACCTATGCCTGCGAACAGACCGCCATCTCCCAATTCGAGCAATACGCCCACCTGGCCTACATCGAGCAGGTATTCAAGGGCGATCCGAGCCTGGAATCAGCCTTTGGGGGCAACTACATCGTGCGCCCGGACATCGTGATCAGCCGCAACCCGGTCAGCGATCAGACGCTAAACCATGACGGCCTACTGTCGGACATGGACGAAGCCCACGCTCGACTCACACCCCTGCGCATGTACAATCAGTCGGACCCGATTCTCCACGCCGTCATTTCGTGCAAATGGACCACCCGCAATGATCGGGCGCAAAATACCCGTACCGAAGTACTGAATCTGATCCGCAACCGCAAGGGCAACCTGCCCCATGTGGTGGCCATCACGGCAGAACCCTTCCCCTCTCGCATCTCGGCCCTGGCGTTGGGTACCGGGGATCTGGATTGCGTCTATCACTTTGCCCTCCACGAGTTGCTGGAATCGGCCAAGGAATTGAACAACGAAGAGAGCCTTGAGATTTTGAACATGATGGTCCAGGGCCGCCGGTTGCGGGACATCAGCGATCTGCCCTTCGATCTCGCCATCTGATACAGGAATAAAAATGGCTCGTAAACTGACCGGCTTTATCGGCTTTCCCGACCAAAAGATGAAACCCGTGATCGTGCCGGATCTCTTCTTCGTGGATCTGCTGCCCCAGCTCGACGATCTGGCCGAGTTGAAGTTGACCCTGCACTGCTTCTGGCTGCTCAACGAGCAGAGTGGGGATCTGCGCTATGTGCGGGGGGCGGATCTGCGGGCGGACGCGGCGCTGCTGGCCGGGCTGGCCACGGACACGGAACTACGCTCCCCCGCCGCGGCCCTGGACGACGCCTTGGAGCGGGCCGTGGCCCGCAACACCCTGCTGCGTATGGAGATCAGCACAGGGGACGGGGACGCGGCCACCACCGAAGATTGGTACTTTATGAACACGGTCAAGGGCCGCCAGACCGTGGCCGCCATCCGCCAGGGCCGGTTGAGCGAGCTGCAATCCGTGCTGCCCGAAGACGCCCGGCTGACCGTGGACCGACCCAATCTCTTTATCATGTACGAACAAAATATCGGCATGTTGACCCCCCTGATCGCGGATCAACTGCGGGATATGGAAAAGAGCTTCCCGCCGGAGTGGATCGACGAGGCCTTTGACATCGCCGTCAGCCGCAACAAACGCGCCCTGCGCTATATCCACGCCATCCTCAAACGCTGGGAAACCGAGGGCAAGGACGAAGGAAACCATGAAAAATCTACAAGAACTGTTGGGCAACATCCCGGCCAGCCCGGCCAATCCGTCTCGGACGAGTGGGATGTCTTCCTCAAAGGCTAACCCGGCCGATCCAAACTCGGAAGAGGGCGGAGAGCGCCGTCGCCGTCCCGCCCGCCCGACCCAGGTCAACCGCCCCCAGCCGTCGGTCTGCCCCATCTGCCAGGGCATGGGCTTTGTGCTGAGGGACGCGGAGCCGGGGGACGCCGACTTTGGCAAGCCCATGCCCTGTGTGTGCAAGCAGGCCGAGATCGCCGCCCGTGAAAAAGGGCTGATGCAAGATTTCGGTAGCCTGGGCCCGCTGGCCCGGCTCACTTTCGAGAATTTTGACGCCGAGCCCTTCTGGCTGACCCAGGACAAGGCGCGCAATTTGCGTCAGGCCTTCGAGAAGTGCCGAGCTTTTGCCGCCAAGCCCCAGGGCTGGCTGCTGCTGACCGGGACCTACGGCTGCGGCAAGACCCATTTGGCCGCGGCCATTGCCAACGCCCGGCTGGCCGAGCAGCACCCGGTGCTCTTTTTGGTGCTGGCAGATCTTCTCGACCATCTGCGGGCCACCTTTGGCCCCAACAGCGAGATCCAATACGATGAGTTGTTCGAGCAGGTGCGGGAGGCCCCCCTCCTGATCATCGACGATCTGGGGGCCCACAGCGCCAGCAATTGGGCCCAGGAGAAGCTCTTCCAACTCCTCAACCACCGCTACAACGCCCAACTGCCCACGGTGATCACCACCAACCAGCGGCTGGAACAGATGGACCAACGCCTACGCAGCCGCATGGTGGACATCCACCTGGTGGAGCGGTTGGCCATCACCGCTCCGGACTTTCGGGCCGGGGCCAACCCGGCCCACAGCGAACTGAGCAGCCTGGGTCTGCACCGCAACCAGAATTTCTCCTCCTTCGACGTGCCCCGCTCGGACCTGACTACGGCCCAGAAGAACGCCCTGCGCCAGTCGGTGACCGCGGTGGAGGCCTTCGCCCACGATCCCCAGGGCTGGCTGGTGCTGACCGGCGCCTATGGGTGCGGCAAGACCCATTTGGCCGCCGCGGTGGCCAATTTCCAGATGGACCAGGGGGAGACCGATGTGATGTTTGTGGTGGTCCCGGATCTGCTTGATCACCTGCGGGCGGCCTTTAGCCCCCAATCCGCCACGCCCTACGACCGGCGTTTTGATGAGATCAAAAAGACCCCTCTGCTGGTTTTGGACGATCTGGGCACGGAGAGCGCCACGCCCTGGGCCAAGGAGAAGCTCTTCCAACTGCTCAACTATCGCTACAGCGCGGTCCTGCCCACGGTGATCACCACCAGCGCTGCCCCCGCCGACATCGACCCCTGGCTCCTCACCCGCATGGCCGACATCAGCCGCTGCCGGGTGATCGCCCTCCCCGTCCCCGGCTATCGGGGCAGCAGCAGCCAGAAGGAGTCCGCGGGGCGGGCGCGGAGGGGGTGAGGGGGTGACAGGGTGAGGGGGTGACAAGGTGACAAGGTGACAAGGAGACAAGGAGACAGGGAGACAGGGAGATTAAATCGCCCGGTCCCCGGTCCCCGGTCCCCGGTCCCCGGTCCCCGGTCCCCGATCCCCGATCCCGGAACAAAGCCCTCC
>CAZKEX010000203.1:0-8330 GCA_964551895.1 uncultured Caldilineaceae bacterium | reverse complement strand
GGCGTGGCGGAGCGGGTGATCTTCCCCGGTTCTCTGGCCTGGCCGCAGGTGCCAGCGTTTCTGGCCGCCAGCACCCTCTTTGTCGTGCCTTCGGTGCATGATGAAAAGGGCAACGTGGATGGATTACCCACGACCATCCTCGAGGCCATGGCCGCGGGCAAGCCCGTGGTGGCCAGCGACGTGGCTGGCATCTCCCTGGCCGTCACCCACGGGGAATCCGGTCTGCTGGTGCCCGAGGGGGACGCGGACACCCTGGCCGCTGCATTGATCGCTGTGCTGGCCGACCCGGAGCGGGTTGTGGCCTTTGGGCGCGCCGCCCGGCGGCGGGTGGAAACGGAATTGAACTGGCGACAGGTTGCCGGGGTGTTGGTTGAGGGCTATACTGCGAAAACTGATTAACCGCCGAGGGCGCGGAGGATGCGCAGAGGTGCATCTGTCAAACGTATTGAACAAGGAGACGCAAGTGGTGATGACCTCGATTCATGAAGAGATACAAAGCGCTGAATACGCGGCGCGCTATGCCAGCCGGGCCAGCAAAGCGGCCAAGATTTTGGCGATCCTGCAGGACCATTTGGGGCCGGATCTTTCGCACTTGGACTGTCTGGACGTGGGCTGTGCCAGCGGAGCCATCACCGAGCATCTGGCGCCCCACTTTGCTTTGACCATCGGGAGCGACATCGACGGCGAAACTTTGGCCGCTGGCCAATCCGTCCTTCATCCAGAAAAAAACAACCGTTCGGTCCGCTATGTTTTGGCAGATGGGGGCAAGTTGCCCGCGCCGGATGAGCGCTTTGATGTGGTGATCTGTGCCCAGGTGTACGAGCATGCCCCGGCCCAGCAAGCCCTGGCCGATGAAATCTTCCGAGTGCTGCGGCCTGGTGGGGTCTGCTTCTTCAGCGGGCCCAATCGCTTGGCGGTGATGGAGGAGCATTATTGGTTGCCCTTTCTCTCATGGCTGCCCCAGTCCCTCTCGGATCGGTATATGCAGTTGTTTGGCAAAGGCGAGGTGTACGATATTCTGCCCCGCTATCCTTGGGAGAGCCGGCGGCTTTGGGGACGGTTTACCCAGATCGACTATTCTGTGCGCATGATCCGGGAGCCGGAACGGTTCTCCACTGGCTTTGCCCTGGGGCGACTGGCCTGGGTCAGTCATCTGCCGGAGCCGCTGTTGGAGGCGTTGGCCGTGTTGATCCCCAATTACAATTGGATTTTGGTAAAGCCATCATGACGGGATACGATCTGTGTTTGTCGTGACGCAGGTGCCGTTTTTGGAGAACCACAGAGACAAGGGATGTTATGAAAATCGCTATTGATGCCCTGGGCATCCACGGTTTTGGCGGGGGACGTTCGGCCACCCTCAACCTGCTGGAAGCCCTCTTTGCTCAGGATACTCAAAATGACTATCTGGTGATCTTGACCAAGCCGGAACCCACCCTGGACACCCCGGCAGGCAATGTCAAACAGTGGATTGCACCGGTAACCAACCGGTTCGCCACCCGGCTGTGGGCGCAAGCCACCTTCCCCTTTGCCCTGCGCGGTTATGATGTGGTCCATTTTATCAAAAACCTGGGTGTTTTTGGCCTCTCCGCACCAACGGTCGTCACCATCTATGACATGACAACCCTGGTCTATCCTGATCTCTTCCCCCGCAGCGACGTGCTTTATTGGAAAAGCGTCCAGCGGCTCACGGTTCGTGCGGCAGCGAAGATCATCGCCATCTCTGAAAACACGGCCAGGGATGTCCAACACTTCTATGGGGTCGGTCCCCAGGCCATCCGCATGATCTATCCCGGCTATGCGGGCCATTTTTCCCCAGCATCGGCTGCGGATGTGGATCGCGTGCGCCATCGCTATGGGCTGCCGGAACACTTTGTGGTTCATGTGGGGCGCATTGACCGCAAGAAAAACCTGTCTCTGCTGATACGGGCGTTCGCCTCGGTGCGGGCCGTCCTTCCCACAGGCACAAAGCTGGTCTTTGTGGGCGAGGAGTACGCCAAGAGCCGGGACGCTGCCCTGTCCCCCCTGATCCACGAGCTTGGGCTAGATGAACAGGTCCTCTTCACCGGCCCAGCCCCAGACGGGGATCTGCCGGGGATCTTGGGCGCGGCCACGGTGGATGTCTTCTGCTCACTGCACGAAGGGTTTGGCATTGTGGCCCTGGAAGCGATGGCCTGTGGTGTGCCCCTAATCGTCACCCCGGCTGGCGCGGTGACCGAGGTAGTGGGGGATGCCGCCATCATCGTGGATCCGGACGATCCGCACCCCCTGGCCGATGCTCTGGTGCGCACCTTCGCTGACCCGGCCCTGCGCGTCGAGATGCGCCGCAAGGGGTTGGCCCAGGTCCAACAATTCAGTTGGCAGACGGCCGCCCAAGAGACCCTGGCTCTTTACCAAGAAATCTCCTCGAAGGTCTCGCGTCCATGACCCGTCCGGCAGAGAATCCCCGACCGGATTCAAAATCGCCGTTGGTTCATCTCCTTGGATGGTTGCAACCGGGCGTGGACCGCTTGCGATCCGGGTGGGCGCGTTTCCAATCCTGGCGCACGCCCACGGTGGATCGGTGGCTGACGGCGGCAGTGGTGACCATTTCGCTGCTCTTTTTGGGCGGGCTGATTGTTCGACAATGGGCGGATGTGGTCCCGTATCTAAAGGACATTCAATGGGGGTTGGTTCTGGCAGCCCTTGGCGCAACGTTTGGGGCGCTGATCTTGGGCGGGATGCTGTGGCATTTTGTGCAAAAGGCCCTGGGCATCGGCCTGGGCTGGCAGGCCAGCCTGTCCGTTCATTTCTCTTCCATGATCACCAAGTATATGCCGGGGTACGGCTGGCAGTACATGGCCAAGGCCTATCTGAGCAAGCGGGGAAACAACCAGGCCAAGCGGGTCGGTTTGGCGATGATGACCGAACTGGGGATCTTGATCATGAGCGGGCTGATCCTGGCCGGTCTGGTGGCGGGACGGTTGGGCAAGCAGTGGGTTGCGGCCACTTATCTGCCATCCTGGGGATGGGTTCTTGTTTCAATCGGCGCTGGGGCTGTTGGGGTGCTTTGGGTGATGGCCCTGAACCGATTGGGCGGCGCTAATCGTGAAAAGATTTCCTACCCGGCCCTGGCTGCTAGTGTGATCATGGCCATGATCGGCTGGCTGTTTCAGATCCTGGCGGTCTGGCTGATCGCCCGTTCGGTCTACCCCGTGGTACCGGGAGATTTTCCCCAAATGCTGTTTGCCTTGGTCTTGTCCAGTATTGTCAGCATTTTGGTGATTGTCGTGCCCGGCGGCATCGGTGTGCGGGAAATGACCCTTACCCTGCTGATGGCCGACATCTTGCCCCTTTCATTGGGTGGGGTCGTGGCGGTTTTGGTCCGGCTGGCCCTGGTGGTGGCAGAGCTTTCTCTCTTTGGCCTGATCCTGCTGGGGCAGCGGATCGGACTGATCGGCCCAGGTATAGCCCAGGGAGTCGAAGAACAATCATCCCCGCCGGCAAATGGGAGCGAATGAGGCTCTGGGGCCGAAAAAGACCGAAAAAGGTCAAAAAAACAGGGTCTACCCCCAGGATTACCCCGAAAGAGGTATTGATATTAGCTTGAAAATGACCTATTCTTGGGCTACGCAACTGAATGAAAAGCAACTGAATGAAAAGCGTTGTCAACCCGTTTCCCAATCTTTCTTAGTCTTTGGAGGTTAATCGAATGAGTAAAGCAATTCGTATTCTGCTTATGGTATCCTTGCTGTTCACCCTAAGCGCCGTCGCTGTCAATGCCGCCGGACCGACCGGCACCTATGGCAGTGGTATCACCTGTGTCAATCTTGAACAGACCGCAGGCACCTTTGTCATGACCTTTTACAAACCTGATGGCAGCCAGGCTGGTCAGATCAGTGACAGCATCGCATCTGAAGGCGTGAAGCTGTATTACACTCCGAACGTAGCTCAACTACCTGCAAGTTTTCTGGGTTCGGCCGTGGTGAGTTCTGACGTACAACTTGCCTGCTCTGTGAACACACAAACGACTAGTGGAACATTCCGCGGCGGTACCAGCAGCGGCGTTTCTTCTGCCAAGGCTGGTTCACCTCTGTATGTGCCCCAGATTATGAGTAGCTATTCTGGCTTCAACTCCTATGTGGCGGTGCAGAATACTACGAGTACTGCTGCCAATGTTACGGCGACCTACTATAATAATCAAGGCCAACAGGTTAAGCAGATCAGTCAGAATATCCCAGGCAACGCTTCCTTCGTTTTCTATCAGGACAATGGCGATCTACCCACACAATTCATCGGCTCTGCCAAGTTCGAATCGTCGGCTGCTTTGGCGGGTATTGCGGCGATTTTCAATGACGGGGCATCTGCCGCCAACTCTCAACTTCTCAGTTACAACGCCTTCACCAGTGGTGCCACCAAGGTTTACGGCCCACGTATTGTGAAGAATCTGTCTAACGTGGGCTTTACCTCTGGTATGACTTGCCAAAACGTGGGCACTAGCTCGGTGAACATGAAGGCAACTGTCACAATGGCCGATCAGGGTGCCGGTAACGCTTTGAAGACTGCTGAGTTGAACAAGACCGGCGTGGCTCCGGGCGTGTCCTGGGGAGTTTACTTCGGTAGCGTTTTGGGTAATGCTACGTTGGACGGGATTACCGCTGGCGTTGGCGGCGTGGTGGTCGAAGCCACAGGTCCGGTTGCCTGTATCTTTAACGAAGACAATCGCACCGCCTTCGCTGGTTGGGGCTCCACTTACAATGGTATTCCTGACGGCGAGCAAACCAAAATCATTTCCTTCCCGCAGATTGTTTCTTTGGGTGCGAGCAGTTTTACGGGTGGCTTCCAATATCAGAATACCACCGGTACTGCTGCCACCTGCAAGTACACCTTCTCCAATGGTGACGTTGTCTCTGGTCAGTCTCTAGCTGCCGATGCTTCCAACTCGATATATGCACCTAATGCGTTGTTGACAAACAAGGACAGCTTCAATGGCGGTTTGGTTGTAGAGTGTGATCAGCCGATCGTCGGTATCTACAATTTCTCTAAGCGTAGCATACCTGGTGACAGCTTCCACACTAACAACGGCATCAACCGCTAGTCGTTAATTCTTACTTTACATTCAGGGGCAGGGAGCACTCCAGTTGAGTGCTCCCTGCTTTTTCTGAGGCAAAAACATTATTTCAAATGGTTTGGTGTGTTCCAATGTCTGAGTCGCATTGTTTGAAGCAATTTGGTGACAGGCTAGCGGATAGTGCTACGCTCAATGAGCGCCAGTGGCAGCAACAAATTCGAGAGATGACCCTGCGCCCTGGGCTGATTGTGGACCTTGGCGGCGGGAGTCCGTATCAGGGGTACATCAAACCTCACAGTTTAGGCCCGTCTACCGAATATCTTTGTCTGGATCTGCGATTTTCAGCTAGACCGAATATTGTAGGAGATGGGGCACATGTGCCTCTTGCATCTGAGTCCGTATCCGGAATTCTGTGCAATGCCGTATTGGAACATGTTCCGGATCCACAGGCTGTAGTTTCAGAAATACGTCGACTTTTAGAGCCAGGTGGACAGGCTCTTGTCGGCGTACCCTTCATCTACCCCTATCACGATCAGATTGATTTCTATCGTTTCTCTGACTCCGCGTTAGAACGAATGTTTCGGGATTTTTCATCGATAGAATTGATTCCCGTGGGGGATTATTTTTTTGTGAGCTTGCTTTTTCTAACAGGCTTCAATTTCCGATTGGCGCGCCTTCTAAGTCCGATCCTGCATCTGCCTCGCTTTGCCCTTAGAGGTGTCATGGAACTAAGTCAGATTATTATGCAGAGTTCCCATCAAGGTCGAGACTACCTACGCAGTTTGGAGCGTAGCCCAGTTGGCTGGTATGTTCGTGTAATCAAGTAGCATGACAGTTTCTAGCAACTTGCTATTTGACGTGGGTGTGTGCCACTAGGCCGTTGAGGATGCAAGTAAGAGATCGACGTAGCGTTTCATATATCCGAATTAATCTAAGAGCTAAATCGTAGGGAGATAGTGCCGTGAAGCATTCAATTCGCCAGAGTTCGCTGTTTTCTGTTATATTCATTACCTTGTTGACTGTTGGTCTGACAGCCTGTCAACCAGATGGTCTAACCGAATCAACCGCTGTGCCTCCCACGGCAGTTACGGAGAGTGTTGCACCATCTCCACAAACGCCAGAACCTGTGTCAATTGTGCCTGCATATCCTGGCGCAGCAACAGTCCCAGGACCAGTCGACTTTGGTAGCTATCCGGCCCCGCAAGTCCAAGAGCAGATCGATCCACGAACCCAATTTCCACAAGGTCCCTTGGCCATTCCTCCGGCGAAGGCGGATACAGGTGTTGTCCGTGGGCGACTTATTGTTTCTGACGTAGCTGTAGAATTAGCTCTGTTTACGGAGGATATCTATCTCGCACCAGTGATCTACATGGAGGGCGAGATTCGGCTTCCTTTTCTTAGCCTCGACGAGTCTTTGGATCCTAAAGCAGCTTTACGTAGCAGTGACAATGAGTTTGTTTTCACCGATGTGCCGCCGGGTGAATATGGAATTATCATTCATTCACCTGTGAGCGATACTGTAGTGCCTGACGTAAAGTACGGATTTTTGATCATAGAGGTCGTTGCTGGAGAGGTGCTTGATCTTGGAGATCTAGCGCTCCAATAGACAGCAAGTGAACCGCTATCGGGCATATTTACCAATAAAACAGAGCGTGCGGGGGTAATTTTCAGCCCCCGCACGCTTTTCTTGTAGAGACAACACCTTTTCAACGTTGACGGAAGCCCCCCTCACACCCACTGCGCCCCACCATCCCCCTCCCCGCGCCCATACGCCTTCTGCTTTTCCTCCAACTCCGCCAACCGCGCCACCACCCGCTGGTTGATCGTCCCCGCCGCATACGCGCCCTCCCCATCCAACGTTCCCGCGGCCACGCCGGTGAGGACTTCGATGCCTTGGTCGATGGTGTCGATGGGGTAGATGTGGAAGCGCCCTGCGGCCACGGCGTCGACCACGTCCTGGCGCAACATCAGGTGGACGACGTTGGTGCGGGGAATCAGCACGCCCTGGTCGCCAGTCAGCCCACGCTGGTTGCAGAGGTCGAAGAAGCCCTCGATCTTCTCGTTGGCCCCGCCAATGGCCTGGACCTGGCCCATCTGGTTGACCGAGCCGGTGACGGCCAGGGATTGGCGAATGGGCACCCCGGTGATGGCCGAAAGCAGGCAGTAGAGTTCGGCGGAGGACGCGCTGTCTCCGTCCACGCCCCCGTAGCTCTGTTCGAAGACCAGCCGAGCCGAGAGGGAAAGGGGGGCCTCGGCGGCGTAGCGGGCCTGGAGGAAGCTGGTCAGGATCAGCACCCCCTTGCTGTGCAGCGCTCCGCCCAATTCGACTTCCCGCTCGATGTCCAGCACCTGCCCCTTGCCCAGGCTGACCCGGGCGGTGATGCGGCTGGCCCGGCCAAAGGCAAAATTGCCCACCTGCATCACCGACAGCCCGTTGATCTGTCCCACGGCCACGCCGTCGGTCTCCACCAACACTGTGCCCCGCAAGATCATCTCCTGAGCGCGCTCGCGAATGCGGTCCAGCCGGAAGATCTGGGCGTCGATGGCCCGCTGCACATCCCGGTCGGTGATGACGCCGTTGCCCTCCTGGTCGGCCCAATAGTCGGCCTCTTGGAGCAGATCCACCATCTCTTGCATGCGGGTGGAGAGCCGCTCGCTGTCGCTGGCCAGGCGTGAACTGTGTTCGATGGTGCGGGCCACGGCGGCTGGGTTGAGGGGGCGCAGCCCTTCTTGCCGGGCCAGGGTGCCCAGCAGTTGAGCATAGTGCTGTTGGTTCTTGGGCGTGCGGGCCATCTGTTCGTCAAAATCCGCCGCCACTTTGAAGAGTTCGCCAAAATCCGGCTCGTTCTGCCACAGCAGATAGTAGATCTCCCGCTCGCCGATCAGCACGACCTTCACATCCAGGGGGATGGGGTCCGGTTCCAGGGAGATGGTGCTGGTCTGGTTCATCATCTGGCCGGGGGATTCGATGCGGATGTCCTCGAATTGCAGGGCCCGTTTCAAGCCTTCCCAGGCATAGGGCTGGGTGAGGACCTTGCGGGCGTCCAGGATCAGATAGCCGCCGTTGGCCCGATGCAGGGCGCCGGGTTTGATCAGGGTGAAATCGGTCATCAATGTGCCCATTTGGGCCATGTATTCCACCCGGCCCACCAGGTTCTGATAGGTCGGCGTGCCCTCATAGATCACCGGCGCACCCTGGCCAGCCTGCTCTTCATCCGCGTGGTTGATCACCAGGTTGACCCGATAGCGGCGCAGAAATTCCGCCGTGTCCATCTCCGCGCCC
>CAZKEX010000202.1:0-8368 GCA_964551895.1 uncultured Caldilineaceae bacterium | reverse complement strand
GGCGAGTCATTTTCCTCTTCCTCGACGGCGTCGGCTTGGGCAGCGACGACCCGACAATCAACCCCCTGGCCGCCGCCCACTATCCCACCCTGGCCGCGCTCATGGACGGCCACCCCCTCACCGCGGCCAGCGGACGGATGACCACCGTCCAGGCCGAGCTGATCCCCACGGACGCCCACTTGGGCATCCCCGGCCGGCCCCAGAGCGCCACGGGCCAGGCGGCCATTGTCACCGGGGCCAACGTGCCCGCCCGCCTGGGCCGCCACTACGGTCCCCGGCCCAACCAGGCCGTGCGGGATGCGATCGACGAAGGCTCCATCTTCTCCCGGCTGGGGGAGCGGGGCCAGCGCAGCTTCTTCTGCAACGCCTACCCAGAGGGCTTCTTTGCCGCGGTGGACCGGGGCAAGCGGCTGCTCAGCGCCATCCCCTACGCCGTCACCCAGGCCGGCCAGACCCTGCCCGACCACAAAGATCTCCTGGCGGGCCGGGCCTTGAGCGCCGACTTCACCGGGGAGGGCTGGCGCACCCAGTTGGGCTATGCGGACGCCCCGGTCTACCCGCCCCAGGAGGCCGGGCGCAAGCTGTGGGCCCTATCCCAGCCCCATCACTTTGTCTTTTTCGAGCATTGGATGACCGACATCTTGGGCCACAGACAGGCCCACGCCGAGGCCGTGGCCAATTTCCAGGTTATCGACGGCTTCTTGGCCGGGCTGATGGCCGCGGCGGATCTGGCGCAGACGTCGATCATCGTGGCCGCGGACCACGGCAACATCGAGGATTGCAGCCACCGCGCCCACACCGAAAACCCAGCCCTCACCCTGCTCCTGGGCGCGGGCCGGGCCGAGATGGCAGGCAAGATCCGCAGGCTGGACGATCTGGCCCCGGCGATTGAGGATTTCTTGAGATTGGGGTAGAGGGAGAAAAAATAGAACACGGATTGAACGGATTTGACGGATCAAAACGGATTTTTCTAAAAAAGAAAGATCCGTTTTAATCCGTTCGATCCGTTCAATCCGTGTTCTATTTTTTAGCTAAACCGGCAGCGTGCTGTAGAACTCGCTGATGCGCAGGAGGGCGGCGATGTTGAGGAGGGCGAAGGCGGCCACCACGCCGTAGATCACCCAATTCTGCACCCGGCGGTTGGCGGAGGCCAGGGCGGCGATCCCGGCCACGGTGAGCAGGACCGTGGGCAGGGCGGCGGGGAAGGTGTAGCGGGTGCTGGGCAGGCCAAAGCGGGCTATCCACATAAAGGTCAGCACCCACAGCACGGCGTTGGTCCACACCAGAAAGCCGCTGATGCCCAGAAAGACCACCCCGGGAATCGCTCCCTCCACACCCCGATCGCGGTGCCGACTGCGCCGACGGCGGCCCGATGTGCCCCGTTGCCCAGAATCTCCGGCGGCCGCGGCGGCGGATGCTCGCCGGCGGCGGCGCTTGGACGAGCGCAGGCTTTGGCGCCCCATACGCACCACCCACCAGCCGGTCCCGGCCAGGGAAAGCCCCAGGATGATCCAATAGAGAGGCAGCAGGAAGTCACCCTCCAGGCGCACATGGCCCCAGGCGAAGGTCCCCAACAGCCCGGTGATCAGGTGCCGGGGGATGGTGACGGTGAGCAGCCGCCCGTTGCGCTGCCAGTCCAGCAGCCCGTTGAGGATCAGCGTGGGCGACCGTTCCGCGGCCCGGAAGATCAGGTTCTCCACCTGGGGATGGATTCGGGGCCAGGATTGGGCCGCGGAGCCGTTGCGCAACAGATTTTCAAAGGATTGGCCGCCCCAAGCGCCCCCCTCGGCCTGGGCATCGTTAAACAGGGGCGGCTCATCTGTGGGATATTCCCCCAGAACCACCACCGCGCCGTCCACCAAAAGCTGGACCGGCTGGGCCAGGGCCGCGTTGCCAGGGTCGCCGAACAGGGCAAAATAGCTGACCCCGGCGCTGGCCGGCACCTGCACCGTCACCGCGTGGAAGGTGGGGGCGCTGGTGACAGTGATGGGGTCCGTGTTGGAATCAAAGGATTGGGTGCCCGACTCGCTCCACAGCAGCTTGGGGCCAGCCACGGTCAGGGGTTCATCCAACTGGGTGTCCACCCAGAACCAGCCGCCGATGGTGACGGTCTGGCCGGCCATGGCTTGCATGGCGTCTGCGGGCAGGGGGTTGAGCAGGCGGTAGTACTTGGCCGCCGGGTCCACGGTGACGGCGGCGGCGAAGTCGCCCACGGGCGCGTTGACCGCGGCCTGCAAGGAGGTGGCCGCGGTGCGCTGGCGGGAGGGTTGGGTCTGGATGGTGCGGGTGCCCCAGGCGTCCCAATGATACCAATAGCGGGCGTCCGTGCGCTGTAGCGAGACGGTCATCCCCAGGATGCCCGCCATGACCACGGTCAACCCCAGCCAGCGCCACGGCCAGCGCTGTTGCTGCCACCAGGCCAGCACAAAGGCCACGGGGATCAGGGGCAGGCTGATCAGCGCGGTATTTTTCATGACAAAGGACAAGATCCCGGCCCCAACCACCCACAGGCCCAAAAACGGGCTGATCCCGCGCCGAATCATACGCACGCTGCCCCACAGGAAGAGGGTAAAAAGCGCGAACGCGCCGGCGTCGTTGTTGACCGCGGTCATGATATCGACAAAGGGAGGCAGCAGGGCCATGCTGAGGGGCACCGCCCAGCGCAGAGGATGGCCGGGGACCAGCAAGGTCGCCATCGCCCCGGCCGCGGAGCCGATGGCCAGGAGGAAGAAGAGCAGGGAGACCATACGGGCCAGATAGAGCTGGCTGACCAGATCCAAATGGGAGAAGAGGCCAAGGGGGATGCCGGCCAGTCGATAGTAGAGGGGCCGGTTCTCGTATTGGGGGAAGCCCAGGCCATAGGGTTGGTCTGTGAGCAGATCTGGCTTGGGCAGGTTCCAGTAGAAGTCGTTGGCCGTCATGGAGGCGGCGGTTTCTCGGTTAAAGGTGGTGTCCCGATCCGCGGCGCTGACCGTGGCGGCGTCTGTGTGGGCCAAGAGCCAGGCCGTCTCGAAGTGGGATGGCTCGTCGTAGTGTTGCCACGGGGGCAAGGCGGCCAAATAGATGCTGCCCTGGATCAGGGCGATCAGCAGTACCCCGACCACCTTCCACCGATCTGCCACGGTGTGGGGATCCAGGCTCTCTTCGCCCCCACTTCCTCGGCCATATCGCGCCAGTAGATCTGCACGGTTGCGCCACAACGCGATGCCGGGCTCAATCAAAAGCAGGATCAGCAGGACTGCCCACAGCAGAATTCGCCACCAGGCTTCCTCGCTCAAAAAGCTGACCGCCACCTGGCCCAGGACAAAGAGCCCCATGCCCAGGCGCAAGAAGGGCTCGGCGCCGCTCACATCCACAGGCTGACCCGTGGCTTTGGCCAGGGGTTTGTAGATGGATTTGAGATAGCTTCGATAGCTAAAGGCGGCCAACAGTACGGACAAGCCGACAATCCATAAACTGTTCGCCGCCAACATGGTCCAGTTGATCATAGGTAGCTGTTAGCCGTTAGCGGGGAGCTGTTATTGCCCACCGGCCTCGTCGTCCTTGCCGGCGTAGATTTTGGGGTCACGTCCGTAGATGGTGGTGACTTCGCTGAGGCGTTCGATGACGTGGCCGGTGATCTGTTCGGGCACAAAGCGCCACTGCCAGTTGCCGTCGGTCCGACCGGGCAGATTCATGCGGCTGTCCGTGCCCAGGCCCAGGATATCCTGGAGGGGAGCCAAGGCCATCACGGCCACGCTGCGGAAGGCGGCGTCGATCAAGGACCAGGGCACATCCTGACCGTCCGTGCGCAGATAGCGGCGGAAGTAGTCCTGCTCCGCCGGGGTGCTGGTGACCTGATACCAACCCCAACTGGTGTCGTTGTCGTGGGTTCCTGTGTAGACCACAAAGTTCTGTTTGTAGTTGTGGGGCAAGAACTTGTCGCTGGCATCCGAGCTGAAGGCGAACTGCAGGATCTTCATGCCGGGCAGGTCAAACTGGTTGCGCAACTGCACCACGGCTGGGCTGAGAATGCCCAGATCTTCGGCGATGATGGGCAGTTCGCCCAAGGCAGCCTTGACGGCGTGGAAGAAGTCGGCCCCTGGCCCGTCCACCCAGCGCCCGTCGATGGCGGTGGTTTCGCCAAAGGGGACCTCCCAATAGTCGGCAAAGCCCCGGAAATGGTCGATGCGCACGATGTCATAGAGCTCTAGCACGGCCTGGATGCGCTCGATCCACCACTGGTAGCCCGTGCGTTTGAGGTAGGGCCAATTGTAGATGGGGTTGCCCCAAAGCTGGCCCGTGGCGCTGAAATAGTCCGGCGGCACCCCGGCCACCACCGTGGGCTGAAACTGATCGTCCAAAAAGAAATTCTTGGGGTTGGCCCAGGTGTCCGCGCTGTCCATGGCCACATAGATGGGGATGTCGCCGATGATGCGAATGCCCTTTTCGTTGGCATAGGTTTTCAGCCGTCGCCATTGGCGGAAGAAGAGCCACTGGTTGATCTTGTGGCCCTGGATGGCGGCGGCGTGCTCCTTGGCGGCGGCGTTGAGGGCGCGCTTCTTGCGCCCCCGCAGATCCATCTCCCAGGTGATCCAGGACGCGCCGTCGTTGGCATCCTTGAGGGCCATGAAGAGGGCGTAGTCGTCCAGCCACGCGCGCTGCTCGGCGCAGAAGGTCTCGAATTCGGTCTGTTGCTCTGGGGTGGCCCGCTGGGCAAAGTTGACCGCCACCTGGCGCAGGACGGGCAATTTCCAGTTGTAGATCATGCCATAGTTGACCCGGTTGCGGGGGAACTCCGGCGCGGTGTCCAGCACGTGCTGGTCGAGCAGACCATCCTGCGCCAACTCTTCCAGGCTGATCAGATAGGGGTTGCCGGCAAAGGTGCTGAAGCTCTGGTAGGGGCTGTCCGCATAGCCCGTGGGGCCGAGGGGCAATACCTGCCACAAACTCTGGTGGGTTTGGACCAACAGATCCACCCATTCATAGGCGGACTGGTTGAAGCTGCCGATGCCATAGCGGCCCGGCAAAGAGGTGGGGTGCAATAAAACGCCGCTGCTGCGTTCAAAGGTCATGAATTATCTCCCAAATAATTGCTCAAAAAAATCGTTGTCATTCAGCCCCCGGCCCCCAATTCTGGGGCAGTTGTGGATCGTCACTTGGCCCCGAAGGACCAACTACCGATTATATCATCCGACGATCCGATTCCCCAATCATGTCTCCCCCATCCCCACAGTCTGCCAGCGGCCCCGGCGGAAGAAGAGCCAGAGCAGCAGGGCCCGGCCCGCCCAGTCCGCCGCGGTGCCCCACCAGACCCCGGCCAGCCCCATCTCCAGATAGATGGCCAAAAAGTAGACCAGGGAAAGACGGAAGATCAAGACGCCCACAAAGGTGACCCACATGGGGGTGCGGGTGTCCCCGGCCCCCCGCAATGTCCCGGCCAAGATCATCTGCACGCCCAGGCTGGGCAGCTCCGCGGCTGAGATGGCCACGGCGATCCCGGCCAGGGCCAGGACCGCGGGCGTGCCGCCAAAGATGCTCACGATCGACTCGGCGTAGACGACAAAGAGCAGGCTCAACAGGCCGTTGAAGACCAGGGAATAGATCAGGGTGCGCTGGGTGACCCGTTTGGCGATGTCCGGGCGGTTGGCCCCCAGGCTCTGGCCCACCAGGGTGGTGGCGGCCACGGCCAGCCCAAAGGCGGGCATATAGCTGAGGGACTCGACCCGCAGGGCGATCTGGTGGGCGGCCAGGGTGACGGTGCCCAGGGAGGCCACCATGCGGGTGAAGAGCAGGTGACCCGACTGGCCCACGGCGGCCTCCCCGGCAGCCGGCAGGGCCAGCCCCAAGATGCGCCGCACCAGCGCCCGGTCCCAGCGCAGGAGATCCCGCCAATCTATGCGCAGAATGGTGCGGCCCCCCAGCAGCGCGCCCACGGCCAACAGGCCGCCCACCCCGGCGGCAATGGTCGTCCCCCACCCTGCGCCGGCCAGCCCCAGGGCCGGAAAGCCGATCAGCCCAAAGACAAGTACCAGGCTGATCCCCACGTTGCAGATGTTCATGATCAGGGTGTTCCACATGGGCATGCGGGTGTCGCCAGCGCCCCGCATCACCCCGTTGGCCGCGGTCATGGGGAAGGCAAAGACCGAACCCAGCAGGACGATGACCAGATATTCCTGGCCCAGGGCCACCACCTGGGCATCGCCCCCCATCAAACGCAAAAACTCGTCGGCCAGGGGCCAGCCCAGGGCGATGACCAGCAGAGAGAAAAGAAAGCTCAGGCCGATGGTTTGGGCGGCGAGACGTTGGGCCAATTCTTGGTTCCCCGCGCCCCAGGCCCGGGCCACCAGGGCTGTTCCGCTGATGGCCAGGGCGCCGGAGAAGCTGTACAGCAGATACATCAGGGAGCCCACCAGCCCTGCCGCGGCCAGGGCCGCGGCGCTTTGCAGCCACCCCACCATCAGGGTATCGCTGAAAAAGACCCCCATGCGCAACAAATTCTCCATCACCGCCGGCAAGGCCAGGACGAGAATGGTGCGGTCAAGCTGCTCGGTTTGAGGAAGGGGTGATGTGGGCATGGGCGCGAGGGGCGAGGGGCGAGGGGGCGGGAGTCGAGTACAACACTCATTACTCATTACTCATTACTCATTCCCCCCTTGCCATCTATCCGCCAACAGCCTGTACGCCCAGCCAGATCAGCGCCAGGCAGACGACGATCCAGCTTATTTCCATGCCCAGGCGCGGCTCCTCTTGCAAGGGGATGCGGGGATCTTGCAGCAGTTCGGGCGTGAAGACGACTGGGGCAGGCGGAAGATAGCGGGGGATCAGCCCCCAGGCCACCACAGCGCCGCCGAGCAGTCCACCCAGGTGGCCCCAGTTGTCAATGCCCGACATGCTGAGGCCAAAGATGAAGTTGACGACGACGATCATGGCCATGTTCTGCAACACGGCCTTGGCCCGGGCGCCAAACTGGTCCCGATAGCGCAGATAGTAGACGCTCAACGCGCCCACCAGACCAAAGATGGCCCCGGACGCCCCGGCGGAGAGATTCTCCACAAAGGCATAGCTGGCCAGGCTGCCAAAAAGCCCGCCCACAATATAGATGGCGGCAAAGCGGCGGTGGCCAAAGATCCCCTCCACCTGGGGGCCAAAGAGATAGAGGGCATAGAGGTTGAAGAGGAGGTGCAGCACACCGATATGCAAAAACATGGCGGTGAAGAGCCGCCACACCTCTCCGGCGTCGATAAAGTCATTCCACTTGGCCCCAAACAGCATCAAGATCCGCATGTCCTCGGTGCCGTCAAAGACGCCGAAGAGTAGATAGCCCGCCCCGATCATGGCGAGAAAGACCAGCAAGTTGACGCCGATCAGAATGCGGCTGATCAAAGGAGAGGCCTGTTTCACATAGACCATCACCCGGACCTGCCGGGGGTCGGACACGTGATCCGGTGTGGGAGATGAGGGGTGGAGGGGCGAATCGGCCATATTAGATGTTCACCGGCTTCCAGTCGATGCGGGCTTTCTCGGCGGTAATGATGCTGGCTACTTGGTCCACCGTATTGTTCAGGCAGCCTTCCCGGTTGATCACCACATAGTCGAACTCCCGGATGCGCTTCATCTCTTGGCGGGCCATGGCAATGCGCAGCTTGAGCTGATCCGGCGGCTCGGTCTTGCGCTCTTGCAGCCGGGCCACCAGTTCGCTCTCGTTTTGGGCGGTGATGAAGACCGTGATGGCCTCGGGCACCAGCTTGCGCACCGTGGCCGCGCCCTGCACGTCGATGCGCATGATCACATCTTGGCCGCTGGCCAGGGCCTCCCGCACATGCTTTTTGGGGATGCCCTTGTAATCGCCGTAGACCACCGCGTATTCCAACAGTTCACCGGCCTCGATCATCTCGGCAAACTCGCCCATGCTGACAAAGTGGTAGTCCTTCCCGTCGGTCTCGGTGGGGCGGATGGGCCGGGTGGTGGCGGTGACCACAAAGTGGAAGGGGTACGCCCGCTCCTTCATCATGTCCAGGGTGGCATCCTTGCCCACCCCGCTGGGACCGGAGATCACCAGCAGCACCGGTCGGGGATGGGTCATGCTCTGATAGAGAGCCTGGATCTCCTGATCCGCCGGGCCTGCTTCGAGAATATGGGCTGAGGACATAGTTTTTTACCTAACTAGGACAATGGCTTGGGCTTATAGCAAGGACACAGTATAATTTGCTGTGTCCCTGCCGTACACAACGCCGAGGTTATTCCGGCACAATCTATCCCAAGAGTATACGGCAGGAAGTGAGTGATCGCCAATTTTTTGGCTTTCCCTATCGTATTGCCTATCCGACAAGAGACAAGATTTTCACCGCAAAGACGGGGAGGACGCAAAGAAAAGCAAGGTTTTTCT
>CAZKEX010000201.1:6042-8382 GCA_964551895.1 uncultured Caldilineaceae bacterium | reverse complement strand
ACCTGATCCAGGGCCAACGAGACTTCTTCGGCGCGCACACCTACGAGCGCACGGACATGCCTGGGAGTTTCCACACGGAGTGGGACAGTTAAAGAGGGAAGGCAAAAGGCAAAAGGCAAAGTGCAAAAGGCAAAAGGGTGAACGTGGTTGACCAGTTTCGTGGACTTCGTGGACAATGGACCTCACCCACAACGCCGAGAAGATCTAAACCACGTTT
The DNA here is from genome assembly GCA_964551895.1 of uncultured Caldilineaceae bacterium. Lineage (GTDB taxonomy): Bacteria > Chloroflexota > Anaerolineae > Caldilineales > Caldilineaceae > JAGNDO01. The sequence continues at coordinate 8,165 of CAZKEX010000201.1, read as the reverse complement.
ACCTTTTGCCTTTTGCCTTTTGCACTTTGCCTTTTGCGTATCTTCTCAATATCCTGGGGCGCGATAGAAACTGAGTTTTTCCAACCGGGAGATTTCCGCAACCCGATCCAAAAAAAACTCAGTTTCTCCCCGGTTTATTGAGAAGATACCCTTTTGCCTTAAAAAAAAGGACCGCAACAATGAACCGCTGGCACGCTATCTTACTCACAACCCTCCTCCTGGGCAGCGCGTGGATCTGGCAATCCCGTGTCCCCGTGGACTACATCCCCGCCTCCAAAGACCCCCAGCCGGCCGTGGGCCACCCGGCCCCGGACTTCACCCTGCCCACCGTGGACGGGGACCCCTTCACCCTCTCTGACCTGCGGGGGACGCCTGTGGCGCTCAACTTCTGGGCCACCTGGTGCGGACCGTGCCGGGCCGAGATGCCCGAGCTGCAATCCGCGGCCCAGCACTACGAGCCAGCCATCCGCATCATCGGCGTGGACCAGGGGGAGGCCCCCGCGGTGGTGCAGGCTTTCATGGATGAACTTGGCGTAACCTTTACCGTCCCTCTGGATGCGGACATGGCCGTGGGGGACAATTACCGCATCATGGGCCTGCCCACCACCTTCTTCATCGACCGGGACGGCATCATCCGCCAGATCTGGGCCGGGGAGATGAACGGCATTATTTTGGCTGAAGCGATTGCGGGGATTCTGCCGTAGGGCGGCGAAGTGCGAATTGAGTGGACGATGGATAAAGGAGGGTAAAATGATAGAAGGTTCCTGTCACTGCGGTGACGTGGTCTGGCAGTTCGATGGCGTGCCCGAATCCGCCACGGCCTGCAACTGTACGATCTGTCGTCGCTATGGCGTGCTGTGGGCCTATGGCTATGACGGCGAGGAGATCCACGTGTCTGGGCCGACCCAGGTCTATATTCGGGGCAAAACAATCGGGTTCCATTTCTGTCCCAAATGTGGCTGTGTGGCATATTGGCGTTCGCTGCAACCCGGTGCAGATGGAAGGCGTCGCATCGCCGTCAACCTGCGTCTCGCGGACGCGCCGGAGACCGTGGCAGATCTGCCCATGGAACACTTCGACGGGCTGGACAGCTTCGAAGATCTGGGCCGGGATGGGCGAACCGTCGTCGATTATTGGTTTTGAGAGGCCGAGTCACGAACATAGAATACGAAAGCGGGGATAGACATGAGAAGAATGTTGCTTTTTGGCGCGGTGGCCGTTTGTCTAATGCTGGTGAGCGCTTGTCATCTCCGGGACAACAGCCAGGTCCCGGTGATCACAGTGAGCGGCGGACTTCGGCCCATAATCTCCTTCACCCCGGATGCGGCCTATGAATTGAGGGTCTACGAAGGCAGTGAGGACGGTGACGGGTTTGGCGTTCTCTGGTCTGCCAGAGGTCCCGGTGGATTTGAAAATAACCTGCGCTCGCCTGTCGTCTATGGCATTCCGCCAGCAGGCTTTGACGGCCAAGAGGCGGCCCCATTGGAGCCGGGGAAGACCTACACCATCACAGTTTTCCGCAGAGACCCCAAAGGCAGCGGCGATGGTTTCCAAAATACGAGCCATCGCTACGATGGCATACTAACCTTTGTGGCCACCGAGGAATGAGTAATGAGTAAGGAGTAATGAGTAAGGCTGAGTCTGCGCAGATCCAGCCTTACTCATTACTCCTTACTCATTGCTCATTCACCAGTGTGCATCGAAAACAACACCCACACCACCATCAAATCCGGCAGGGCATAGCTGACATCGATCAGCCCGTGGGCGATGGCGGCGGCGATGGCGGCCAGTATGCCCAGGGCGAGGATGAACTGCTCGTTGTGGCTGTGGCGGATCTGCCCCACAAGACCGCGCACGGTGACGGCCAGCCAGGCCCCGGCCACCACCAGCCCCGGCAGCCCCAGCCGGGTCCATAGATCCAGAATCACATTGTGGGGATGGTTGAGATTTGGCTCCTGCCAGGCCGTGGGCATGATGTAGCCGCTGCGGAAGGCATACAGAAAATTGTCCGGCCCCACGCCCCACAAGGGGTGATCCAGCACCATCAGCCAGGCGCTGCGCCACAGTTGCAGCCGGAAAAAGCCCGTGCTGCCCTGGCTCATGTCCAGCAACCGTTGAAAGCG
>CAZKEX010000201.1:0-5942 GCA_964551895.1 uncultured Caldilineaceae bacterium | reverse complement strand
CAACAATGTGCGCTCCAAATAGAGGGCCAAATTGTTGGGCGAGCCGTAGACGCTGCGCAGCCGGGCCACCCCCTCCGCCGGAACGACCATTTCGCCGTTGACATAGTTGAGCAACCCGATAGCGGCCACCGCCGCGCCGCCGGCCACCCAGGCCAGGATCAGCAATTTTCGATCCGCTTCGGGCCGGGCGGACACGGTCAATGTCACGCCCAAAAGCAGGCCGAACAGCCCTGCGGCCAGGAAGACCGTGCGCCATTCCCGCAGGGCCAGTTCAAAATAGCCCCGGCTCAGGGGATAGGCGAAGGTGGCAACCAAAGCCACGGCCACAAATAGCCCCAACAGCCCCATCCCCCGTCGGGACGCCGGGGCAAGCGGATGCCGGGGCGCATTCGGGCGCAGAAGCAGGTGGGCCGCCAGCACAGCCAGCCCGCCATAGACGCCGATCTCCACCAAATTCAACCCCCGTCCGGGCAACAAGGGCAGGGGGAGTAGATAGAAAGGCAAACCGAAAAGTAGCCCCGCCAACCACAGCGCCGGCCGCATCAGCCCGGCCATCCCCACCAGCCCCAGGCCCACCAAGGTCAGCGGCCACAAATCTGCCCCCACGCCCCCGGCCACGAAAGTGAACCCAACCAAGGCCAGGGTTAAAGCTGGGACCTGCCAATTTTTAACCCAAAGCCACCCCGATAACGTTTTAATTGGGGCAAGGGCAAGGGGGGCCAGAGTATCCCGGCCCGTTTTCAGGATCTTGGTTCGGTTGACAATCACCCCGCCCACCCATGCGGCGGCCAACAGCAAAGCCACGCCGGGCCATACGGGCAATTTGGGGCCGGGCAAGCCATCCACCGCCACCCCCCGCAAAGGTGTCTGACCCCAGCCCCGCCACACCTCTACCCGCACGGCATGGGGACCATTCTGCGCCGCCCGATGCACGGTCAGCCAGCCCACCGCCGGCCCGTCCGCGGTCTGCACCTCCGGCGCGGAGAGGGGGCGATAGCCCGCTTGGCCGCCCAAACTATCCACCACACCGGGCAGCGCCGGCAGTTGATTGGCCGGTTGGCCGTCCACCGTTACCAGCAGATAGGCCCAATAGTCCCCCTCGGCCACGGCCAGGGCCAGATCTTGACCCGTGTACGCAAAGTTCACTACCCCGGCCGGCTCCTGCCAGGGGTCCCTGGGTTCGGACGGGTCCGCGCCGTCCGCGTCCACCCGCCAGCCGGGGCTGTATGCAAAACGGGAATCGTCCATGCGCAAGATCGTAGCCGGGTCAGGCCCTTGGGCCGGGCGCGGCCACGTCAACATCACCCAGGCCAACCCGGCCACGGCCAGCAACACGCCCAATCCCAGGGCGCGCCGGGTCGGCAGCCATCGATCCGCCCATTTTGTTGTGTTGACACGCCGTTTCCCGTTCATGGAATCAATGGTATCACCCAAACCCCCACGCAGAAAATCCCCCAGTTGACCATCTCCCCCTCTCAGCGTACAATGCACCCCAATCTCCCAATCTCCCAATCACCCAATCTCTCGCCACCACACAATCAACCAATGACTCTGCTGCAAAAAGCCAGTTAACCGCCGAGGACACAGAGGTTGCGCAGAGAACGCAGAGGAACAAACCTTTCTTTTCTCTGCATTCTTGGCGTCTTTGCGGTGAATTCAACCTTTTTTCAGCAGAGTCACCAATCAACCAATCAACCAACCAACTAACCAACCAACCACCCACCCCACCCACCCATGCCCAAAAAGCACCCCAAACCACCCACTTTCATCGGCATCGACCTGGCCTGGAGCGACCGCAACCCCAGCGGCGTGGCCGTGATCTTCGAGGACCGGCTGACCGACTATGCCGGCAATCTGGTCAGGGACGACGAGATCCTGGGCTTTGTGCGCGCCCATCTGGACGCCAAAGGCCCGGCCATCATCACCGTGGACGCGCCCTTGCGGGTGCCCAACGATCACGGCTCCCGGCCCTGTGACCGGGCGTTGAGCAAGGTGTGGCGGGGCTACGAGGCCGGGGCGTTGCCGGTCAACCGGCGCATTTTGGGGCGCAAAGCGGCGGATGGTTCCGTTTTCGTGCGGGGAGAACGGTTGGTGGCCCAGTTGGTGCAGCGCTTCCGCTTTGCCGAGGCCGCCGTGATCCCCAAGCGCACCCAGGACCGCTTTGTGTGCGAGGTCTTCCCCCATCCGGCCCTGGTCAGCTTCTTTGGCCTGGACAAGACCCTCAAATACAAGGCCCGCCGGGGTCGGGACACCGCCAGCCGCTGGGCCGAGATGGAGCGCTACCAAGCCCTGTTGCGCTCCCTGCGCAAGGCCGACCCGGTACTCAAGCGCACCAAGGCCTTGCTGACCGCCACGGATGTGCGCAGCCTGCGGGGGGCCGCCCTCAAAGAGTACGAAGACATTTTGGACGCGGTGACCTGCGCCTATATCGGATCGTATCTGTGGCAACATGGGCCGCGTCGGGCCGTCACCTATGGCAGCCTGCCCGAAGGCTCGATCCTGGTCCCCATCACCCCGGAGATGAAGGGGCGGCTGAAGGAACAAGATAGAAAGTAGGTGCGGTTTTTTTTGCCCCACAACCATCTCGTTCCCACGCTCCGCGTGGGAATGCAAATGGGCGCTCTGCGCCCCTCGGCGCAGAGCGCCAAAGACCGCTCCCACGCGGAGCGTGGGAGCGAGGGGGCGTGGGAGCGAGGGGGGCGTGGGAGCGGGACCGAGCGAGATCGAATGAGCGCTAAAACGCGCAAAGCCGCTACCCAGTCTGGGTAGCGGCTTCTTGCTGTCTTGGCTTTTTCGGATTGCCCTGGCAAACAGGCGAGGGGCTGGTTAGGCGGCCTCGTCGGTCTCAGCCACGGCTTCGGCCTCGGCCTCGGCCTGGATCGCTGCTTCGGCGGCCTGGGCAGCGGCATCTTCGGCGGCCTTGGCGGCGTCGATGATGTCCTGGGCGGCCTTGGCGTAGGCTTCGGCCTTGGCCCAGTCCTCGCCTTCCTGCACCACACCCACGGTGAAGGTGGCGGTGACGTCGGCCATCAGGCGTATACTCACATCGTACATGCCCAGGTCCCGGATGGGGCTGTCTAGCAGAATCTTGCGCCGGTCGATCTCGAAATCGACCGTCTCGGCCAAACGATCACCCAGGTCCGCGGTGGTGATGGAGCCATACATGCGCCCCGTCTCGCCGGCCTTGACCTCGAACAGCAGTTTCTTGCTGCTGATCACGGTGGCTTGGGCTTCGGCCCCGGCCTTTTCCTTGGCCCGACGCCGCAAACCCGCCTCGCGGATCTCGTCAGCCTGCTTCATCACGCCCTTGGTGGCGGGGACGGCGATGCCCCGGGGCATCAAGAAGTTGCGGGCGTATCCGCCGGCAACCGAGTAAACTTCACCAGCCTGGCCCAATGTGGCCAGATCTTGGAGCAATAACACTTTCATTTGGCTCATGAGAATTCTTCCTTACGTTACGTGGACGACAGGTACACAACCTCACGATTATAGCCAAGGACGGCTGTTTTGCCAAATCCCGGCCATGCTTCGATCATGCTCTTTTATCTATTTTCATCAATTTTCATCTATTTCCATTGTCACTCCCTGGGTTCCGTGCTATACTCAGGGCGAGGCGGCCAGGGTGGCCGCTGAGGTTTTGTCCCTTCCAGCATGTTTCTTGGCCTATCTCTGTGCGTGGACCCTTGTGCGTTTTTTCTCGAGTCAAAAACCCTATCTCGGCCTCTTCGTCTGCCGCCCAATTGCCTGTGGTTGACCCTGTGTCCGGCCCAGGGCGATCCCGGCGGCGTTTGCTGATCCCGTTGATGGTGTGGGCGCTGTTGACCTTGGGCTGCTCGGCCACCTCTCTGGTGCAGCGGCAGATCGTGGCCACCCCCTTCCCCACCCGGGCCATCCAGCCCACCTTCACCCCGGTGGTGGAGGAGACCCGGCTGGTGTTGCAGGTGACGCCGGGCAGCGATCTCGGCCCAGGCGTGATCATCGCCCCGCCGGGGGTGGACCCGGACTCCCTCTTGCCGCCCACGCCCACGGCCTCCCTCACCCCGACGCCGCCGCCTGTGCCGCCCACGGAGACCGTCACCCCTGGCCCCTCCGCCACCCCCACGGAGACCCCGGTCCCCACGCCCACGGAGACGGTCACGCCGACATCCACGCCCACGGCTTTTGTGCGGGTCTCCACCCAGCGGGCCAATGTGCGCACCGGGCCGGGGCTGGACTATCCGGTGGTGACCCAGCTTTTGGCGGGCACAGAGGTGACGTTGGTGGGGCGCACGCCCAAGGGCGATTGGGTGCAGATCTGCTGTGTCAACGGCGAGTCGGTCTGGATTGCCGATAGCGTGGTCCAGGTGATCAACGACGTGATCCAGCTCTCCCTGGTGGTCACCGGCCCGCCGCCCACGCCCACAGAGACCCCCACGGTGACGCCGACGCCCACGGCCACCCCCATCATCTATCCCTTCGAGATCGCCGAGGGGCCGATCTATATGCCCACCAACAACGGCTTTCTCTCCATTTGGGGCAAGATCTTTGTGGGCGAATACGAGGACGGTCTGCCCTTGGAGGGCTACTATTACGACGCTTCTTTTGAAGGTTTCGAGCGGCCCAATACCCTGGGCGATGTGCGCAGCTTTGGCTACTATGACCGTCTCTTTCGCATCTCTTTGCCCGAAAAAGAGAAGCCGTTCAACTACAAATATGAGTACAAGCCCTATCCCGATGAAGCCGGGCCGGGAACCGATTACGCGGCGAATCGACAAGCCTCCATCATCGCCCTGGGGACTGGGAACTGGACCATCATCCTGCGAGATGGCGAGGGTCGGCAGATGGCCGAGCCTGTGATCTTTCGTTTGGATACAACCAACGTCAACCGTGAAATCTACATCGGTTGGATCCGGAGGCGTTGAGATGATTCAGTTTCGTGGTCTGTGGCAGTGGCAGAAAAAGATAAGGGAAAAGATCTGGGCCGATGAGCGCCGTCGCGGGCTGATCGTGGCAGCCAGCCTCTTTTTGGTGGTGGGGCTGGGCTGCTCCTCGGCGGATCTGGTGCGCCGTCCCCAGGCAGATGTCACCCCGACCCGCACCCCCATGCCCACCTTCACCGACACCCCGGGCGTCATCGCGCCTTTGACCGTGGCCACGACTACGCCCCAGCTTCAGCCCGGTGTGATCGTGGTGGAGTCCGGCCAGGACCCCAGGGACTTGGTGCCCACTGTGCCGCCGCCCACCCTGACCCCCACGCCGGCGCCGGCCACGTCCACGGCCACGCCCACCGTGGGGCCAAGCCCTACGCCCACCATCACCCCCACGCCGACCCTGACGCCGACGCCCACCACCACGGCGACGCCGACGCCCTATGTCACCATCCGCAGCGGTCTGATCGCCCTGCGCTCTGGGCCGGGGGTGAACTATCCCTTGGTGGCCCAACTGGGGCCGGGGATTCCCGTGACGTTGGTGGGGCGCAACAGCGACAGCAGTTGGCTCCAGATCTGCTGTGTCAACGGGGAGAGCGTATGGGTGGCGGCCCAGTCGGTGATCCTGGGCAACGATGCCTCCGGCGTGGCCGAGGTGTCGATCTTGCCGCCGCCCACGCCTACCCTCACCCCCACGCCCACCTTCACCCCCACGCCCACCCCGGTGATCTATCCCTTCGAGCGGGCGGTGGGGCCGCTTTTCTATCCGTCGGAGAATGATTTTCTGACCATCTGGGCGCGCATGTATGTGGGGCTGGGCGACCCGGCGCCGGGTTACTATCTGGCCGTGAAGTTCGAGGGCTTTGACCGCCCTCAGACCAATGTGCTTGAGGCCAGCTACGACCATTTCGAGTACACGGCCCCGCCCGGCCAGGGGTCCCGGAACGAGTACAACTACAAATACGAATACCGCCCGCCGGACCTCGACGGTCCCGGCGGCTTGACCGGTTTCTACGCCTTGGGCGAAGGCACGTG
>CAZKEX010000200.1:0-8448 GCA_964551895.1 uncultured Caldilineaceae bacterium | reverse complement strand
GCCAGCTCCGCCACATGCAGTTCCCGGTCCTGGTTTCCCGGTGAACTCAGGAAGGGGCCATAGACCGGCGTGGTGGCCAACATCCCGTCCCCCGAGGAGCCAATCGCCCGGGTCACCGCGTTCAACCCGCTGACCAGTCCGGGCAGATAGACAATCTGATCCGGCGTCACCTGCCAACCATACAGCCGATCCAGCCGGGCGCAGATGGCTTCGCCAAGCTCTTTGGGGGGCATGCCATAGCCAAAGACCCCGTGTTGTACCCGGGCTGCCAGGGCATCGATGATGGGCTGGGGCGAGGCGAAATCCATGTCCGCCACCCACATGGGCAACACATCTTCATCAAAAATGGACCATTTTGCGCTGTGAAATTCTCGACGGTTTAGGGTGTGGGTGATTTGGCTTGGCATAGGAATTTCTCCAGGGTGACTTGGTGGGTTGGTGGGTTGGCTTGAGGGGAGGCGTGGGCAAGGTTAGGGTTGGGGGCGGATGGCGTCCGCCAGATCGTCGTGGGTCATTTTCAAGACCGGATTCACGGCCTCGTCATCGTTGCCCAGGTTCTCGGCGGCGGTCCGATAGGCGGCCCGGGCCATGGTGGTGGTGGCAATGGGTGCGGTGACGAAGAAGAGGATGATCAGGGCGATCATGGTGGGCAGGCGGCCCTCGTCATAGAAGTAGACCCCGGCGGCCAACAGCAGTCCGCTGACCCCCAAGGTGGCGGCCTTGCCGGCGGCGTGCATGCGCGCAAAGACATCCGGCAGGCGGATGATGCCGATCCCGCTTATCAACATAAAGACCGTGCCGACCAGGGCAAAAAGCAGTACAAAGATCTCTGCGATAGGTGTAAGTTCCATCGATCACTCTCCGAGCGCTCAGGCTCTTCACTGGGCGTCATCCCGACCACCCACATCAAAAATCCAAAATCCAAAATCCAAAATATTCAGTCTGCCTCGTTTATGCCAGACTCTTCCAAATAGCGGGCGAACATAAGGGTGCCCAGAAAGCCCAGCACCGCGGTCACAATCGCCACATCCAGCAGCAAGGGTGACTTGTTGCGCACGGCAAAGAGGGCGACGATGCCCACGGCGTGGATGGTGATCAGATCAAAGGCCACTGTGCGGTTTGGCACCCCCGGCCCCATCACCAGCCGATAAAAACAGAGGGCCATCGAGATACTGAGCAGGATGATCAGCGCTTCCATGCCGTAGCGAAACAGCTGCAAATTGTCCAAAAACGCCATCAGCCTGCCCCCCGGGTGATCTGTAGTAGACGTCGCTCAAAGCCATTCTTGATGCTGGCGCGGAAGACGTCTGGGTCTCCGACCCGCAGGTTGTGGACATAGAGGGTCTTGTGCCCCTGGGCATCTTCGATCATGTCCACGCTCAGGGTGCCTGGGGTCAGGGTGATCACCGAGGCCAGCAGGGTGATCTCCAACTCGCTGGCCGCGGTGAGGGGAATGCCCACAATGCCCGGATCCAGTCGGTCGTCCAGCTTGCCAAAGTGCAGGATCAGCGCGGCCAGGTTGATGTTGCTGATGACGATCTCCCGCAGCAAAAAGAGCAGGAAACTGGCCCCCAACCAGATGCGGCGGCCATAGGATCGCTCGATAATCGTCAGCAACACAAAACCGATCAGAAAGCCCGCCACGAAATCCTGGCGCTCGAATGACTGGATGAGCGCCGGCCACAGCAGCATCAAGAATAGATTCAACAACAATAACTTTGGCATGATAAATCCTCTAAGACACCCTTGTTCTAATGCCCGCTCTCTGTCGCCTCGCCCAGGATGGGGAATTCATCCGTGGGGGCGATTTGGTCGATGTAGCCCTGGCGATCCAGCGCCTGCTTGGCGGCCACATCCGCATAGTGGAAGAAGGTCTGGCCGAAGACGCCGATGTACAGGCTGAGGGCAACCAGGACGGCGATGGGGCCCAGGGTTAGCCATTGACCCCTGGGCTGGGAAAGGGGCGCTGTCCCGACCGAAGGCTGATCCCTGCTGCCCCAGAAGGCGACTTGCCACAGACGGGCCATATTGATCAGGGTGAAGACGCTGACCAGGACGCTGACCCCGGCCACCCACCAATGGCCCGTGTCCAGGGTGATCTGGAGCAGGCTGAGTTTGCTCACAAAGCCGCTGAAGGGCGGAATGCCCGCCAGAGACATGGCGGCCAAGAAGAAGACCACGGCCAAAGCCGGGCGGCGTTGCATCAGCCCGCCCAGCTTGCCCTTGGCCAGGCTGCCGCTGCCCATTTCCAGCTCCACGGCGCCCCCGGCCATGAGCAGGGCGGTTTTGACGATCATGTGATGGGCCAGATAGAAGATGCCGGCGGCCATGCCGAAACCCACGGCCAATTTGTTGCCGCTGGCCGCCACCCCCAGCCCCATGATCATAAAGCCCACATGGCTGATGATGTGAAAACTGAGTACCCGACGGATGGTGTTGGCCGCCATGGCCCCCAGCACCCCCACCATCATGGTGAAGCCGGCCATCCCCAGGATCAACGGCTGCCAGGCCACCAGCAGATCCGGGAAGAAGAGGGGGAAGATGCGAAAAAGGGCATAGATGCCCACCTTGGTGAGCAAGCCGCCAAAGAAGGCGGTCACCACCGGGTGGGAGGTGTGATAGCTGCTGGGCAGCCAGAAAAAGAGGGGGAAAAGACCCGCCTTGCTGCTGAAGGCCACCAAAAGCAACCCGGCCATGAGCAGACGCACATGCTCCGGTGCGGCCTCCAGACGCTGGGCCAACTGGGCCATGTTGAGCGTGCCCAGGGTGCCGTATGCAACCCCGGCAGCGGCCAAAAAGAGGATGGAGGCCAGTAGATTTAAGACGACATAACGAATACCGCTGTTGATCTGGCGCATCTGCCCGCCCACGGTCAACAGCACAAAGCTGGCCATGAGCAGCACTTCGAAGAAGACATAGAGATTAAAGAGATCTCCGGACAGAAAAGCCCCGTTTACCCCCATCACAAGAAAGAGCAGGAGCGGGTAGAAGTTCAGGCGCTTGCGACCGTCCAGGGTTTTGATGCTGTAGGGCACTGTGGCGGCGGCCAGAATGGCGGTCAGGGTCAACATGATCCCGCTCAACCCGTCCGCGACCAGGGTGATGCCGAAGGGGGCCGGCCAGGTACCCACTTGCAGGGAGAGGCGGCCAATGTTTATGGTGTGGGAGAGGATGGCCACAGAGACCAGCAGGTTCAGAATGGTGGCGATCACGGCCAAGTTGCGTTGGGGCTCCAGGCTTTCGTATTGGCTGAGACGCACGCGCACCAGGCCCAGGGCGGCAAAGACCATGGGGATGACCACAGGCGCGACCAGCCAATTTGGATTCATCTCCATTAGGCGGCTCCTGGGGTCTTCTGGGCAGAAGAGGGGGACATGGCGCCGCCGGCCTCGTCGTCAGGGGTGTCGTGGACATAGTCCAAAAATTCGTAGTCGTCCACGCTGGGGTCCAGACCATAGGTGTAATAGTCCGGGGGATTCTCATAGCCGCGGTCCCGGTCGATCTTGGGCTGGCGGGCTTTTCCCGTGCCGTAGATCAGCTCCATGCGCCGGTTGACCAGCACGATCACGAAGGCGGTGATGCCAAAGCTGATCACAATGGCGGTCAAGATCAGGGCCTGGGGCAGGGGATCCGGGTAGTTGGCCAGATCCCCAAGGGGTTTGCCCTTTGCCAGGATGGCGGGGACACCCCGGTGGAGGGCCCCCGTGCCAAAGAGCAGCAAATTGACCCCGTGGCTGAGCAGGGCCAGCCCCAAAATCAGTTTGATCTCTCCACGGCGCAGGACCAAAAAGGTGCCCCCGGCAAAGAGGACGCCCACCACCAGGGCCAGCAGTAGTCCGGTCATGGTTGGCTGCTTTCTTTGGGCTGGGTGGAGACGTGGCCAACCAGGGGTTCGCTGCTCTCTTCCGTGGCCCCATAGCTCTTGTGGGCGGCCTGGTTTAGCCCCAAAATATAGGACGTCGTCACCGAGACCACCACAAAGAAGACCCCAAGGTCAAAGAACACCGGGGATCCCAGACTTCCGCCCCACAGCCCTTTGAAAAAGGCGCCTTGGAGGAGACCGGCCAGGGCCGCGCCCACGGCAAGGAGTAGACCGATGCCCATCATCGGCTGCAAGAAGCGGCCAATCGTCGCCTGCACCACATCCACCCCCCGGCTCAGGATCTGTAGTTCAAAGGCCGCCGCGGCCATCAACCCGGCAATAAAACCACCCCCAGGCAGATTGTGTCCCCGCAACAACAAAAAGAGCGCCAAAACAAGCAGCACCGGTGTCAACATTCGATCAAGTACACGCAAATAAAGTTCAGGCATAATCGTCTCGATACAAAATTAAAATCAATCAGTGGCTCGGCTGAAAAAAGGTCAAATTTACCGCAAAGTCGCCAAGAACCCAAAGAAAAGCAAGGTCTGTTCCTCTGCGAAACCTCTGCCTCCTCGGCGGCTAACCAGCTTTTCGCAACAGACTCACCAACCAACCACCCAACCAACCAACCAACCACCCACCACCCACCCCCACCCCTACCCATCCTTCTCAACCTTGGGCCGGGTGGCGGTGCGCAACAACATGCGGGAGGAACGCAGCAACGCATAGCCGCCCAGGGCGGAGAGGGCCAGCACAGTGATCTCGCCCATGGTGTCATAGCCCCGGAAGTCAACCAGGATCACGTTGACCACGTTGGCGCCGTGGGCTGCACCCACCGAGTTTTCCATAAAGAATCTGCTGATACTGGGCGCAAGGGGATCCCCCATGACCAACACCACCAAAACAAAGCCCAACGCCCCCACAGAGAGGGAAACCACCAGGTTGCGCAACAGCACGAACCAACGCAAGGGGTGACGCACTTGGGTGGGGATGCGATAGAAGACCAGCACCAGCAGCACAACGGTCAGCACCTCGATCAGAAGCTGGGTCAGGGCCAGGTCCGGGGCGCCGAAGAAGACAAAGGCCAAGGCCACCACAATCCCCACCACGCCCAGGCTGATGATGGCGTTGAGCCGAGGCTGGGAGCGCACAACGACCAGGACAGCGGTGATCGCCACCACAAAGAGGACCACCTCGTGGACTTCGGGCAGAGACCCCCACCATGCAATCCAGGATTGGTCCAGATCACTAAACGCTTGCCACGAATCCGGCCCGCTGCCCAGGGCAAAGAGAGCCATGCCCACCGCGGCCATCAGCACAATGCTGGCGTGTTCCGCCAGGGTGCGCCCCTGCACCAAATTGGTCACCCAATCGGCCAGCCTGTTCAGCCCGCCCAGGATCCACTGGGTGAAGATCACCTGACCGTCCAACCAGACCGGGGTGGCGGCATGAATGGCCTTCCGCACCCATTTTCGGCCCAAAAAGAGCAACAGCCCTGTGGCGATGGCGGCCATGCTGGTCAAGAAGACCGGGGTCAGCCCGTGCCACAGGGCCAGCTCAACCTGCACCGCCTTGCCGGCCACCGCGCTGGCCGGTGAATTGAGCAGCATGGGCACAAAGGTACCCAAACCGAAAGGCATGGCCGTGCCCAGCAGGACCAAAAAGAGGGCCGGGGCATCCAGGGCAAAGGGGGCGGCGTGGACCACATGGGCCTGCTCTTCGGGCTTCACCGCCGGGGTGCGGCGCAAGAAGGTCTCCCAAAGCAGGGTGAGGCTGTAGGCCACAAAGAAGGCCCCAATCACCCCGGCCAGGCCGATGGCGATCCACCAGCGGGGGTCGTGGGTCGTCTCCAGATGGGTGAAGAGGGTTTCCAGCAGGGTCTCCTTGGCCAGAAAGCCAAAGAGCGGCGGTAGCCCGGCCATGGAGAGCCCGGCCAGGATCGCCGTGGTCGCGGTCCAGGGCAGGTGCCGCCACAGCCCGGCCAGCTTGCGGATGTCCCGGGTGTGGGTGGTGTGGTCCACATTCCCCGCCACCATAAACAACGGCCCCTTGTAGAGGGCGTGGGCCAGGATGCCGACGACGACGGCGATGTAGGCGTATTTGCTGTCAAAGGCCAAAAGCAACACCAAAATGCCCAACTGGCTGACCGTGGCATAGGCCAGGATCGCCTTGAGGTCCCATTTGGCGATGGCGGTGATGGCCCCCACCAGGGCCGTGGTCCCGCCCACGATCAGCAGGCTCCAGAACCAGATCGGGCTGTCGCTCATGGCCGGGTGGAAGCGGGCCAGCAGAAAGACCCCGGCCTTCACCATGGTGGCCGAGTGCAGATAGGCCGAAGCCGGGGTGGGGGCGCTCATGGCCCCAGGCAGCCAAAAATGGAAGGGAAACTGGGCCGATTTGGTGAAAGCGCCCAGCAAGATCAGCCCCAGGGCCAGGGGAAAAACAGCCAAACTGGTCAGATTCGGCATAGCCAAGATCCCGCTAATGCCGTAGGTCCCGGCGGCCTGGCCCAGGATCAGCAGCCCCATGAGCATGAAGAGGCCCCCAAAGCCGGTGATCACCAAGGCTGTGTTGGCTCCGGTGCGGGCTTCGGCGTTCTTGTGCCTGAACCCGATCAGCAGATACGAGGTCAGGCTGGTGCCCTCCCAAAAGGCAAAGAGGCTGATCACATTGTCGCTCCACACCAGCCCCAACATGCTGGCCATAAAGGCGAAGAGGTAGGCGTAGAACAGCCCCTGGCCCTCGTCATTTGCCAGATAATAGTGGGTATAGAAGGCGATGGCCGCCCCGATCACCGTAATGATCAGCCCAAAGAGCAGAGCCAGCCCATCCAGGCGCAGGGAGACGTCCAGCCCAAAGCTGGGGATCCACGGATAGACTTCGGTGAGATAGGCGCCGGCGTTGATGGCGGGGATCTGGCTGATCAGCCAGCCGGCAATGGCCGCCGGGGGCAGCGCGGCCAGCCACCCGGCCACGGCCAGACGGTGGGGACGGATCAGCCAAAAAATCAGGCTGGTTGCAAAGAGCAGAATAAGGGCGACGGCAAGCATAGGCGGGCAATCCAGATCTAAAGTGCCAACGACGAACTTCTCAGCGGAAGGAAGTTAACGGAAAAATCAGCAGAAGTAAAGCGGTTTAGCCACCAAATTGTCTTTTGGTTGCGCTTCGGCTAAACTATGACGTTCGCAGCGCCCGGGCAGGCGTGGAGGCGTTCCACGGTGATTGTGCGAGGGATAACCCAAGTAATATGTACAGCGAATATCGGTAAACACAAATCCAGTATTTTAGCCTATCTTTTCCAAACCGGCAAAAGATAGGGCAGTTTTCCGATGAAATTTAATCAGATCTGTTGTGTCTTTTCAATAAACCGGGGAGAAACTGAGTTTTTTGGGATCGGGTTGTGGAATAGTTCGGTTGAGAAAAACTCAGTTTCTATCGTGCCCCGAAATATTGAGAAGATACGATCTGTTCAAAACAAGTTGGCCTGGGGAGCTTGCATCCCCTGGCGCGAACAGGTCTGTGCCTGGGTGGCCGCCAACACAAATAGGATCAAGACCATGATCAACCGCAAAGCAGCCATGCTGGTCCTCCTGCTGGGCGCCTTCTATGGCTCCACCCTGGTCGTCTCCCGTTTCAGCGTAGGCCAATATGATCCCCGGGTCTACATCTCCTTGCGCCTGCTGCTTGCCACAGGCGCCCACGCCCTGGTCTACGCGGTCAGCCGCACCCGGCGCTGGCCCCGTGATCCCAGCCTGTGGGTGCGAGCCGGCATCCTGGGCGTGCTGGGCACCGCCCTGCCCATGACTTCGATAGTCTCTTCGCTCCAGTACCAATCGTCCGGGATGACCAGCCTGCTGCTGACCCTGAATCCCGCCGTCACCGTGGTGCTGGCCCAGATATTTTTGGCCGACGAGCCGTTGACCCGGCGCAAGATGGCCGGGGTGATCATCGCCTTTGGCGGGGCTGGGCTGTTGCTCTTGCGTGGGGAGACCGGATTGGCCAACCTGGTGCAGGCGGACTGGCGGGGATATGCCTGGGTGGGCGTGGGGATCTTGGGGGGCGCGGCGGCCACGGTCTATGCCCGGCGCATGTTGCGTTTCGAGGATGCCATCGACGTCGCCTCCATCCGCATGACCGTGGCGGCTCTGGTCCTGATCCCCGTCACCAGCCTGACCGTGGGCTATGATCTCAGCCGGGTGGACGCCACGGGGGTCATGGCCCTGATCTACGCCGCCATCTTTGGCACCTTCAGCGGCATGATCCTGAACTTCTACATCATCAAACACCACGGGGCCACCTCGGCCTCCCAGGTGTCGTATGTGATCCCCATCGTCGCCACCGGCCTGGGCGCCCTGGTCCTGGACGAACAGATCACCCCCATCATGCTCGTCGGCATGGCCATTGTCTTCGCCGGCATCACCCTGCTCAACTGGCGCAGACGCCGCCTCCGCGTGGCGGAAGTTGTGAGCGGGTGACAGGGTGACAAGGTGACAGGGTGACAGGGTGAAGGGGTGAACACCCTCAATCACCCTGTCACCCTGTCACCTTGTCACCCTGTCACCTTGTCACCCTGTCACCTTGTCACC
>CAZKEX010000199.1:1438-8450 GCA_964551895.1 uncultured Caldilineaceae bacterium | reverse complement strand
ACCTCTTTGGTCATGCGCCGCACGTACTCCTTCATCTGGTCCGCCCGCAGCACTTCCACGGTGGGGCCGTCCAGGGTCACCTGCATCTCCGGGTTGATGAAAAGCACCGCGCCGTTGACCGGGATGCCGACCAGATCGTGGCCTTCGGCGATGCCGGCGTCCAGCAGGGCTTGCAGGGCCGCCTTTTGGTCGTCCACCTCCGCGCCGGGGTTGCCGATGCCTTCCCGGGCAAAGACGGTGAAGAAGCGGCCCAGGCTAAAGGGTTCCTTCCACTTGGCCCCGGTCACGGTCACTTTGCCCTTGTCGCCCCGAGGCACCAGACCGATCAGCCCGCAGGGACCGGCGATGGCATAGCCCACCTTGGGCAGGCTGTAGAGGTAGAGGCCATATTTGTTGTCAAAGCCCTTGAGGCTGCGGGCCACCAGTTGATCCGGGCGGGCCAACACCTTGCTGCCGGGCCAGCGGCGCACGGCATAGCGGTTGATGTAGTGGCTGCCGATGCTGGCCAGGATGAAGCCAGCGAAGAGGGCGCCAAAGCTAAGGTACATCCAGTTGACCTGCACAAAGCTGATCAGCGGGCTGGACTGGGGGGTATCCGGCGGATACCAGGTGGGCACAAAGCTGGACATCAACCCCACAAAGAGGATGGCCAATCCGCCCAAGCTGATGCGCCGCCCCAGGGTCTCTTTCTTCTTGATCTCCGTCGTATTGCGATAGATTTTCATAATGGTCCGTTCTTGGAAAAATAGCGTTGATAGTGGAGGGTCTATTTTCACCGCAAAGACGCAAAGAACGCAAAGAAAAAGAAAGAAAAGCTTATTTGTTCTTTGCGCCCTCCGCGCCTTTGCGGTGATCCCCGTTTACTCATTACCCATTACTCATTACCCATTACTCATTACCCACTCTCTTCAAACCGAATCCCATCCCGGATCATCCCCACCATATCCTGTTCGATGGCCTGTTTGGCCACCCGGATGGCGTGGTGGACCCCGTTGGCCCGGGTCTTGCCGTGGCCGACGACCAGGATGTTGGAGAGGCCCAACAGCACGGCCCCGCCATATTCGCTGTCATCCAGCCGTTTGGAGATGCGGCCCAGAGACGGTTTGGCCAGCAGCCCGCCCAGGGCAGAGAGGGGATCCGCCTTCATCTCCTCCCGCATGACCTGCTTGACCAGCCCGGCGATGGCCTCGGCGGTTTTGATGAAGATGTTGCCCGTAAAGCCGTCGGTCACCACCACATCCGTCACCCCGGCCAGGACCTCCTTGGGTTCGGCGTTGCCCCGAAAGCGGATGCCGGGGGTGGCCTGCAACAGGGCGAAGGCCTCCTGCACCATCTGGTTGCCCTTGCCCGCCTCTTCGCCGTTGCTGAGCAGGCTGACCGAGGGATCAGCCACCCCCATGATCAGCCGGGAATAGATATGACCCATGATGGCAAACTGTTGCAGATATTCCGGGCGCACGTCCGCGTTGGCCCCGATGTCCAGGGCGGCGCAGAAGCCGACCAGGGTGGGCATGGGGGTGATCAACGCCGGGCGGTGGATGCCCTTGATGCGGCCCAAGTGCAGGATGCCGGCGGCCAAGGCCCCCCCTGTGTTCCCCGCGGTGACAAAGGCCTGGGCCTCGCCGCTCTTGACCAGGCGACAGGCCACGGACATGGAGTTGTCCTTCTTGCCCCGCACCGCGTTGGCCGGTTTGTCGTCCATCTCGATCACCTGGCTGGCCGGGACGATGGGCAGGTTTAGTCCCTTGGTGTCGTGCTTGGCCAACTCGGCTTGGATGGCCTCTGGCTGGCCCACCAAGGAGACGGTGATGCCAAAGGCTTTGGCCGCGCTCACCGCACCGGCCACGATCTCGCCGGGCGCGTAGTCGCCGCCCATGGCGTCCAATGCAATGTTCATATTATACGCTTTCTGGAAAATCGACTACAGGATGGGCGAGGACGGCCAGAACGCCGGGTCCGGCCAGGCTGGCAATGGCCGGACCGATCTCGACGATGTGGGTTTCCTGGATGTTGAGGGCCGCCGCCATCTCCGCCGCGTATTCCTGGGCCTCGGCCTCCACATTGGCATGGGCCACGGCCAGGGAGACGGGCTTGTCGCCAAAGTGGGCCACCATCTTTTCCAAAATCTCCTTTTTGGACCGCTTGCGCCCCCGGGCCTGGCCCGAGTGGATCAACAGCCCGTCTTCCAAGGCGAGGATGGGCTTGACGCCCAGCAGATCCCCCACCCCGGCCCGCAGATTGCTCACCCGACCGCTCTTGGCCAGATATTTCAGGGTTTCCACGGTGAGGAGGGCGTAGATCGAGGACCGGGTCTGCAACAGGAGCGCCTCGATGCCGGGGACATCCATGCCGGCGGCGATGGCTCGGGCCGCGGCGATGGCCTGCAAGCCGCTGCCGATGCTGGCGCTGAGGGAATCCCACAGGGTGAAGCGGTCCTTGTCAAAGCCCTCGGCCCCCAGGACCGCGGAAGAATAGGTCCCCGACAGCTTGGAGCTGACCACCACCAGCACGATGTGTTCCGCCCCCTCGTCAAAGGCCTGCTGATAGGCGGCGGCAAACTGGCCGGGGGTGGGCTGGCTGGTGGTGGGGATCTCTGGGGCCTCGGCCAGTTTGCGGTAGTACTCCTCGGCCTGCATCTCCACCTTGTTCAAATACGAATCCGTGCCGAAGTTGACGATGGCCGCCACCTCGATCATGTTGTACTGGGCCAGCAGCGCATCCGGCACATTGCTGCTGGTATCCACCACCATCCTGATCTTGTTTAAAAAATCGCTCATGGTCTGTCACTCCAATAATGAACATAATGCAAAATAAAAGAAAACGATGAGTTATTTATCCACGAATCTTCACGAATCTGCACGAATCAAAACAAAAAAGATTCGTGCAGATTCGTGAAGATTCGTGGATGATCTTTTTACCTCCGCTGCTTAACCGGCATACTCTCCATGGCCCGGCGCAGGCTGTCGGCCACGCCGTCCCAGTCGCCCCGCTCGATCTGGGTGTCGGGGAGGAGGGCGCTGCCCAGCACGACGATGGAGACGCCGGCCTCCCAATAGGGGGTCACATCTTCCAAAGAGAGGCCGCCGTGGGCCACAAGGGGGACGCCGGGCATCTGCTCGTGGATCCGGCGCAGATAGCTGACCCCGCCGCTGTCCACCGCCGGGAAGAGCAGCACCCCATCCGCGCCGGACTGGGATGCGCCGTAGATCTCCGTGGGGGTGACGGAGCCCACGGCACAATACGCCCCCATTTCGTGGCAGATGGAGATGAGCTCCGGCGCGAAGATGGGGGCGAGGATGAACCTGGCCCCGGCCTCCAAAGAGGCTTCGGCCTGCTCGTTCCGCAACACGGAGGCCGCGCCGATGATGCAGCGCAAGGGTTCCTCCGGCTGGGTGCGTTCCCGTGTGAGCTGATCCACCAGGTCTTCGATCACCTGGACCGCGCCGGGCACGGTGAGGCTGATGGCCACGGCCGGCACCCCGGCCTCCACGGCCAACCGCGCCGCCCGCAGGGCCTGGCTGGTGGTGTTGGTGCGCACCATGCAGATCCAGCCCATGCGCCGCAGATGGTCCACCATGCGGGGTTCGGGCTGGTCCACGTCGTCCGGGTCCACCATGGGATAGTAGACATCCCGCAGCTCGGTCCAGTTGCGCAAGGTCCACACAAAGAGATCTGTGGCCGTGCGATCCGTGAAACGCTCTAAAATGCCATGCTCTTCCACCAATTGGATGATGGGCAGATAGGTGTGATCGTACCAGTCCACCGCGGCTTCCTTGGTGGAGACCGGGTGGCCCAAACTGCGCTGGATCTCTTGGCGGTGCTGCTCGATGTGGACGAGCAGAGAGCGATAGCGGCCGGGCACCGTGGTGCGTACCCCATGATCCGGGCGGCTTTCGTCCAGCCCTGTGGCCCCCAAAAAGCGCACCCGCTCGGACTTGTCCAAAATGGCGTTTGGGGAGTCGGAGCTGCTCAGGTCCACCGGGGTATCAAACTCGGTCACATAGGCGGCGATGGTCTCGGCCCCCTCTTGGCGGCCAATGCTGACCCGGTGGTTGCCGTCCAGCACAAAATAGACGTCGCCCACCTTGTACAGATCCACCGGGGTCATGCCCCGGCGGTGGCGGGAGGCCTCCACCCGCTTCCAGCGGTCGCCCAAGGAGTCCGTGCGGGGCAAAAATTCCCGGTTGAAGTCGTGATAGCGGCCCACACTGCCCACGATCTTGTCCAGAGGCACCTCTTGCAGGCCCAGATAGCGCTCGTTGGTCAGGTTCAACTGCTCTTTGATGTCATAAAAACTGAGCAGGTCCGTGTTGCGGCCGGTGATGCGGCCCATGAGATCGCTCATAAAGGCCCGGCGGCGGGCTTGCTTGAACATGCGTGCGCCGGCGCCGCCGCCTTCAACCTGGTAATCACCACTGTTCTGCGACATATCATTCTCGTTGATGAACGGGTCAAACCAATCGCCTGATCTCCCGTTTTTAAGCGATTAGGAGATTGAGAGATCGGGAGATTGGGAGATTGTGTTGTTTCGGGCGATGGGCAAACGGGCCAGGAGATCCCCGGCCAGGGCGCCCGATGGCCCGACTTCTTCCTCACACAGCAGGCCCGCCTGGCCGTGAAGCCATGCCCCTGCACAGGCGGCCTGGAAAGGGGCAAGCCCCTGGGCCAGCAGACCGGCAACGCAGCCAGCCAGCACATCCCCCGTGCCCGCGGTGGCCAGGGCAGAGGTGGCAACGGGCAGGATGGCCACGACACCCCCCGGTTCGGCCACCACGGTATAGGGTCCCTTCAACAGGATCACCGTGTCCCAGGCCAGGGCCATCTTTTGAACCAACCCCCAGGGGTCGGCCAACACGTCGGCCACATCCACGCCGCACAATCGGGCCATCTCCGCCGGGTGGGGGGTGAGGACGCAGGCCGCGGGCAGCAGATGCGGCCAGTTCTCCAGCCGGGCCAGACAGTTGAGGCCGTCGGCGTCGATCACCGTGGCGGGCAGGGTCTGGGCCGCGTCGTCCGCCGAGGCTGGCTTGCCCGCGCCGATGGCAAAGGGGCCCCTGGGCCGGGCCTTGGCCTGGTCGCCGCCAAAGAGCGTTCCCACAAAATGTCGGGCCGGATCTTCCTGGGTCAGCCCGCAGCCCACCAGCAGGGCGTCATACCCGGTCTCGGTCAGCTTCTCCCGCAACAGCTTGGCCCCGCCCTGGGCGATCACCCCCATGTCGCTGGGCAGCAACAGAAAGGTGGCCTCGCTGAGCTTGGCGGCCAGGGGCGCCCAGACGGGTTGGGCCACCGCCGCCGTCACCAATCCGGTCCCCACACGGGCGGCAGCCGCGCAACTCAGGTAGGCCGCGCCGGGATAGTTGATGCTGCCCACCGCGGCCATCACCTTGCCATAGGTTCCCTTATGGCTGACGATTGGGCGGGGGGGCAACTGCTCGGCCACCCACGCCCGGTCCAACACAAAGGTGGAGAAATCAGCGCTCAAGGCCGGGTCGATGCCGATGTCGGCCACCACCAGTTTGCCCACGGTCTCTGCGCCGGGGAACTTGTAATGGCCATGCTTGGCGTGGCCAAAGGTGACCGTGATGTCGGCCGGAATGGCGTGGGGGTCCAGCGCCCCGGTGTCACAGTTGAGACCGCTGGGGCAGTCTACGGCCACCACCAGGGGCGGCTCGCCGCCCAAATAGTCGTGATACGGTCCGTGGGTCAGCCCAGCCTTCACCGCGTTGAGCAGATCTGCCAACTGGCCCTCGATCGGCCGGTTGCTCCCCGTGCCCAACAGGGCGTCCACCACCACGCCGCACTCCCCCAGCCACTTTTTCAAAATGGCGAAGTCCGGGTCGGTGTCGGCGTGGACGATCTCAACCCCTTTTTCGATCAGGGCGGCCAGGTGGCCTTCGTAGTCGGCTGCCGGCGCTGTGGACCGCTTCCACAGATAGACCCTGGCCTTGTACAGATGGCGGGCGCAGACCAGCCCATCCCCCCCGTTGTTGCCCGGCCCGGCCAGGACCAGCACCCCGGCCACGGCGTGGACAAAGTCCTCGTCGATGGCCTCGGCCACGGCTTCCCCGGCCCGCTCCATCATGGCGGCAAAGGAGTGGCCAGCGGCGTCCGCGGCCCGCTCCAGCCCCTGCATCTCGGCCACGGATAGAATTTTGGCATGATGGGGAATCTGCATGGATCGGCCTCCAACACCATTCGGTCAGCAAAATAAAAAATAGGCCACGGATTGTACGGATGTGACGGATTAAAACGGATTTTTAAAAATCTGTGAAAATCTGTCGCATCCGTTCGATCCGTGTTCTATTTTGAATCTGTTCAATCATCGCCAAGTATAGCACAGGCCAGCTTTGCAACGTACTTTGGGGGCGGCTATAATGCGAGGCATGTCCTCACTAAACTTGCTCATCATCGGAATTTTCTGGCTTTTGCTTGTGGTCCTTCTGCGCGCTCGCCCGGCCACCCGTGCCCTCAGTTTGGACGTGGCCGCGGGGGGTGTGCTGGGTCTGCTCACCCTGGGCTTCTTCTGGCGCGTGGTGGTTGGGGAGGTCTTCCAGCCGGCCGATGGGGGGGATCTGGTCAGCTTTCTCTACCCCACCTATCGCTTTGCCGCCGCCCAACTCCACCAGTGGAGCCTGCCCCTGTGGAACCCCACCCTCTACGGCGGCGCGCCCTTTGTGGGCGATATCCAGGCTGGCTTTCTCTATCTGCCCAACCTGCTGCTCTTTTTGCTCAAGCCCGATTTTGGCTACGAGTGGATGCAATGGCTGGTCATGGGCCACATCTATTGGGCCGGACTGGGCGTCTACGTCCTCCTGCGCACCCTGCGCTTCGGGTCGGACATCACCGGCAGCGAGACGCCCCGGCCCCTCTCCCGCCCGGCCGCGCTCTTTGGGGCCGTGGCCTTCATGTTCAGCCATCCCCTGCTGATCCACCTGGGCAACCTCAACCTGATCGCTGTCCTCAGTTGGCTGCCCTGGGCGCTGGCCGCCTATCAGCGCAGCCTCACCGCCCC
>CAZKEX010000199.1:0-1338 GCA_964551895.1 uncultured Caldilineaceae bacterium | reverse complement strand
GTGGCCTTTTCCCTGGCCCCGGCCCAGTTGATCGGGCTGATCACCCCTGGCTTCTTTGGCAACGGTCCCGCCCTGCACTGGGGCCTGTGGGACCGGGTGGAGCTGCCCTACGCCGGGGTGATCACCCTGCTGGCCGCCCTCTTTGCCCTCTTTGGGCTGACCCGCAAGGAGAGCCGCCGGGATCTGTGGCCCTGGCTGGGGCTGGCGGCTTTTGGGATGGTCACCGCGTTGGGGATCTACGGCGTGGCCCACGGCTGGCTGACGGTTTTGCTTCCCGGCTTTGACCAGTTCCGCGCCCCGGCGAGGGCAACGGTGCTGTGGACGTTGGCGATCTCCGTGCTGGGCGCGGTGGGGATTGAGCGAATGGCGAATGGCGAATGGCGAGGTGGGGAGGGCGAACATGCCAGCGAAGACGATGTCTCACAGTCCGCCATTCGCCATTCGCCATTCGCCATTCTGCAAACCGGCGCTCTGGCCTTGGGCAGCTTGATGCTTCTCAGCTTTTTCGCCCTCTTTTTGACCCAGGGGGACGAGACGATCTTCGTGCGGGTCTCCGTGGCGCTGCTGGCGGTGACGCTGGCCCTGGCTTTCTGGCTGGGGACGTGGGCGTTGATCCGGGGGCGGCGGTCGGGGTGGCTGGGGGCGACGGGCTTTGCGATTGCGGCCCTGGCGTTGCTCTTCTTTGATCTCTCGGCCACGGGCGCGTATACGGACATCAGCCCGGTCAACCCCACCGGGGGCTATGACCACCCGGAGATCGTGGCCTTTCTCAAGAGCGACCCGGACCTCTTCCGCATCGACACCCGCACGGAGATCGAGGGGCTGTGGCAGCCGGACGCCGCAGCCCTCCACGGTTTGCAGGACGTGGGCGGCATCGCCAATCCGTTGACCCTTTCCAATTGGGCCAACTATGTGGAAGCCACCGGGGGCCGGGACACGGCGGCCTACCGCACCCTCAACGTCAAATATGTGATCGCCAAAGACGGCGCCCCCTTCCCGGCCAACTTTGAATTGGCTTTCGACGCGCCGGGAGAGCTTTCGGTCTTCCGCAACACGGATTTTGGGCCGCGAGCCTGGGTGATCGGGGATCAGGGATCGGGGATCGGGGATCGGGTGGAGATCACCCATTATGGCAGCAATGAGATGACCCTGGCGGTGGACGCGTCCGCGCCAGGGGCTGTGGTGTTGAGCGAGGTCTGGTATCCGGGCTGGCGGGCCACGGTGAACGGGGAGGCGGCGGAGGTGGTGCAAGTCGATGGCGCCCTGCGGGCCGTGGCGATCCCGGCCGGCGCGTCCACGGTGAGCTTGCGCTTTGTGCCGGACTTTTGGCGTTGGGGG
>CAZKEX010000198.1:0-8535 GCA_964551895.1 uncultured Caldilineaceae bacterium | reverse complement strand
GGATTGGGGATTGGGGATTGGGGATCGGGGATTGGGGATTGGGGATTGGGGATTGAATCTCCCAATCTCCTTGTCTCCCAATCTCCTTGTCTCCCAATCTCCTTGTCTCCCAATCTCCTTGTCTCCCAATCTCCTTGTCTCCCAATCTCCTTGTCTCCCCTTCTCCCTACCCCTCCTCCGCCACCACGGCGATGCTGAGTTCGGCAAGCTGGCTGTCGGTGACAGGGCTGGGGGAGCCGACCATGAGGTCTGTGCCGGCCGCGGTCTTGGGGAAGGCCATCACGTCCCGGATGCTGGTGGAGTCGGAATAGAGGGCGACCATGCGCTCGATGCCCAGGGCGATGCCGCCGTGGGGGGGCGCGCCATATTGGAAGGCGTCGATCATGTGGCCAAACTGCTCTTGGATCTCCGCCTCGGAGATCTGGAGCAGGGAGAAGAGGCGATGCTGCTGATCGCTGCGGTGGATGCGGATGCTGCCGCCGCCGATCTCCCAGCCGTTTAGCACCACGTCATAGGCCTTGGCCCGCACGCGGCCTGGGTCGCTCTCCAAAATGGCCCAATCCGTGTCCTGGGCGCTGGTGAAGGGGTGATGTACCGCGGACCAGCGGCCCTCGCCCTCGTTGTACTCCACCAGGGGGAAGTCGATCACCCAGCAGAAGGCCAGCTCCGTGGGATCCATCAGCCCTGTGCGTTTGCCGATCTCCAGCCGCAGCGCGCTGAGGCTGGGGGCCACCACACCGGCCTTGTCCGCCACCAGCAGGATCATGTCCCCCACCTGGGCGCCGCTGGCCTGGATGATGGCGGCGATCTCGGCGGCGGAGAAGAACTTGGTGATCTGGCTGCGCAGGGAGTCGGCGGGGTAGAGGCCGTCCGCCCCGGCCGGGCCGGTGACACCGATCCAGGCTACCCCCTTGGCCCCAAAGGGCTTGACAATGGCCGGCAGCTCGTCGATCTCCCGCCGGGAGAGCCCCGCGCCCCCAGGATAGCGCACGCCCTTGACCTGTCCGCCCCCGGCCACCGCGTTTTTGAAGACACCAAAACCGCTCTCGGCCACCAGTTCGCTGATGTCGAAGAGTTCCAATCCAAAGCGCAGGTCTGGGCGGTCGTTGCCATAGAGACGCATGGACTCGTCGTAGGTGATGATGGGGAAGGGCGCCTGGCGGATGCGCTTGGGGCTGACGGCCTGGGAGAGCTCGATCATCAGCTCCTCGATGATCGCCCGGATATCCTCCTGGTCCACAAAGCTCATCTCCATGTCCAACTGGGTGAACTCCGGCTGGCGGTCGGCGCGCAGATCCTCGTCCCGGAAACAGCGGGCGATCTGGAAATAGCGCTCCATCCCCGCCACCATCAGCAACTGCTTGAGCTGCTGGGGACTTTGGGGCAGGGCATAGAACTTGCCCGGCTGCACCCGGCTGGGCACCACATAGTCCCTGGCCCCCTCGGGCGTGCTTTTGAGCAGGATGGGGGTCTCGATCTCCAAGAAATCCTTGGCGTAAAAGAACTCCCGAATGGTCCGCACGACCTCGTGGCGTAGGACAATGTTGGCCGCCATACGGGGGCGGCGCAGGTCCAAATAGCGATATTTGAGACGCAGGGTCTCGTCCACCTCGTCGGCCTTGTCGCTGATATAGAAGGGCGGGTTCTTGGCCGGGTTGAGGATCACCACGTCTGTGGCCAGCACCTCGATATTCCCGGTGGTCAGATCTGTATTCTCGAAACCTTCCGGGCGCTGGTGAACGAGGCCCGTCACCTGCATGACAAACTCGTTGCGGCACTGGGTCGCTGTCTCGTGGGCCGCCGGCGCGGTCTCCGAATTGATGGTGATCTGGGTGACGCCAAAACGATCCCGCAGGTCCAGAAAGATCAGGCCGCCGTGGTCCCGCCGCCGGTTCATCCAGCCGGCCAGGGTGACAGTCTGCCCCACATGCTCGATGCGCAGTTCACCGCAAGTATGGCTTTTCAACATGGTTCTTACATCCGATCCTGATGGGTGGGTTTAGGGTTTGAAAGTAACGCTGTACAAGGGGCCATTATAGCCGTGACCCGAAGGCGGTGCAATTTTGGGGCAACCCGACAACGGGCGCGGGACGTTTCCCAGGCCCACACCGGGGCCAACGCAAATAACCAAAGCAGTTGGCCCATCCGCCAATAATCAAGTATACTCCAACTACTGTTTCGTTCTATTTATCCTGACGCAAAGGCATCCCAATGGCAGACACTCTCAAGCGCGAAACCATGCGCAGTGTGGACACCGCATGGCTCCGCATGGACGACCCTACCAATTTGATGATCATCAACGGCGTGATGATGTTCCGAGGAACCCTGGATCTGGAGCGGGTGCGGCGCACGGTGGAGGCGCGCATGTTGCGCTATGGCCGCTTTGGCCAGCGGGTGGTGGAGCAGCCCCTGGGCGTGGGGGCCCCCTATTGGGAAGACGATCCCAACTTCCACATCAACAGCCATGTCAAACGGCTGGCCCTCCCCGACCCTGGCAACGACCAGACCCTGCAAGAGCTGGTCGGGGACATGATGGCCGTGCCCATGGACCTGACCAAACCCCCGTGGCAGATCTATGTGATCGAAAACTATCGCGGCAATGACCAACACGGCCAGCCCATCGACAACGGCACGGTGGTCTTCACCCGTCTGCACCACTGTATCGCCGACGGCATGGCCTTGATGCAGGTCTTTCTGTCCCTGACCGACGAGCAGCCCGACGCCCCGGAAAACGGCACAGAACCCAGCCGCCGCTCCTCACCCAGGGATGCGCGCAGGGATCTGCCCCCCTTGCTGCGCCTGCTGCGATCCCGCACCCGCACCGCTGTGGGCCTGGGCCGGGCGTTGTTGAACGAAGGGTCCCGCACCCTGGGCAACCCCTTTTATGGCCTGGGCCTGACCCGGCTGGCGGTGGAGCTGACCACAGACAGCGCGGCAGAGTTGGCCAAGCTGGCCCTCATGCCCTCGGAGCCCAAAACCGTGTTCAAGGGCAAGTTGGGGGTGGCCAAGAGCGTGGCCTGGTCCCAGCCCGTCGCCCTGGTGGATGTCAAACGCATCGGCAAGGCCACAGGGGCCACGGTCAACGATGTGTTGATGGCCGCGGCCACGGCTGCCCTGCGCAGCTATATCCAAGGCCGGGGCGAATCTGCCGAAGGGGTGGAGGTGCGGGCGGCCATCCCGGTCAACCTGCGGCCACCGGGCAAGGCCGGGGAACTGGGCAACAACTTCGCCCTGGTCTTCCTCTCTCTGCCCGTGGGGATTGCCGCCACCAAAGCCCGGCTCAAAGAGGTCAAGCAGCGTATGGATGCTCTCAAGAGGTCCTCCCAGGCCATGGTGGCCTACGGCATCCTGCAAGCCCTGGGGCGTATGCCCGGCCCGGTCGAATCCCAGGCCGTGCAGTTCTTCGCCAGCAAGGCCACCACCGTCCTCACCAACGTGCCCGGCCCCCAGCAGCCCCTCTATTTTACGGGCAGCCCCATCGAAAAGATCCTCTTTTGGGTGCCCCAATCCGGGCGGCTGGGCATGGGCATCAGTATCTTCAGCTACAACGGCACCGTCACCCTGGGCATTGCCACGGACACAGGGTTGGTCCCGGACCCAGCCCAAATCGTGGCAGGCTTCCATGCCGCCTTCACCGATCTGCTGGCGCTGGTTGAGGACGAAATCCCGACGCAGACGCAAAGTTTGCCTCAGGTAGGCAGAAGCATCGTAGAAGAAGCCGGGGGCTTTTGTCCCGCCCAGACCAAAACAGGCAATCCCTGCCGCAACCGACCCATGGCCGGATCTGTCTATTGTCGCGTTCATCAGATCTCTGGCTAGAGGTTAGGCGATTGGGAGATTGAGCGATTGGGAGATTAGGAGATTAGATCGTGGCAATCTCCCAATCTCCCAATCTCTCAATCTCCCAACCGCCCAACCGCCCAACCCCTATTCCCTGCCGACCCCATCACCCATATTGATCTCCAGGAGAAAGAAATGACCACCGAAACCAAACAACCCGCCCTGGCCATAGGATCCGAGCAACAGATCGACCGTGTGCGAGAACTGATCGTCGGTCCCTATCTGCGGGAACAGGGCCAGCGCTTCCAGGACATGAGCCGGGACATGGAGCGGCTTCAACAGGAGATTGCCCGGCTATCCGAGCAGTTGGCCAGCCAAGAACAGGAGCAGAGCAAGCGCATACAGACCCTGCGCCAAGAGCAGCGGGACGGGGACGAAACCCTGCGCAGCGAACTGCGATCCACCGCCCAGCAGTTGACCACGGACAAGATGGAGCGCGGCGCCCTGGGCGAACTCTTCATCGAACTGGGCAACCAGATCAAGGCCGGGGGCTCCCTGGGCAACCTCCTCTCCGATCTGCTGGCCGCGGAAAAGGGAACGACGACCAAATGAGTACACGGCGAAGGGCATTTAACCGCAGAGGGCGGGGAAGGTGCGCAGAGGGCGCGGAGAAGACCAAATCTTTTTCTCCGCGCCCTCTGCGAAACCTCTGTGTTCTCTGCGGTTAAACAATTTTTGTATTAGCGTCAAGGACATGGCAGTGGCGGATCACCAACCCCAACCTCAAGCCCACGCCCCAAATGGGCAGACCGAGCAGGATGCCATGGATGTCCTGCGCGGCCTGCTGCTTGGGGACGACCGGGCCCAGGTGGCGGCGTTGTCCACCCAGGTCGACGATCTCTCCGCCCAGATCCACAACGATGAGGCCCTGATCGAGCGGGTCAACCCGATCCTGGGGCCGGCCATCAAGCGCAGCATCCAGGACTCCCGGGACGAGATGATCGAGGCCCTCTACCCCATCATCGGCCAACTGGTGGTGCGGGCCGTCACCGAGGCCATGCGGGATCTGGCCCGCACCATCGACGCCCGTATGCGTCGCACCATCAGCCCCAGCAGCGTGGCCCGGCGCATCCAGGCCCAGGTCAGCGGCGTCTCCGGCGCGGATGTGATGTTGCGGGACGTGCTGCCCTTTGAGATCAGCGAGATCTTCCTGATCCACCGGGAGAGCGGCCTGCTGTTGCACCATATTTCCGCTGCAACGACCGCCGGGGAGAATACCCAGGGCGACTCGGACATCATCAGCGGCATGTTGACGGCCATTTCCGAATTTGTGCGCGACGCCTTTGGCACGGAAGCATCGGAACGGGAAGGCGCGGATCTGGATGAGATCCAATATGGGGATGCCAGCATCTTGCTGGAGACGGGTCGCCATGCCTACATCGCCGTGGTGATAGACGGGGTGGAGCCGGCAGGGTTTCGCGCCCAACTGCGCCACTGTGTGCAGGCATTTAATCTTGCCAACAAAGATCTGTTGCAGGCCTATAACGGCAACAGCGCCGCCCTGCGCCAGATCGACCACAGCCTGGCCCCCCTCCAGACTTTCATCCAGCCCAAATCGACCGAAACCACAATCACTCAGAACCCGTCATCCGGCGCAGGCGAAAAGAGCCCCATCTCAACCGTGTACATCCTGGCCTGGATCACCTGGCTGGCCCTGCTGGCCGTAACGGTCTGGCTGATCGTGTGGCTGATTGTCCACACAGCATGACCTGTCATCGGCGCCATCATCAGTTCGTTACGCCACGAAAGACCGCTTGATATGAACAGCCCAATCTCGTCTGGTATCCGGCCCACAGCCACCTATAGCAAAAAGATCTGCCTGCTGGGCGATTTTGCCGTTGGCAAGACCAGCTTGGTGCGCAAGTTTGTCTACGATCTCTTTGATGACAAATATATCAGCACCATCGGCGTCAAAGTGAGCCGCAAGACCGTCGCCGTGATCACCGACGACGGCGTGGCGGAACTGACCATGATGCTGTGGGATCTGGCCGGCAGTGAGGACTTCAACCATATCCGGACCAGCTATTTGCGCGGCTCCGCCGGGGCCATCCTGGTCTGCGACCTGACCCGCCCGGAGACCCTGGCAAATCTGCGCGCCTATGCCCAGGATCTGCGGGAACAGATCGAAGATCCCAAGTTGATATTGGCCGCCAACAAGATGGATCTGCGGGACGAACAGCGCATCGACGAGGCCGAAATCGTCGCCCTGGCCGAAGAACTGGGCACTTCGCCGATCTTCACCAGCGCCAAGACCGGCCAAGGCGTCGAGGAGATCTTCCGCACCCTGGGCAGTATATTGATTCAGTGACCTGTGTTGCGTGTGCAGATTCACCCAACACCCAACACCCAACACCCAGCACCCTTCTCCCCGCGAGGAATAGACGTTGTGGACAACAGATTCCAGATCGATTCAGCAGGCTACGACCAGATCTTGCAGGCCCGACGTATTGCCGTTTTCATCACGGATCTGGACCAGATCATCATGAACGGCAAGGGCGACACAGAGGTCATGGCCGCGGTTCTCCACAAACAGCTTCTTGTGGAGAATGGCCTGGACCAGATCGGCCCGCCGCCCTTTATCGGCCAGAGCATCTGGCAGATCATCCCGGAGTTGACCAGCTACGAACTGGAGGTCGCCTCGATCCTGGGTGAAATGCTGCCGGCCCTGGATCTGCGCTGGATCAACCGTACACAGGGGAACCACCCAGAGAGCGGTCAAGAGTCGGATCCGGCCATCCGCTATTTGGACGTAACCGTGCGCCCCTATCGCCACCAGACCGATTCAACCATTCTGGGTCTGCTCTTTATCGTGGAGGACACCAGCGCCAGCGGTCTCCAACACCAGCAGATCGTGCAGACCCGCAATGAGCTCCTGCTGACCAAAGATCAACTACAACAGCACAGCCAAGATCTGACCATCGCCAACGCCGAACTGGCCCACGCCACCCGGACCAAATCCCAGTTCGTCTCCATCGCCGCCCACGAACTGCGCACCCCCCTGGCCGCCATCACAGGCTACGTCGATCTGCTTCTGGATGGACTGTTCGGCTCCCTGAACGATGAGCAGACTGAGTTTCTCAACATCGTCCTGGGCAGCGCTCGTCGGCTTCTGGACATCACCAACAACCTGCTCGACGTCACCATGATCGAGTCCGGCCACATCGAGTTGGTCCTCAACCCAGTGGACTTGGCCCCACTGATCAAACGCGTTATCCTGGAGCTGCACCCCATCTACCAGAGCCGGGACCAGGATCTCACCGCCTATTTGGAAGAAGACCTCAACCCGGCCATGATCGACGAAACCCGCACCTTCCAGATCCTGTCCAATTTGATCGGCAATGCCAGCAAATATACCCCCCAGGGCGGCAAAATTTCTGTCTATTTACGGCTATCGGACAGGCCAGGGTTTGTCCAAATTGAGATCCAAGATACGGGTGTGGGCATCCCCCAGGAAGACAAGGAGCGTATGTTCAGCCGCTTCTTTCGGGCCTCCTCGGCCCAACTGGCCAACGCCAGCGGGGCTGGGCTGGGGCTGCACATCACCCGGCACCTGGTAGAACTCCACGGCGGGCAGATCTGGTTTGAGAGTATACCGGGCCAGGGCACCACATTTACTGTCACCCTGCCCCTTTGGGAAGACGAATAGCGGCCAACAGAACCAAGATCCTTTCGCCCCATCGTTTGGCTGCGCCATGCAAAAGGAGTGATCCACGATGTCTGAAATGGTTGTCTGTCCAGAATGTGGCCAAGCCCGGGGGGTGTTGGAAAACCGTCGCCAAGATCCCAAAAGCGGCGCCACTGTGGGGACCTGGCGTATCTCCTATGGCCTGGTGGCAGGCATAGGGGCCCTGGTCGTGGGGGTTTTGGCGGTCTTTATCAACCTGAGCGGCCAGGATGCCTTTATGGACCTGTTCTCCCTCTTCCTTGCCGCCATCGCCCTTGTATTGGCCCTATACATTCTTGGGACCACCCTTTATATCGCCCGGTGGACACCAATGCAAGAGATGCGCTGCCAAGTCTGCGGGTACAAATGGCCGCCGGAATAGAGGCAATTCAAAGATCCAACGCTTCTGTTTTTCAGCGCATTCTCCGCTTGACATTTAGATCGAGTTCGTTCATAATGAAGCTTACAAGATCGTGTAAGTTCTGTACGACTAACGCAAGTCAGCCGCTCGGATCTACATCGGGCGGCTTATTGTTTAGCAGTTGGGGAACGACCACACCTTGTACCGTCTATAGTCTGTAGTAAAGATCCAATCAAGAAAGGAAGTTTCCCAATGAGTGACAAAGTTAAGGGCACCGTGAAGTGGTTCAGCGATCAGAAGGGCTTTGGTTTCATTGCCCCGGATTCCGGCTCCAATGACGTCTTCGTGCATCACAGCGCTATCCTGTCCAGCGGTTTCCGAACCCTGGCCGAGGGTGACCGCGTTGAGTTCGCGATCGAGCAGGGCAAGAAGGGTCCCGCCGCTGCCGAGGTCACCAAGCTCTAGGCATCTGCGCACCTTGCGCACCCTACCCCGGTGTCTTCTAAACGCTCTTTGATCGTTTAAGAAATTCGCCAAAAGAGGAGAGGTCTGACTCGTTCAGGCCTCTCCTTTTTGTTTACCCAAAAAACAGCCGGTCATGGCCGCGAAAAAATAGAACACGGATCGGACGGATTTGACGGATTTTAACGGATTTTCTTCAAGAAATCCG